>JAZTWG010000054.1:0-31996 GCA_045635745.1 Victivallaceae bacterium
GGATGCCACTTTCAAGGCGGAAAATGGCAAACCGAACATGGCTGGTGCAGCTCTGCTCGGCAAGATGGCGGCGGAAAAAGCAAAGTCGGCCAACATTACCGAAGTTGTTTTCGACCGTTCCGGTTTTCAATACCACGGCCGGGTGAAGGCGATTGCCGAAGCCGCCCGTGAAAACGGACTCAAGTTCTAAGAAAGGGCTTTGCAAAAATGGCTAAACGTGAAAATTTCAAGGCCGAAGATCGTGTGCAGAGCGAATTCGAAGAGAGCGTCATTTGCATCAACCGCAGTGCCAAAGTTGTGAAGGGTGGTAAAAACTTCAGTTTTGGAGCTCTGGTTGTAGTCGGCAACCGCAACGGCCGCGTTGGTTATGGCTATGGCAAGGCCAACGAAGTGTCTGATGCTATCCGCAAGGGTGGCGAAGCCGCCCGCAAGAACATCATGGATGTCAAACTTGTCGGCACCACACTGCCGCATCCGATCGAAGTTCGTTTCGACGGCGCGAAAGTTCTGATGCGTCCCGCATCCAGCGGTACCGGTTTGATTGCCGGTGGTGCTATGCGTTCCATCTTGGAACTTGCCGGTGTGCAGGACGTGTTGGCCAAGAGTCTTGGTGCATCCAACTCTGCCAACGTGGCGAAAGCTACCTTCAAGGCTCTTCAGAGTCTTGCGACCAAAGAGGATGTGCTTGCTAAACGCGGCATTGATACTCTGTAAGTAAGACAATATCTGTCCTGTACCGGCAATGGTGCAGGACAGAATTGTTGAACATGTTCTGTCGATTAAGAGTGAAAGCGAGGCAGGATGTGTTAATATAAATTTACGCTGACACATTCAGGTAAAGAAAAATGAGATTGCATGAAGTAACAACAACTCCGGGTTCTGTCAAGGGCCGCAAACGCGTTGGTCGTGGTGACAGCTCCGGCATGGGTAAAACCTGCTGCCGTGGTGAAAAGGGTCAGAAATCCCGTACCGGTGCAGTGATCCGTCCCTTCTTCGAAGGGGGCCAGATTCCGCTGTTCCGTCGTTTGCCGAAACGTGGTTTCAACAGTGCCGATCACATGGTTTTCCAGCTGGTGAACCTTTCGGTTCTTGAAGCCAACTTCAACTTCGGTGAAACCGTGGATGTTGCAAGCTTGCGTGCCAAGAGCCTGTTGAGCAAAAAAGAAATGCCCCTCAAGGTTCTGGCTGATGGCGATATCACCAAGGCTCTGACCGTCAAAGCGGTGAAATTCTCCGCTGCGGCGCGTGCCAAGATCGAAGCTGCCGGCGGCAGCTGCATCGAGGAGTAAGCCTTCGTTTTACGATCCGGGATTTATCCCGGGTCGTTTCGTATAGGGTTCGGCTGAACTTTATACGAAACGATCCGAGTTTTTTCGGTGAAAAAGATGTATAACAAGTTTGCAAAGCATTTCTTTGCATGTTATATTCATTGAAATGTAATTAAAAAAATCAAAATATTTTAACAAGGAATAAACAGCAATGTTGAAAGCGTTTTGGAACGTCCTTAAAGTCAAGGAATTGCGTAGTCGTCTGCTCTTTACAGCCGGAATTATTGTGCTGGTTCGTCTGGCGGATAATATTCCGTGCCCCGGTGTCAATTCGGTGGCATTGAAAAATTATCTTTCCCAGTTTCAGGCCAATGGGGCAACTTCCGGCGGTATTATGGATATGCTTGATATCTTTTCCGGCGGTGCTCTGCAGCAGTTTGCGCTTGGTGTGCTGGGGATCATGCCCTACATTACCGCATCGATCATTATTCAGCTGCTGACTCCGGTGGTTCCGGCTCTGGAAAAGATTTCCCGCGATGGCGAAACCGGACGTGCCAAAATCAGCCAATATACCCGTTATCTGACCATCCTGGTCTGTCTGGTGCAGGGCGTGCTTGCGGCGATGGCCATGATCAATCCTGCCAAGCTTTTCGGTCAAATGCCCGGCGAACCGTTGTTTTGGGGTAATCCGAGTGTATTTATGATCATGACAGTGCTGGTTCTGACTTGTACGACTATGATTTTTATGTGGCTGGGTGAACAGGTTACTGAACGCGGTATCGGTAATGGTGTTTCGATCATTATTACCATCAATATTATCTCCAAAGTGCCGTCTGCAGTTATTCAGCTTGTGCAGATGGCTACCAGCCAGAGCACCGGTTCGACCAGCTTCAAACCGGTACATCTGCTGATTCTGTTGATCGTCTTTGCAGCAGTTACAGCTGCTACGATCATGCTCTGCCAGGGTATGCGCCGCGTGCCGGTGCAGATGGCGCGCAAGAGCATCGGCAATCAGGTGCAGGGTGGTGCGACTTATCTGCCGTTGAAGGTCAACTTTGCCGGGGTTATGCCCATCATTTTCGCCGGTGCGATCATGATGATCCCGCGTCCGATTTTTGAATATTTCAACTGGACAACGCTGGCGAGCTGGTTCAACTACGATGCAGCCGGTTATCTTATCACCTACGGTCTGCTGATCATGGCGTTCAACTTCTTCTGGGTTGCCACGCAGTTCAATCCGCTGCAGATTTCGGAAAATCTCAAGCGTGAAAGCGGCTATATTCCCGGTATCCGCCCTGGACAGCCTACTGCTGACTTTCTGGATACGACCATGACCCGCGTGACATTCGGCGGCGCGGTATTCCTGATGGCATTGAGTTTGTTCCCGATGCTGCTTGCCAACAGCTTGCACATACCGTTTCTGGTGGCATCGCTCTTCGGAGGTACCAGCTTGCTGATTATGGTTGGGGTTACGCTCGATACCATGAGCCAGTTGGAATCGCATCTGACCATGCGTAACTATGAAGGTTTCCTGCGTAAGGGCAGACTCCATGGCCGCAGCGGTTTCTGATAACTGCATCTTTTGAAAAAAACGGGCTGTTGCAATTCAAAATTGCGACAGCCCGTTTTGTTTATGAAATACGGATCAGCGCTTAAATATTTTTATCAAACGGTTGAAAAATCGTGGAGTATTTTCTTCACGGTCGGTTTCGATTTCAGACTCCCAATCTGAAAAACCGGGTATAAGCTGCCATTGATATTTGTTGAGGCAGCCGGATTTTCCCCGGTAATAATTCATGAACAGCTCACACAATTCATCTTCAGAAAAATCATGATCGATCGAACGATAGAGCCCTTCGGGATTTTTAAGCATCAATTCGTTGCCGTCGGTTTGCAGGAAGTGACTTTCGTCCCAAGCCAGAGTAACGCAGTTTTCGGCACCGGCTGCAAGCCGCTGTAAAAGTATCAGGATATGTTTTTCGTCCTGAACGGATACATCGTTGATTTTCATGGAAGTTTCTGTAAAAAAACTCCGGAAAACGGCAGCCTTCCGGAGTTTACATTTCAAAGATTTTTCTGCTCTGGATCAGATGGCGACAAAGTTGCTGCCGTTCCAGGTGTATTTTGCAGGCAATTTGGCGGCAAAAGCTTCGGGATCCACGCCGATCTTTTTCAGCGGGGCAATGAAGCACATCTGCACGATATCTTCGGGCGTGAAAGCTTTCAGACTTGCCACGACATTGGCACACTGCATGATAGTGGCCGAAGAGCCGACCAGACATTTCTTTTCGGGGTTGTGGAGCAGTCCGTTTTCTTCCAGCACCGCGTAATTGCCCAGAGTTTCATATACCCCGGGAGGCATGCCGGCGATCGGCGAAGCATCGCTTACGCAAATGACATTGTCTACGCCTTTGGCCCGGATCATGGCCTTGACCACCGGCGGCGGCAGATGATGACCATCGGTGATCAGACCGGCGGTTACGCCATCTTCACACAGACCGGCCCAGATGGGGTTGCGGTGACGGTCGATGCTGTTGGGGCAGCCGTTGCCCAGGTGGGTGGGCCAGCTGGCACCGGCGGCGGCACAGCGCTGCACATCTTCAAAGGTCGCCAGATGGTGACCCAGCGAGACAACTACGCCTTTGCTGACTGCATACTTGGTGAATTCGGCAGCGCCTTCGCTTTCGGCAGCGATGGTGATTACTTTGATGTTGTTGCGGCTCCATGCCATCATTTTGTCGAAAAATTCGGCGGTGGGCTTCTGCACATATTTGGGGTTGTGAGCACCGACCGCACCGGGCTGATCGCTCAGAAACGGACCTTCCGCGTGGATACCCAGAATCACATGACCGACTTCGGGATCTTCCATTGCATCGGCGATGATGCCGAGGTTTTTGGCGTAGATTTCTTCGCTGGAAGTGATCACGGTAGCGAGGAAACCGGCGGTACCGCGTTTGTAGATTTCGCGTGCGGTCATCAGAACCTTTTCCAGAGTCAGACCTTCCGCAGAGTAATCGACCCCCAGAAAACCGTTGACCTGCAGGTCAACAAATCCGGGCAGACTGTTGATGGAAATAGCCATTTTATATATCCTTTGTTTAGATTGGCAAAAATTTACTGCTCTTTTAAGATACCACAAATACGTTCTTTTTCAAATACTTTGGCTTGAATATCAGCGGATTTTTCTGCTATTTTCCGGCAGTGTAAGCAAAAGTTTGATCAAAACTCCAATTTGCTCAAACACGCCAGCTGTATTTCAGCGGCCGGGGCGGTAACAGCAATATAGTTGTCGCTCCAGCCGTGGGCGATGCCATTGCGGTCAACTGTTTCGAAGATCACCGGCAGGGTTTTGCCGTGCTGACTTGCAATGAACTCCTGTTTCATGGCGTCCCCCAGGACTTCCAACCGTTTATGCCGGAGCTTTTTCAACTTGTCGTTGACTTGATTGCGCATGGCGGCTGCCGGAGTTCCTGCGCGTTTGGAATATGTGAATACGTGCAGATTGGCAAAGCGCATTTTTCTGACAAATTCAAAACTTTCTTCAAATTCTTCATCGCTTTCACCGGGAAACCCGGCAATTATATCGGTGCCCAGATGTATATCGGGTATGAGCTGACGCGCGGTATTGACAAAAAGTTCAAAATCTTCCGTGGTATAGTGCCGGTTCATCCGTTCCAGCACCGTATTACTGCCGTGCTGAAGCGCCAGATGGAGAAAACGGCACACTTTATCGGGATATTTGGCCATGGTTTCCAGCAACGCAAGGTTGTCCAGAGCCGGTTCGGTGGAACTCAAGCGCATACGCCACGCGCCCGGAATATCCCGGCAGAGCGTATCTATTACATCGCAAAGAGTTTTGCCATTATCAGAGTAGTTGCAGGTGTTCACGCCGGTCAGCACTATCTCCGGCGCACCGCTTCCGATGGCTTGGCGGCAATCGGCAATAACTTCATCAAAGTTGCGGCTGCGGGAGGCACCGCGGGTATACGGCACGATGCAGTAGGTGCAGAAATTGTCGCACCCCTCCTGAATTTTTATAAATGCCCGGGTGCGATGCGGAAAGAGCCCTTGAGCATTTTCTGCAAAGTTTGCCGCCGTGGCTTCGCGGCTGCGGATAACCGGCGGCGTTTGGCGGCTGTTCACTAATTCAGCCAGAGAACGTTTCTGCACATTACCGAGTTTGAGCCAGTTTTCGTTGGCGATATTTTCTGTATCGACTTCGGCGGCACACCCGGTGAAAATGATTTTTGCTTGCGGGTAGAGCGTTTGCAGTTTCCGCGCCGCCTGACGGCTCTTTGCCGCGGCGGCGGCTGTTACCGCACAGCTGTTGATTATCACCAGTGCCGGCGCTGCGGTTGAATTTTCCATCTGGACATAATAGCCCATCTGCTGCAGCCGGTAAGTCAGCAGCGCCGTATCCGCCTGATTGAGCCGGCAGCCCAATGTAATTATGCGTGCCGGAAGCTTTTCAGCGGGTTTGTCCATTGCCCCTGACCACATATTTGTAGGTTACAAGTTCATCGACTCCCATGGGACCGCGGGCGTGGAGTTTATCCGTGGAAATGCCGATTTCCGCACCCATGCCGAATTCTCCGCCATCGGTAAAACGCGTGGAGGCATTGTTGTAGACCACGGCAGAATCAACGCTGTTGAGGAACTTTTCCACCGCTTCAGTATCGTTGGCAAGAATGCAGTCGCTGTGATGGGAGCCATATTTATTTATGTGCTCGATGGCCGCATCCACACCTTCAACGACTTTGGCTGAGATCCGCAAATCCAGATATTCGTTGTAGAGATTTTCTTCCGGCAATATTTCTGCAGCGGGCGCGTACTGACGGAATCCGGCATCGGCAAAAACAGTTACACCGTTTTCTGCCAGCGTTTTATAAAGCTCCGGCACGATAACAGCTGCGGCGGCTTTGTCCACCAGCACTGTTTCCAATGCGTTGCAGACACCGGGGCGCTGACATTTGCCGTTGAGTACGATCTTGAGCGAATCGGCCAGATCGCAGCTTTTATCCAGATAAGCATGGCAGACTCCTTTGTAGTGTTTGATTACCGGCATGGTGGCTCCCGCAACTACTGCCCGGATCAGACTTTCGCCGCCGCGGGGGATGATCACACTCAAATATTTGTCCATTTTCAGCATGATCTGTACCGCTTCGCGATCGGTCCAAGGTACGATTTGCACTGCTCCTGCAATCAGACCGGCAGCTACGCCGCCTTTATCCAGTGCATTGGCCAGAGCTATGTTGCTGTTGAAGGCTTCTTTGCCGCCGCGCAGGATCACCGCGTTGCCGGCTTTCAGACAGATACCGGCGGCATCGACCGTTACATTGGGCCGTGCTTCGTAAATGATCCCGATAACACCCAGCGGAACAGCGACTTTGGTGATCTTTATACCGTTGGGGCGGGTGAATTCTGCAATGACTTTGCCGGCCGGATCGGCCTGGGCAGCCACGTCGCGCAAGCCCTGGGCCATGGCGAGGATGCGTTTTTCATCGAGCATCAGCCGATCCTGCATGGCGCTGGAGAGATTGTTCTGACGGGCGTTCTGCATATCCAGCGCATTGGCGGCGAGGACTTCGGGTATGGCATTTACCACGGCATCGGCCATGCTGTTAAGCACTTTGACTTTTTCTTCTGCACTCAAAAGTGCCAGTTTGCGGGCGGCGCGCAGACTCTGTTCGCCCATTTCAATAAGTTTTGTTTGCATATCCATGAATACCATACTCCTGTTGTTTAATTTTCAAAAAAATCGTTGCCGGGAAAATATCTTTTCGCCAGTTCGTGCAGCTGGTTGGAATCCCCCATGATGAGCAATCCATCACCGTGCTGAATAATGGTGTCGCCGCGCGGCATTACAAAAGTACCGTTGCGACGTACCAGCATTACCCGGACTCCGCCGGGAAATTCGGTTTCAGCCAGGCTCTTATTGAGGCATGGCGAAGAAGCATCTATTTCAAACTCATGCATAATGCTGTTTATGCTGCCGGTTTCTTCCAACTCCAACGGCATGCGCTTTTTATCCTGCAGCGGACGGTCCAGTTTCAGTAAGTTTGCCAGCGGCATAAGTGTTCTGCCCTGAATGATCACCGAAACGATCACCATACAGAAGACCAGATTGAACAGCAGCACCGGATTTTCGCTTTCAGTTTTACCCTGCAATCCGGCTGCCAGCGGAAATGTTGCCAGCACGATCGGTGCTGCTCCGCGCAGCCCCACCCACGAAATGAAGAGCCGCTCGCGGATAGTGAATTTACTTTTGATCAGGCATAAAAAGACTGCCGTCGGCCGGGCAATGAACATCAATGCCGCTCCCAGCAGAAGTCCGCGTACCCACACAGCAGTATGCAGGCCGTTGTCTGGCATGGCAATCAGGTCTTTGATACTTACGAGCATACCCAGTACTGTAAACATGGCCACTTGCATCAGCCACGCCAGACCGTTATTGAATCGGATCTGGCCTTTTTTGTAGTTGTAACGCATATTGCCCATAGTCAGACCGGCGCAATATGCCGCCATAAATCCATTGCCGTAAATACACTCGGTGATACCGTAGCTGGCCAGTACAACAGCTATCCCCAGTACAAAATACAACCCTTCATAATCGAGTTTGGCGCGGTTGAAAAGCCAGCAGCCGGCTTTGCCGATGCCTATGCCGCAGGCAATACCCGAGAGCATCCGCCAGGGAAATTCCAGCGCAACCCACCACAGATTTACACCGTTGGGGGTGCTTAAGAAGTTGACCATAAAAATCGTCAGCAAAGCAGCCATCGGGTCATTGCTGCCGGATTCAAATTCCAGCGCCGGAGCCAGATTCCCACGCAAGCTTACGCCTTTACTGCGCAGAATGGCAAAAACCGCCGCTGCATCGGTACTGGAAACTACTGCACCCAGCATAAAGCTCCATTTCCACGACCAGCCCAGCAGAAAGTGTACTCCCACCGAGAGTACCGCTGCGGTAATAAACACCCCGATAGTGGAAAGCAGTATACCCGGCACTAAAATCTTTTTTATCCCCCGGACATCGGTTTCCAAGCCGCCGGAATAAAGAATAAATGCCATGGCGATCGTGCCGATGATATTGGCAAAATTTACCGCAGGTCCATCGTTTAAGGCAAAATTGATTTCCCGATAGGAGCCGAACCAGATACCCACCGCCAGAAACAGCAGCAGCACCGGCATATTCAGACGGCTGGATATCCGGCTGGAAAAAACCCCGGAAAGCAGCAGCCCGGATATCACCAGAAAACCGACAGCGTATTCGGATATTTGCATAAATCACTCCTGTAAAATAAACATCTTTGTAAGATACACCAACAACGTACTTTTTCAAATACCAAATTGTTGTTTAACCTAAATAAAGTACAAAAATCTCACATTGAAACCAGATTATTTTCTTTCCGGAAATCGCCGGGAGTCACTCCATATTTTTTTTTGAAGGAATGGATGAAATATGCTACGCTGTTAAATCCGCAAAGTTCCGAAACTTCAGCAATCGGCTTTTGATTATTCAGTAATAACTGCTGCGCACGGGTAAAACGCAGATCAAGCAGATATTTTTTGGGTGTATCGGTAAAAAATTTATTCCACTCCCGATAAAATGTGCGTCTGCCAAGACCGACCTGACGTATCTCTTTATCTATATCCAGATTGGTATCAAAATACATCTCTATCTTGCGTGCGACTTTGAAAATATGTTCGCCGGGTGTAGTGGCAGCTGAATGAATTTTCCGGTTGATCTTATTGAGCATTGCTTCTTGTGCCATCTGTATTGCCAACAGGTCCACCCGGTCGGCATTGCCCGGAATCGAAAGGTTGCTTAAAAGCTGATTCAGTTCGCTGCGAAGCTTTTCCATACGGGGCGTCATTCGGAAAAAGCAGTTCTGGAAATTGAACTGTCTTATATTTACACTCGGACAACTGTACTGGAAGAATGTTTCTTCCCGCAACGTTTGCGGTGAAAGCTTGATTGTATCTTCCGGCGTGACCAATGCCATATATGGCGTATGAAGCTGCACGGAATTGCCGTTAACGATCAAATCTGCCGGGAGTTCCGTTTTCCAGACAAAAGAGAGATAACTGTTATTGGGTTGCAGATTTTCAAGTATGTAATCATTGCGCTGATAAACAGCAGCACAAACAACTTGCAACGGAAAGTTGCAAGACCGGTTGATATGCGAAAGTCTGAATAGTTCTTTATCTTTAAACATCTGTCACAAAAGTTATATTTTTTGACATCTTTTTATCATTGACAAACAAGAATTTTTATTGTATAATATACACAAACAATATTTTTTCAGCAAATATTGTTGTGCTAAAAACTGGAAATTTTTTAATATTTACAATTACGAAAGGGGATAACAGCAATGCCAGCAAGTGTCAAAAAATCATCTGCAAAAACATTTACTTTGATCGAACTCCTGGTTGTGATCGCGATAATCGCTATTCTTGCAGCAATGCTTTTGCCAGCTTTGTCTGCTTCCCGGGCGCGGGCAAAAGCAACTCAATGTTTGAGTAATCTTAAACAATGCGGGTTGGCGGCAACCCAATATGCTGATATGTACAACGAATATATCGGCATGGGGGCAGGAAGATTTGCCCGGCTTTATATTACAGTTGGATTGTTTGATAAAAGCCAGGCGATACCGGTAGTTTGTCCATCGTCGGCACCTTATCAATACGCGGTGGAGGATGACGGCGGTTCTTACTATACTTACGGTTGCCGAGGGCTGGTAACGCTGCCCAAATCAATGCGGTCGGGTACATATTTTTCGGTTTCCGACGGGAATTTTCAGACCATTCCTTTGAGCCGACTCTATGACCCCAGCAAGTTTATTGTTTTTGGTGATTCGTGGAACAAAAGTTTGAAAAAACAAGCCTCCAATGTTAGTTTGACTGAAAATAATAAAAGCTCCTATTTTTATATGGCACACAACAATATGGCAAATATGGCGTATGCCGACGGTCATGCCGATACTTTGCCCCCCCGGCAGTTTATGCTGGATGCCAACTATGACTTTTGTGTTTGGCCCGCAACCTCCAATCAGGGATATGGCGCGTGGATATATTATTTTGACAGTGCCGAAACAATACAAGGTAAATGGGGGGTAAGATGAATAAAATATTTTCTGTTATGATCGCAGCGGCAGCTTTTGCCGGAACTTTGAGTGCAGGCAATCCCGAAGGCAATCTTTTGAAAAACGGAGCTTTTGACAACGCCGATTTTACCGGAGAAGTGACTGTTCAGCAAACTCACGGCAGAATAAAAGTTGCTTTGGAAACGGAAAATCTGACTTGGAATCGTTGTCTGCGTATGCAGATACTTAAACTGAAGACTACGGCAAAATCCAAACTCTTAAACTCGCTTATCCGGGTTGGCAAAAACGGCAAAAACATGGGCTTTCCGGTAGAACCGGATACCACTTATGATTTCAGTTTTGAAATCAAAGGCACACGCGGCGTTGTACTGTGGGTCACTTTGTACGGTCAGCCCTGTAGTGTCGAAAAGCAATGGGACGGTAAAAATATCCGCCCGCGACCCTCCGCTGCCAAAGGCGAAAAGGACAGCTGGAACAAGATCAAAGGCGTTTTTAAAACCGGCAAAGATACCCGGTTTGCCACCCTTAATTTTCAATTCTGGGCTAACAGTAGCCAACCCGAAAAAACACCCGCCATCGGTGAATATGTTTTGCTGGATAATATCAAAATAAGCAAACGCAACACCATAACCGCTGCCGGGAGTGTGGGCAATGCATCTGCAGAAATACCCCGTCCGGCAGTTCTGGTGCCCGGCAAGACGGATATTCTGCTGCAGCAGCGCGGCAAAACTGAAACTGTGCCGGTAAGCGTGGAAAGCTCTGCTGATGCCGGGAATATAAAATTTTCAATTACTCTGCCTCCGGCGGCAGCTGATCTGAAAACTGTATCCGAAAACAGTTCCAAAATCTGGCAGGACGATGTGGTGGAACTGTTTTTTGCACCACTGGGCAGCGACCGGGGCTATACGCAGTTTGCCCTTGCCAGCGGCGGCGGCAGATATTACAAAGCCGGAGAAACGACCGCTGCGTTTGACCAATGGCAGGGCAAGTGCGAGATCCTCAAAGATAACAAACGCAAATTCTCTTTTGTTATTCCGTGGCATTTGCTGGGTGCCGGAAACAAAATTGCCGATGGCACGCTCATCGGTTTCAATATCGGCGTACAGTTCAATAAAAAGTCCTACACTTTTTCTTCGATAAAAGTCAATTTCCGGGATGTGAAAAACTTTGGTTCGCTGATTTTCGGCAGCGTTAAAGCTTACCGGAAAAAGGCGGCAGAAAATTTGAAATCTGTGCCGGAAAAATTGACTGCTGAAGTCAAAAAGTTCAGCAGCTCAAGCAATAACGATCCCAGTCTGGCGGTGGCAGAATTTGCTGCACTTCAAAAGAAAATCAATTCTGTCCGGCTGGGTAAAGCGGTTTTTCTGACTGCCAAATTGGGGTTGAACAACGATTTTTCGTATCCGCTGGAAATCACCCCCGATCAGCTGATAAATTCTGATATAAAACTTTCGGCGGCACGCGGCGAGATAGTCTATCTGCCATTGGCGATCATGAACCGCACCGGCAAAACCGCCGCCTACCGTGTGGTGGTACATAATGACAAAAACAATTTCAACAGCGCAGAATTTACCGGTTTGCAAGGGGATTTTCCAAGTAAAAACATCATTTTCCGCGAAGCATTGCTCATCAAAGACAGCAACGGCAAAAATCCCGGCATGATCTATGACCCGCTGCCGGAAATGAATCAGGCAAGAGTCATCACCGTCCCCGCCAACGGCACGGGCGTAGTTTTTGTGGAATTTGATTGTCACGGAGTCAAGCCCGGAAAATATACCGGTTCGGTACGGATCGTTCCGCTGGCAGAACCGGCAGCTTTCAAGCGTTACAACTATCAGGGAGCGATGAAAGATCATCCGCTGGAACTTGAAGTCATAAACGCCGAATTGCCGCCGCCCATGCCGGTGAATATGTTTACCATGGGTATTTCGCAAGATTATGTGAATAAAGCCCAACGTCTCGGTCAACCCAGGCTGATGATCTCAAGTTTTTATTTTCAGTTCAAATTTGATGACCGGGGGAATATTGTAAGCGATCAGGTTCCGGCGACGGTAAAAAGAATTGCTCAATATAAAGAGTTTTTCAAAAATGCCCCCATTCGGTACACTCCACGCATTATGGTCGGATACAGTATTTACAAGGTATTCAAGAGCACGGTCATGCCTAAAAGTATCAAGGTATTTTCTCCTGAATGGGAGAATTGCTGGAAAAACTATTTCAAAGCCATGTGCAAAGTTATATCCGACTGCGGTATTAAAACTGCTGATGTATGCTATGAAATGGTCGATGAACCCCGTATCAAATACGACAATGAGTATCTGGCAATGATCAAACTTGCTCACGCGGCAGTTCCTGATGCCCGCCTGATGATGACGTGGGGACCGTTGAATTTCGGATACACAGTGGAAAGGATCAAACCGTACGATTCTTATGTATCTGTTCATTACTATCACTGGCTGTTGTTACACAGTGCCAAGCATGTTGAGCATATCAAACGCATGAGCAGTACTCCGGGCAAGACGGTTGGATTATATGAATGTAATACCAGTATCAGAGAGGATCTTTACAGTTATTTCCGGCTCCACCCGTGGCGGACATATATCAATGGCTTTGATGATATGGGGTTTTATCAATACGCTGCCAGTCCATGGGGGCAAATCGGTGCTGTGGACTGGAAGCGTTCCCCCAGTGGCGAACTGACATACCGGGTAGACGATATGTGCATACCATCGATCAGGATGTTTGCGCTTCAGCAAGGGGTAGATGATATACGTTATTTGAGAAAATTGGCAGATTTTTCCAATATCCCGGAAGTTTTCTGTTTGGTTGGAGAATATAAAGAAAAGATTCTGAAATACCAGCATGATCCGACCATTGCCGCCGAATTCCGGCGCAAAGCCATAGAATTACTGAAAAAATATTCAGGCAAGTGAAAGCTGAAATCAGGGGTAGGTAAAAATAATCGTTATTGTAAACAGAGCGAAAAAAATCAAGGCAGCGGTAAAATATTGCATTTTCCGCCGCCTTGAGTATTGATCTGTACGGGTACTGACCGGTTTATTTTGTCAGATTTTCAATTGCCGCATTGATGATCGCTTCAGCTGCTTCCGGAGCCACCGAGTTGATCTGGGGCTGAACTTCGTAACCGCCGCGTTCAAAGCACTCTTTCATAGGCACATAGCCGGAAACCGACTGGGCCAGCGAGACTATAAAGGTCTGTTTGCAGGGACTCTTTTCGCGGATGGCGCGGGCAATGCCGTTGAAGGGTTCGCCCGGCAGCGAAACGAATGCCAGATCTTTGCCGATGGTTATTGCCGTAAGTCTGCCTTCGTGCGAAGGAGTGCTCTGGGCATGGCAATTCAATGCCGCCTGGGCAAAAAGACGCAAAGCTGCCGGCACTTTGTTGGCAAGGTCCTGACTTTCGAGGTCGCCTTCTTTGGGGATGTCCGGCACGGTATCGAGTATGTGCTGGGCTGCAGCAACTTCTTCCGCGGTCAGTTTGCGGTGGGGAATGGTCACCGAACCGGTTTTGATGCAGACTTCTTCATCGGCAACCGGCTTCAGATCGCTCAAAGCATTCATCACGATCCGGGCATAGCCGCGGCCGATACGGGCGGCTTCCGCCGGAGAAGTCTGTTTGATATCCTGACGGAAGTCAAAGTGGTTGATATCGCCGGAGCAATCGTCCAGCACCAGTACCGGCAGACCGCTTTTGAGCTCGTGCTGCAGCTGGTGGGCAAAGTGGCCGTACCAGTCTGCCGAAACGATATCGCCGCCGACGGTATCGCCATGGTTGGCGATATTGCAGAGCAATGCGGCAATTCTGCCATACTGTTTGACCGCCAGTACATTGATTGTGCGGTCAAAATCGCTTTCCGGTTTGTCGATATCCGGGTTGCGCCAGCCGGGGTTGGTGATCACGGTGCCGTTTTTCATGAAGTAGCGGCGGACAAAACCGTAGGGATTGTTGTAAACCGAGGTGCTTTCCAAAGTTGCTTCCTGCAAATTCATAAAAGCACGACGGATTGCGCGGAAAGCCGCCTGGGCGGTTTCTTCCAGTGCAAAAAGCGTAAGTTCATCAAGATTCCGGCGGTATTCGGGGCCGGTGTGGGTGTGGGTGGTGCAAATGATCAGGCTTTCATAGAAATCTCTGCCGTAGGCATCTGTGATAAGTTTTTCCAGTTTGTCCCACAAGGCCTGTGCCACATTGCAGAGGTCAAAACTTACAAAACCGAATTTCTTGCCGTTATGTTCCAACGCCACTACTTTGACGTACAGATCATCATAGCAGCCGCGATTGGGGCGTTTATTGGCGTAACCGGCGAGACCCACTCCTACCGGGGGAGTGATGATTTCCTGGGCAAAACCTGCTTTAAACATTATTGAAACTCCTTATGTTGAGTGATAAAAGTTCTGTTTTAATATACATTGTAAAAAATAAATTGCTACAAAATACTTATCGTTTATTGAACATATTTTCACTGGTGCTGATTGTAGCTCTGATTTTTTCTTCCCCACATTGATAAATCATATATCCGGTGATGCATAAGCTGTTATAAGCAATTATCTGAACTTGGTAAAGGGGTTTCCGGTCTGTTCTGGTAATCTTTATCGGTAAGAAAAAAGAGCTGCCGCTTATCCTTGCGGATTTTGCGGCAGCTCTTGTGAAGCTGTTGCAAGCTCTTTATTTTCAGAGCTGACCCAGGCCCAGCCAGTTCTGGATGACCGGAGCAAATTTGATTACTACCGGAGCAAATACCACGCTGACCATGCTCATAAGCTTGATCAGAATGTTCAGGCTCGGACCGGAAGTATCTTTGCAGGGGTCGCCGACGGTATCGCCGATAACAGCGGCACCGTGGACCGGGTTCTTGCTGCCGTCGGCAAGTTTCTTGCCGCCGTGAGCACCCTTTTCGATGTATTTTTTGGCATTATCCCACGCACCACCGGCGTTGTTCAGCAAGGTGGCAAGCATGAAACCAGCT
The DNA here is from genome assembly GCA_045635745.1 of Victivallaceae bacterium. Taxonomy (GTDB): domain Bacteria; phylum Verrucomicrobiota; class Lentisphaeria; order Victivallales; family Victivallaceae; genus SIG78. The sequence continues at coordinate 15,358 of JAZTWG010000054.1, forward strand.
ACCAGACCACCGGCCAGAAGACCGATAACACCGGCAACACCCAGCACCAGACCGGTCACAACCGGTACAACGATCGCCAGAATGGAGGGGACGATCATTTCCTTCTGGGCACCGGCGGTGGAAATTTCCACGCAGCGGGCGTAGTCGGGTTTTGCATTGCCTTCCATGATGCCGGGGATTTCGCGGAATTGACGGCGCACTTCTTCAACCATGCTGCCGGCAGCGCGGCCCACAGCTTTCATGGTCATGGCGCAGAAGATGAAGGCCATCATACCACCCACGAACAAACCGCAGATCAAATAGGGGTTCATCAAATGCAGTGTAAAGTAGTCGGCCATGCCGGGAATGTCTTTGATCTTGGCGGCAAGTTCTTTGCCTTCCTGAGTGGCCAGATCCACACCCTTCATCAGCACGAGTTTGGCTTCTTCAAGGTAAGCTGCCAGCAGTGCCATGGCGGTCAAAGCCGCAGAACCGATAGCAAAACCTTTGCCGGTGGCGGCGGTGGTGTTGCCGAGGCTGTCCAAGGCATCGGTGCGTTCGCGCACTTCGTGGGGCATGCCGGACATTTCAGCATTACCGCCGGCGTTGTCGGCGATCGGACCGTAAGCATCGGTAGCCAAAGTAATACCCAGAGTCGAGAGCATACCCACAGCCGCAAAACCAATACCGTAAAGACCCATGGAGAAATCAGCAAAACCACCGGCAAAACCGAAGGCGCAGAGAATTGCCACGCAGACCGTGATCACCGGAATACCGGTGGAGTACATGCCGGTAGCCAGACCATCGATGATGGTGGTTGCCGGACCCATGACCGCCTGCGAAGCAATGCCCTTGGTGGGCTTGTATTCGTCGGAAGTGTAGTATTCAGTAGCCTGACCGATGATGACGCCGCAGAGCAGACCGGCAACCACCGAACCGAACAGACCCCAGGTGATGAAGTTGAGCTTGACCATAACGATCAAAGCCAGCAGGATAAGTATGCTGCTGCCGAGTGTACCGGTAAGCAGACTGTTGAGCAGATTTTTCTGCGAAGCACCTTCTTTGCAGCGCACCATGAGCATGCCGAAGATGGAGAATACAGTACCCAAACCGCCGACGATCATCGGGGCAAGGATAAGTTTGAGCGCATTGGCGAGATCCCACTGGGCAGCACCGACCGCCACTGCAGCACCCAGACTGGCGGTAGCCAGAATCGAACCGCAATAGCTTTCATAAAGGTCTGCTCCCATACCGGCAACGTCACCAACGTTGTCGCCAACGTTATCGGCGATCGTGGCGGGGTTGCGGGGGTCATCTTCCGGAATACCGGCTTCGACTTTACCGACCAAATCGGCACCGACGTCAGCAGCTTTGGTGTAGATACCGCCGCCAACACGGGCAAACAAAGCCTGAGTGGAGGCACCCATACCAAAGGTAAGCATGGTAGTGGTGATAGCCACATATTTTTCCGGAACAGAACAGCCGGCTTTGACCAGCTCCAGGCCCAGAACTTCCAGACCGCTTGCCATATTTGCTGCGGAGAAAACGAGTTTATCGAGGATCACATACCACAGGCAGATATCCAGCAAACCCAGACCGACCACCACCAGACCCATGACTGCACCGGAGCGGAAGGCCACCTGCAAGCCGCGGTTCAAGCCTTCGCTGGCTGCCTGCGCAGTACGATTGCTGGCTGCAGTGGCAGTACGCATGCCGATGTAGCCGCAGAGACCGCTGAAAAAACCGCCGGTAAGAAAAGCCACCGGCACAAAGGGGTTCTGCAAACCGAAGTACGCCAGCACGGCAAACAGCACAAACAGCACCGCAAAAACCCAGCCGACGATTTTGTACTGACGGAAGAGATATGCCATGGCGCCTTCGCGGACATAACCGGCAATTTCCTTCATTTTGTCAGAACCTTCATTGGCGGCGATCATCTTTTTGTAGAAGACTACCGCTACGATCAGAGCCAGCACCGAAGCTGCGGGGGCGATCAGCCAGAGAGTCTGCAGTTTGCAAACTGTTTTGTCGCAGGCTTCTGCCGCACCGGCTGCCGGGGCCAGTACCAATGCCGCAATGGCGGCACCAAACAACTTTTGGATCATTTTCATGACCTCCTCAATAAATAATTTATTTATTTGTACACAATATCCGGATCCTGCCGTAAATTGCTGAAAAGTCCATCCCGCAATCTATGTGCAAGAGATTCCTGAATATTGCAAACCCGTGTCAGCTGACCGATTTTGACACAAAAAAGCCCGACGACCTGCTATGATTTTGCAATCTCCGGCTGACCGTCATGGCATTATTTACCAAAATTTTCAGCTTTATTACTATATCTCCATTTTCTGAAATTGCAAGTTTTAACAAACGATGTTATATTAACAGTCGGAAATATTACTTGATTGATAAAAGTATTTTACATAATTATACATATCTTTTGTTGAAAGGAATAAAAAATCATGAGCGAGCAGCCCGCAAATCCTGAAATGGAAAATCAGGAAATCAACACCATTGAAAGCGACAGCAAGATCGTTGCACAGCGCACACTCAAAGTGCGCGAACTCGAAGCGATGAACATCAACCCCTGGGGGGAACGTTTTGACGGGGCCGAGAAGTGTGCCGCTCTGCGTGAAAAATTTGATGCCGAAGCCGCTCCCGAAGTGGAACAGCCCGCCTGTGCCGCCGGTCGTATCATGGCCATGCGCCTGATGGGCAAAAGCATTTTCGCCAATATTCAGGACAGCTCCGGCAGAATGCAGCTCTTTGTAGGCAAAAACGATCTCGGCGACGAAGCCTTTGCGCTGTTCAAGAAAATGGATATCGGCGATATCATCGGTGTTAAGGGTAACCTTTTTACCACCCGCACCGGCGAACTTACGATCAAGGTAAAGGAATTTACTCTGCTCTGCAAAAGTTTGCGTACTCTGCCGGAAAAATTCCACGGCCTTACCAATGTGGAACAGCGTTACCGCCAGCGCTATCTGGATTTGATGACCAATCCGGACAGCATGGAAGTGTTCCGTAAGCGTTTTGCCATCTTGCGCGAAGTGCGTAACTTTTTGAGCGAACGCGACTTTGTGGAAGTTGAAACTCCCATGATGCAGCCGATCCCCGGTGGTGCCAGCGCCAAACCGTTCAAGACCTACTACGAAGCCTTGAGTACAGATATGTACATGCGTATTGCTCCGGAACTTTACCTCAAGCGTCTGCTGGTGGGCGGTTTTGAACGCGTTTTTGAAATGAACCGCAACTTCCGTAACGAAGGTATCGACCGCCGGCACAGTCCTGAATTCACCATGCTCGAACTCTATCAGGCATACGGCAACTGCGAAACGATGATGGAACTTATTGAGTCCATGATCAAAACCGTGGCTATGAAGGTTTGCGGTACGCTCACCATTGATAACGGCGCGGGCAAGATCATCGATCTCGGCAAACCGTGGCGCCGCGTGACCTATCACGATCTGGTGCGCGAAAAGGGCGGCGATGACTGGTTCGATATTACTTACGAAGAGCGCGTTGCGCGGGCGCAGAAGCTCGGCTTGGATGTGGATAACACCACTCCGGACTTTGAAGTTACCAACGAAGTTTACGAAAAACTTATCGAACACACTCTTATTCAGCCGACTTTCGTTATGCGTATGCCGTCGGTACTGCTGCCGCTGGCCCGTTCGTGCAAAGATGATGCCAATCTGGTGGATGTGTTTGAACTTGAAATCAACGGTCAGGAAATCGCTCCGGCCTATACCGAACTCAACGACCCCATCGAACAGCGCAAACGTTTTACCGAACAGTTTGAACGCGACAAGGCTTCCGGTGAACTTATGGCCGATAAGATCGACGAAGACTTCCTTACCGCGTTGGAATACGGTATGCCGCCCGCCGGCGGTATGGGCGTGGGTATCGACCGGTTGGTCATTCTACTGACCGGTGCCGACAGCATCCGCGACGTGATACTGTTCCCCCACATGAAGCGTAAATAATGTCGGAGTATAAAGCAAATGAAGACTATTCTTTTTCAGGGAGACAGTATCACCGATTGCCAGCGCATCAGAGATGCAAAAATCAATATGCCGGCGCATCTCGGTTTCGGGTACCCCAATCTGATCAGCGGCAAACTGCTGTTTGATCATGCCGGAGAAGATTACCAATGCATCAATAAGGGTATTTCCGGCAACCGGGTGGTGGATCTGTATGCACGGTGGAAGATCGATGCGCTCAACTTTAAGCCGGATATTATTTCCATACTTATCGGCGTAAATGATGTATGGCACGAAGCATCCAATCAGAACGGTGTGGAAGCTGAACGTTTTGAAACGATTTACCGCATGTTGCTGGAGTGGACAAAAAAGGTTCTGCCCGATGTTAAATTTATTATTATGGAACCCTTTGCTCTGCCCAGCGATGTAGTTTGCGAGAACTTTATGCCCGAGGTCAAACTGCGGGCTGCTGCCGCTGCAAAAGTTGCCGCAGAATTCGGCGCTGTATTTCTGCCGCTGCAGGATAAATTCGATGCTGCAACCAAGCTCGCCCCGGAAAGTTACTGGCTGGCTGATGGCGTGCACCCCACGGCCGCCGGACATCGGCTGATTGCCGATGCGTGGCTGGAAGCGGCAAAGCCGTTGCTGGAAGACTGATTTGATATATGAGAATCCAACTGGGCGAAGTTATTGAAAACCAATCGTGTACGATTGAGTATTTTCTGCATCCGGAAGGCGGCGAACGGGGGATCGTGATCGTATTCCCCGGCGGCGGTTATTTCTTTTTATCGGAGCCCGAAGCTGATATGCCGGCAAAAAAGTTTGTTGAGCTTGGTTTTCATGCTGCGGTCTGCCGTTACCGGGTGGCTCCGGTTCGTTTTCCGGTTCAGCTGGAAGATGCCTGCAATGCAGTTCGTTACACCCGCGGGCACGCTTCTGAATTCGGCATAAAGCCCGATAAGATAGCAGTAGCCGGGTCTTCTGCCGGAGGTCATCTGGCGGCAATGGTTTCAAATATGCCCGACAGCGATATATCGCGCCCCGATGCAACTATTTTGAGTTACAGCGTATTGAGCAGCAAAAATGAGATACGCCACCCGGGGAGTTTTCTGCATCTTCTGGGCGATGTTTCCGAAGATGAATACGGGAAATTCAGTATGCCTGAACTGGCAAACTGCAATACTCCGCCGGCATTTCTCTGGCACACTGTACCGGATAAAACGGTACCGGTAGAAAATAGTATTGAGTACGCGTTGGCATTGAAAAAGCTCAATATCGACGTGGAACTGCATATATATCCGCATGGACCTCACGGTTTGGGTACCGGCGAACGTCCGGAGTATACCGACAGTTTTGGCGAGGTAAGTTCATGGACGCAACTTGCCGGACAGTTCTTAAAAGATCGTGGCTGGTGAATTTATAAACAGTAGAAGGATTTTTTTATGAAAATACAGCTTGGCGAAGTTATTCAGGATCAGTCCTGCACAATAGAATATTTTCTGCATCCCGAGGGTGGCGAACGCGGGATCGTGATCGTATTTCCCGGCGGTGCTTATCGCCATCTGGCACCGCACGAAGCGGCTCCGGTAGCGGAAAAGTTTGTAGAACTGGGTTTTCATGCCGCAGTCTGCCTTTATCGGGTAAATCCGGTAATTTATCCGGTGCCGCTGGAAGATGCCCGCAATGCGGTGAAATATACTCGCGAACATGCCGCAGAACTGGGTGTCAAACCCGATAAAATCGCGGTATTGGGCTTTTCCGCGGGGGGGCACCTTGCCGGAATGGTTTCGAACATGCCGGGTACTCCGGAATCCCGCCCGGATGCATCCATACTCTGCTATCCGGTTTTGAGCACCCGTGAAGATATCTGCAATATCGGCAGCTACCGCAATCTTTTCGGCAGCGAACTGCCGGCGGCAGATTATGCGGATTTTGACTGGACCAGACAGGCTCACAGCAATACTCCGCCGGCATTTCTCTGGCACACTTTTCCTGACACCGGCGTGCCGGCCGAAAACAGTATTGATTATGCCCTGGCACTGAAAAAACTCAATATTGATGTGGAACTGCACATTTATCCCCGTGGGCCGCACGGACTCGGTCTGGGGGATCGCCCCGGATATGAAGGGCAATTCGATGAAGTAAAAACCTGGCCGCAGCTTTGCGCCCGTTTTCTGACTGACCGGGGATGGTAATTCATGACTTCAGCCAATATAACCGAAGCGGTATTTATCGGGGTCGCTCTGGCAATGGATGCCATGGCCGCATCGGTGGCGCTGGGCGCGGCAGGGAAAAAGGATTTTTGCTGGAAAAAGATAGCTCTGACCGCCGGATTTTTCGGTTTTTTTCAGTTTTTTATGCCGCTGGTGGGGTTTTACGGCAGCAGTTTTGCTGAAAAACTTGCGCAATCATGCGGGCATTGGATCGGCGGCGGATTGCTGATGCTGCTGGGTGGTAAGATGTTTTTTGAAAAAGAGGAGGAACAGGACGAAGTTTTTTCGCTTAAAAAACTCTTTATTCTGGCATTTGCAACCAGTATAGATGCGCTGCTGGTCGGCGTGAGTTACCGTTGCATACACCGGGTGTGTATTCTGCCGGATACGGTTATTATCGGATTGGTCACCTTTTTTATTGCAACTGCCGGATGTATTGCCGGGCGGCTGTCGGGCAGATTGCTGGGAGCACACTGCAATTATCTGGGGGCGGCGGTTTTGATAATGCTGGGGCTGAAGATCATAATTTTCAGTTAATGGAGCTTGATTGCTGGGTGATTGGGGTTATATTTTTGTATAACAACCGGAAGATGGTAAAATAACATGTCACAGCTGGAACGTTTCATAAAATTTCTCAAAACCGAAAAACAGGCAAGCAGCCATACCGTTGAAGGTTACCGGCTGGATATTCAGCAATTTGTGGAACTGCTGGCCAATGGTGACGAAGATTTTGATGATTGGGGCCGGTTTGACCGCGAAGATGCCCGCAGTTATCTGCAGGAATTGCATAAACTTGAACTGGCAAAAAATTCCATATCGCGCAAGCTGGCAAGTTTGCGCAGCTTTTATAAATTTCTGCTGCTCGAAGGTGCAGTGCAATCCAATCCGTTCATGCGGCTTCCAGCCCAGGGGCGGCAGCGCAAACTGCCGCAGGTCATGAGTTTGAGTGCCATTGAAACTTTGATTGCCGAAGTGCAGATCTACTGGCAGCGGCAATTGGTTCAGGGCTTGGCAAAAAATGAAGAACTTGCTGCTTTTGCCGCTGCCCGTGATCAGGCGCTGATCGAAGTTATTTATTCCGGCGGGCTGCGGATAAGTGAAGCCATGGGGCTCAATTTCAGGGATCTGGATATTTTAAGCGGCACGGTTCTGGTGCATGGCAAAGGTAAAAAAGAACGGCTTTGTGCGCTCGGGCGTCCGGCCCGGATGGCTTTGCGTAACTATTTGCGGCTGCGCAGATTGCGATCTCCGGCTGAAACTTCGGTTTCTCCGGTGTTTATCAATCGCAACGGCGGCAGACTGACTTCCCGGAGTTTTCAGCGTAATCTGAAAGATTATCTGGAAAGCGCCGGACTTTCTCCTGATTTTACTCCGCACAAATTGCGCCACAGTTTTGCCACGCATCTGTTGGATGCCGGAGCTGATCTGCGCAGTGTGCAGGAGCTGCTCGGCCATGCCGATCTGGGGACCACGCAGATCTACACGCATGTAAGCACCGAGCGTATGAAGGAAGCCTACCGCAAGGCGCACCCCCGGGCCAAATAAACGGGCGCTTTGAATCGTCGGTTGTGTTACGCAAAACAACCCGCCGGAGAATTGGTTAACATCAGCCGAATACTGTTATACCGCAAAAAATAATTTCCGTAATTTGCAATATTTTTGGGGAGTTGTATATTAAAGTTAAGAAAAAACAAAGTTGTTAGCACCAGCGTTTCCGGAGTCGTTATAAGTTACTATGACAAAAACGGCGAAAAGCTCGCTCTGGTCAGCAACCTTGCCCGTAAACAACAGAAGATCGTAATCAATCTGCCCGCCGGTACCAAACAGGTTGTCAATGCCGAAAACAACAAAGTTCTGCCGAGCGTAAACAATATGGTTACGTTGAATTTGCCCCGCAATGATTTTGGATTTATCATCATTAAAAAGTAAGGTTAAGTAAAAATGGTAAAGAAAAATTGGAAAATCATCAATGTCGATGATTTCGTGATCTTCAAGGCATCCGACGATATCATTGAACCGGTCAATGCTCAATATGCCAGAGCAAACGAAAGCAATCGCAGATATGTGGAAAGTCATCCCACTCCGACTCCTCCCATGCCGATCAGCGGTACTTTTATCTGCGCACAGCCGCCCAACTACCGCGGTTATCCCATGGTGCACGCCACAGTCGATGACTGGGTAAAGAAGTTTGAACTGCTCAAGACTTTCGGCGTAGATACCGTGATCTATCAGGCGGCGGTCTGGAACGAGCTGGAAACGGTCTACTATCCCAGCAAACGATTTGCCGGGTACCGTTTGTTTGACCAGATCGGCAACGTGCTGGAAGCAGCCAAACGCACCAATATAGATGTTTATCTTGGCGCCTACGGTTCGGTTTCCGGCTGGTGCATGGGCAAAGACCCGGCTTTTGTGGAACAGGAAAAGCAAAATCACTTTGCCGTGCAGGACGAACTTTTTGAACTCTACGGCTCGCAGTTCAAAGGTATTTACTTTGCGCCCGAAACCGCCTACCGCGGCGAACGCGATCTTTATACGGAAAAGACTTTGAACAGCATTTACCGCGATTTCTGCGACCGCCTGAAAGGTCTGCATCCGGAGTGCGAGATCGTCATGTCGCCGGCGACCAAATATTTTGAAAGCAAGCTCGATGAAATGATCGATTCATGGAACACCATTCTTGACGGTGTAAAGCTTGATGTAATGGCACCGCAGGATTCCATTGGCTGTACCGGAACTACGCTGGAATATCAGCAGACGATGTTCAAAGTGTGGCGGAAGATCTGCGACGACAAAAACATCCGTTTCTGGAGCAATGTGGAGCTGTTTGAAGATCTGGATTGCTCAAAGATCGATCCGTCGGTCCCTGCTGATCCCCGCCGCGTGGCGCACCAGATGTATAATGCTTCGCAGGTGGCCGAAAAACTCATTTCCTGGGAAATGATCTTCTATACCGACGAATGCAATGGCGAACGCGCCGCCGCTTTGCGGAACTTTTTGCAGCAATGCGCCAGATAAACAACCTTTGATAAGGTTGTAAAATATCAGTTGCGGGAATGCAAGTTGGATGCTGTCAGGCAAAAAACTTTTTCCCGCAACTTGAATTTTAAAACTTAAGCTCTGTTTCCGATAAGGGCAGGTAAAAATAATCTATATTGGGAACAGAGCGAAAACTTATTTGCACCACTCCAGCCAGAGCGCTGCGGCGGCATCAGAAGGCATTTGCCATGATCCGCGCGGTGAAAGGCTGATGGCCGTGGCCTGAACTCCATCGGGAGTGCATGAACGTTTGAACTGCTGTTGGAAAAAGCGTTTCAGGAATATTTTCAGCGTGTTTTCCACCACCTCTTTACTGTAAATACCTTTCCAAGCCTCGCAGGCCAATGCAGCGATTTTTTCCGGATTGGAGTTGTTCTTTACAAAGTGGTATATAAAGAAATCGTGCAGTTCGTATGGACCTATGATATCTTCGGTTTTCTGCTCAATGCCGCCGGTTTTATCCGGGGGCAGGAGCTCGGGACTTACCGGGGTGTTCAGAATACTTTCCAGAACTTCCTGCAAGGCGCCGCCTTGAGTTTCTGCAATGTGTCTGACCATTACCCGGATAAGGGTTTTGGGTATGGAGCTGTTTACTGAGTACATGCTCATGTGGTCGCCGTTGTAGGTGCACCAGCCGAGAGCCATTTCCGAGAGATCACCTGTGCCGATGACCATGCCGCCGGTTTTGTTGGCTATATCCATAAGGATTTGGGTGCGTTCGCGCGCCTGAACATTTTCGTAGGTGTTGGTCAAATCTGCCGGATCGTGTCCGATATCGGCAAAATGCTGCCGGCAGGCTGCTGTTATATCAATGGTTTTGACCGGAATACCGAGGGCATCGCAAAGTTTTTCGCTGTTGCCGCGGGTCAGTTTGGTTGTGCCGAATCCGGGCATGGTGTAGGCTTTGACCGTATCGGCTGGCAGGGCCAGAAGTCTGGTGCATTCGTGTGCCGCCAGCAACGCCAGTGTGGAATCAAGTCCGCCGGAGACCCCGATGACCATGCTTTTACTGTGCGAGTGTTCAAAACGTCTCGCCAGACTTGCCACCTGAATATTGAATATATCCATGCATTCGGCCAGCGAATTTTCTGCTGCCGGCAGGAGCGGTGTCGGGTCGATTGCAGCGAAACTCAAATCCGGTGAAGTTACCGCTTGCTGCGGCAGTTCGATATGGCAGAAAATATTATTTTGTTCATTATCCGGGAAGCTTGTATCGGTTCTGCGCATCGAAACCAGAGTCTGCAGATCCGTATCGCTGTAAATAATGGAACTTTGGCGCATAAAGCGCTTATTTTCTGCAGCGATTTTACCGTTTTCGGCAATTATGGCATCGCCGGCGCAGACCGAATCGGTCGTGGATTCATAGACTCCGCCGGAAACAAAAACATAGGCGGCATTGAGTTTGGCGCTTTGAACTTTTATCAGATCGCGCCGGAATGCGGCTTTGCCGGCGGTTTCGGTACAGCATGCCGGATTGAAGATAACTGCGGCACCTGCCAGCGCTAAATCGTTGGAAGGTGCATTTATGCTCCAGAGATCTTCGCAAATTTCCACTCCGAATTTGAACTCATCTCCGGCAGAAAATACCAGATCGCTCCCGAAGGGAACCACCTGGTTGCCGATATTGACAAAAGAATCAAAAACCTCTCTGCCTGAAGCAAAATAACGTTTTTCGTGATATTCCCGGTAATTGACCAGCTGCTGTTTGGGCACAGCTCCGGCAATACAGCCATTTTGCATTATAACTGCAGTATTGTAGAGTTTGCCATCGGCACGCAGGGGCATACCCACAATGGCAATGGTGTTGCAGCTGCATGTGGCCCGGGCGATTTCAACTGCGGCGGTTTCAGCTGCATCGAGCAGAGTCTGCTGAAATACCAGATCGCCGATAGTGTAGCCGGTAATGCTCATTTCCGGAAAGACTACCGCGGCCGTACCGTTGGCAGAGGCTTCCCGGTAAAGTTTGATGATTTCCTGCGTATTGCTTTTTACATCAGCCAAATAAAGATGCGGCACTGCCGCCGCCAAACGGTAAAATCCAAACATTTTCAACACTCCTTTTTACGGGATTTGCGTGATATTATACTACCGATAAACTCTCCGGGTTCCGGCGCTTTGGCCAAGTACGAACACCCCAGATAGATGACTCCGAAAAATACCATTGCCAGAATCAGCGGCACTGCATCGGGCAGGGCTTTTATGGTAAAAATCCGCATCCAATGCGTTATTTGCGTGTAATACAGTGCCGGAAATGCTGCCAGCAGGGCAAAGCATGTTGAGCGGAGCATGGCGACAGCTACTTTGTCAATCGCCGGATAAAATCCGTCTTTCCGCAAAAAATGGAGCAGAAGCATGTTGTTGACCATTTGGGCAATCACGGTTGCCAGCGCAATACCGCCCTGTTTCAAGGGATGCATCAGAATTATGCTCAATGGTATATTCAGAACTATGCATATCAGCGAAATTTTCAGCGGAGTGGTCATTTTTTTACGGGCGTAAAATCCCGGCAGAAGAATTTTCAATGAGCAAAATGCGGGTATCCCCATAGCATAATACAACAGCGCATCAGCGGTATTGAGAACATCCGCACCGGTGAATTTGCCGCGCATGAAAAGCAATCTTATCAACGGCTCCCGGTAGGCAATCATAAATATCGCCATCGGCGCACACAAAAACCATACATAACGCAGCCCCAGAGTCATATCGTCGAGCATTTCATCATAATTTTTGTTGGCAGCTGCACGCGACATATTGGCCATAAGCACACTCCCCAGCGCCACCGCCACCAGCCCGACCGGCAGATAGACCAGGCGCTCGGTATAGTTCAGCGCCGGCACCGCGTAATCGCCCAGCTTCAGGGCAATGGCGCGGTCGATAAGAAAACCGATCTGGGTGGCGCCGCCGCCGATCAGACCCGGCAGGGCAAGTTTGTAAAGTTCGCTGATCAGCGTTTTTGCCGGTTTGCCGCTCTTCTGCCACAGCGGCAGAACATTATAGCGTTTGAGCAGATATACGAGCATGGCCAGCTGAAGTACACCGGAAATCAGCACCCCGCCTACTAAAATATAGAGCGTTGCTGCTGAATTATTATGGGCAAACTCTCCGGCAAGATAAAGCAGCGTTATCAGAACTATATTCAATACAAGCGCATTGAGCGATGCCAGAAAAAAGACTTTCCGGGTATTCACCACTGCTGTCATCACCCCCACCAGACAGATGAATATGGCATAGGGCATGATAAGCGGCAGTATATGCATGGCATTTTTTACATAATCCGGCACCGGACAGCAGTTACCGATGATAAGCCCCGCGCCGCTGACAACCAGTGTTATGATCACCAGCAATACGGTCAAAACGGCAAACACCACCGCCAGCTGTCTGCGTACCTCGGTAAGACCTTTTTCCGCTTCGGTATGTGAGATCATCGGGATCAATGCCTGCGAGAGTGCCCCTTCACCCAGCAGCCTCCGGAAGAGATTCGGCACCATGAATGCCGTTTGCCAGATGGTTGCCAGCGCTTTGCCGCCCAGTACATCAGCTTCAAGCATCACCCGGAACAGGCCCAATATCCGAGCCAGCAGAATTGCCGCTGCTGAACCGAAACTGCCGCGCAGGATTGACCGTTTGTTTTCGCTGACTTCCGCCATGGTGGCTCCTTATTATTTTCCTGATTTTTACCGGGTATTGGTCGATACACCGGCAAAACGGTATTATAATTAAACTCTTAATAATATAATATTGTTTCGGGTTTGTAACAAATGTTTTTTGCAGATTTCTTTAAATAGTTGTATATTATCAGCTATGGAAAAGTTTTTTACAATCAATACTGTTGATCCGCTGGCGCTTGCTCTGCCGGAAGAAGCGGTGCTTTCGCGGCTTGGACGCAACCGTTTTCTTACGGTCATTGATCGCGCTTTGAGTGTAAAACTGCGCCTTGCCATGCAAAAAGCTTTTGAGCTCTGTCATGCCTGCGGGCGGTGGAAACTGCTGACGGTTTCAGAGCATAATCCCGGTATGACCGTACTTGACGGGTGCTGGCAGATCAACAGTACCCGGTTTGCAGAATTTCTTCAAAACTCCCGATACGTTTTTCTGGGTGCTGTAACTGTCGGTAATGATTTGCCGCAAGCCGTGGAATTGGCGCAAAAAGCCGGTAATATGGTTGAAGCGGCTGTTTTTGATGCGGTCGGCAGCGAGTGCGCCGATCTGGCAATGGAACTTTTGCAGAAATTTGCTGCCACCGAACTGGCACGTTACGGCATAACTTTGAGCAAACAGCGTTTTTCTGCGGGATACGGCGGGGTGGAACTTTTTCATCAACAGGAAATTTTCAAACAGCTGGAGCTGGAAAAACTCAATATATCTTTAACCGAAACATTTATTATGCAGCCGGAAAAATCTGTAACAGCTTTTGTTCCGGCGGACATAACAGGAGCTGTGCAATGATTTCAAGAAGTCAATTCCGCAAAATGTGCGATGAAAAAGTCTTGATCCTCGATGGTGCCACCGGTACTGAACTTATCAAGCGGGGTATGTCTTCCGGGGTGTCGCCCGAACTCTGGGTGGCGGAAAATCCCGGTGCCATCACCGCTATACAGCAGACCTATGCCGATGCCGGGAGCAATATAGTTTATACTCCGACTTTCGGCGGTAACGAAATCAAACTTGCCGAGTTCGGTTTGGCTGACCGCGCGTTTGAACTCAATAAAACACTGGCGGAAATTTCCATAAAGGCGGTCCGGGATCGCGGGGTGCTGGTTTTCGGCGATCTGGCACCCACCGGTAAATTTGTGGAGCCTTCCGGCGACTGGGCGTTTGAAGAAGCGGTAAATGTTTACAAAAATCAGGTCAAAGCACTTGCCGATGCCGATGTAGATGGTTTTGTTATCGAAACCATGATGGATCTGCAGGAGGCCCGCGCCGCGCTGATTGCCGTGCGGGAGCTTTTCCCGGATGCCCCGGTAATGGTAACGCTTACATTTGACGAAAGTCAGCGTACCCTTACCGGAGTAACGCCCGATGCGGCTCTTATTACTCTGCAGAGTCTGGGAGCCGATGCCTTCGGCTGCAACTGCTCCACCGGACCGGCAGATATGGCGAAACTTATTGCTTCGCTCAAAGATTATGCCAGAATACCGCTGATTGCCAAACCCAATGCCGGGCTGCCCATGCTGAAAGACGGCAAAACGGTATTCAATATGACTCCAGGCATGTTTGCTGAGTATGTGGAAACATTGCTTGCCAGCGGCGTAAATCTGCTCGGCGGCTGCTGCGGTACCACTCCGGAGCATATTGCTGCGGTCGCAGAAAAAGTGCGTTCAAGCCGTTTGCCGCTGCCGCTGCGTGCGGATGCTTCGGGTATAATTTCCAGTAACCGCCGCATTAAAAAGCTGGCAAGCAATGACAACTTTGTGGTTATCGGTGAACGCATAAACCCCACCGGCAAAAAGGCATTACAGGCCGAATTGCGGAACAACTCCACTGCGTTGGCATTGCAGTTTGCCATTGAACAGCAGGCCGCAGGGGCAGAGGTTCTGGATATAAATATGGGGCTTTCCGGTGTGGACGAAACTGCGCTTATGCGTAAAGTTGTTTTGCAGACCGTCCGGGCGGTGGATACTCCGCTTTGTATAGACTCCACATCGCCGGAAGCCGTGGAAAATGCTTTGCGGGTTTATCCCGGAAGAGCTTTGCTCAACAGTATAAGCTGCGAAATAGAACGGATCGAAAAAATTCTGCCCATTGCGGCAAAATATGGCGCCATGCTCATATTGCTGCCGCTTGACGATGATCATTTGCCGGAAACTTGCGCCGAACGTATTGCTATATTGGAAAAACTTATTGCTGAAGTCCGGAAATATGGCTATACGTTGCAGGATGTAGCCGCAGATGCTCTTATTATGGCGGTTTCGGCCGCGCCGCAGGCTGGCAATGCTGCATTGGATTTTATAGATTACTGCCACAATACGCTGCAGATCAATACGGTTTGCGGGCTTTCCAATATCAGTTTCGGTTTGCCCAACCGTATGCTGCTCAACCGGACTTTTCTGGCTATGGCAATGGCGCGCGGACTCAATATGGCGATCGCCAACCCCATGAACGCGGATTTTATGGCGGCCATTCAGTCGGTGGAAGCGCTTAACGGCAGAGATCGGAATATGAGCAATTACCTTGCTGCACAGAGCAATGCGGCACCGGAAGCCAAAACTGCTGCTGTAACTGCGGATCCCGGCGTGCAGGCTTTCAACGCTGTTTTGCGCGGTGATGTGGTTTCAGCACGCAAAGCGGTGGAAACTGCTTTGAGTGATCCCGGATTGGATGCGCGGAAGTTTTTGAACAAAAACCTGATTGCAGCGATTGAAGAAGTCGGCCGGAAATTTGAAAAGAAAGAGTATTTTCTGCCCCAGCTGCTTGCCGGAGCCGAAGCTTTGCAGACGGCGATCGCCGCGCTTGAAACAGCTTTGAAAAGCGATGAAGATGCCGATGCGGTAAAAGAAAAATTCATTATCGCCACTGTCAGGGGCGATATTCACGACATCGGCAAAAATATCGTTACCCTGATGCTCAACAACAGCGGTTTTGATGTTATCGATATGGGCAAAGATGTTCCTGCCGAAGCAATAATCGAGCGTGCCAAGTCTGAAAATTGCCGCCTGATCGGGCTCTCGGCATTGATGACTACTACCATGAACGAAATGCCGAAAGTTATTGAATTGGCGGAAAAATCCGGTCTGCAAGCTGATTTTATCGTGGGGGGGGCTGTTGTAGATGAGGTTTTTGCCTCGCAAATCGGCGCAGTGTACGCCGCTGATGCCATGATGTGTGTGCGCGTGGCACGGGAACTTGCCGCAAAGAAATAATAAAAAAATTGCAAAAAATTTGACAAATCCATTTTGTTTGCTATATTGCACAACAAACATGCAAAAAGTTTGCTTGGTAAACACAGTACAGGAGTTACATTTATGACGATTTGCCGTTACTGTATGGCTGAAGTCAGCGAGCGCGAGATCGAAGCCGAAGATGGTTGCTGCCCCGAGTGCGGCGCATTGCTTTCTGCCGGCGGTGGCTATCTGGGAGATGAAGATGGATACGACGATATCGATGATCTCGAAGATGATGAATTCGGCTATCTCGACGATGAAGACGAAGATTACGATGACGATGCGTATGACGATGATGCCTTCTACGAAGATGATGACGAATTCGATGAATTTGACGATGAGTTTGAAGAAGAAGATACATTCTGATCTTTGAGCTGCACCTGAAGATAATCAAAACCACCGGCTTAGCCGGTGGTATGCACCACGCCTTCAAGGCGATGGTACCGGCAGCCCGACACGGGCTTTGAATTATTTACCGCTTGCAACTATTGCCCTACTACTGCAAATGCAGTAATATATTACGAACTCATAGTTGCAAACAACATTG
>JAZTWG010000055.1:0-68811 GCA_045635745.1 Victivallaceae bacterium
GATTGTTTATGTGGTTGCGGGATTGCTGATTGCCATTATCGGAGGAACGATTTTGGAAAAACTCCATCTTGAAAAGTACATAGAAACAGAAGTGAGCAAAAAATCATGTTGCTGCTGTTGCAAGCAGGAACAGGCAATCCCGGAAATTGTAATTGAAAATCGTTGGAAATATGCTGGTAATGAAACAAAAGATATTTTTAAATCAGTATTTCCCTATATTCTGCTCGGTGTCGGAATTGGTGCTTTCATCCACAACTGGATCCCCGCAGCATGGGTTGAAACGATTTTAGGCGGTAAAAATCCCTTTGGTGTAATCTTGGGTGTGATTGCCGGAACTCCGATGTATGCTGATATTTTCGGAACAATCCCCGTTGCGGAAGCTCTGCTCGGTAAAGGTGCGCAGCTTGGAACGATCCTCGCCTTTATGATGGCAGTAACTACATTGAGTTTGCCTTCAATTATTATGCTGCGCAAAGTCATGAAAACACCGTTGCTGGTAATTTTTACGGGTACTTGTGTGCTGGGTATCATCATTGTCGGCTATCTCTTCAATATTTTTCAATACCTGTTTATCTGAAATTTTAATACCTATGATAAAATTATTGTTTCTCTGTACCGGTAACAGCTGCCGCAGTCAGATAGCAGAAGGTTGGACCCGAATGTTGAAAAGCGACAAAATAGAAGCCTATTCTGCCGGAATAGAAAAACATGGATTAAATCCTTATGCAGTAAAGGTAATGGCTGAAGCTGGAGTTGATATTTCAACTCAAAAATCTAAATTAATTCAAGAATTACCTGATTTGAATTTTGACTATGTTATAACAGTTTGCGGTAATGCACGCAAAAGTTGTCCGTTTTTCCCAGCCGCAAGCCGAGTTATTCATGTTGGCTTTGATGATCCGCCGCACCTTGCTGCATCTTGTCGGACAGATGAAGAAAAATTAGATTGTTATCGGCGCGTGCGGGATGAAATCCGATTGTTTGTAGAGAGTCTTCCAGATAACCTTGCGAAACTTTCACATTGAATAGGAATAAAAAAGGCGGCAAGATTTCTCCTGCCGCTCTCTGCTTGTTAATATTTTCTTTTGGTCTTTTTTATTTTTCCATTTGAAAAATCATTTTTTTATGATATATTATAAACGAATGCTTATATGATAATATAGCTTAATGGTGTATATGGCTGAGAAAGAATGTTCCGTTGTGCATTCGGACAAAATTGAAAAAGTGTTTTCCGAAATTACGGATGATTTGTCTTTGGCGTATATGGCAGAGATTTTTCAATGTTTTGCCGATCCCACGCGATTGAAGATCATTAATGCCTTGTTAGTTTCTGAATTATGCGTATGCGACCTTACAAAAATCATGCAAATGACACAGCCGGCAGTTTCTCATCATCTGAAACATCTCCGGCATATCAGACTGGTAAAGTCTCGGCGGGATGGGAAATCCATTCTTTACAGCCTTGATGATAATCATGTCCGCTCACTTTTTGATATTTGCAAAACTCATTTGAACGAATTGACAGAAGGTTAAAAATTTTTTTGCTCACAACATATAAACAAATGCTTATATATAAATGCAAAGGAGAATCTTATGAAACACCACCACCATGATCACAATCATCATCACCACAGTTACAATCCGGCAACAGGAAATCGTTTTCTTTTGGCAATAGGCATCAATTTACTTTATGTCGCGGCTGAATTTTATCTTGGATTCAGGTATGATTCGGTAAGCCTGCTGGCTGATGCCGGACATAATTTAAGTGATGTTGGCGGACTTCTTATTTCTCTCATCGCTTTTTTTATGCTGAAAAAGCATTCCGATAAAACATTTACTTATGGTTACAAAAAAGCAACGGTGTTTGCGGCATTTATTAATTCGCTGATGCTTATAGTTGCAGTTATCATCATCATCTATGAATGTATTGAAAAATTCCTTAATGGTTCTCATGTATCCGGGATTGCGATTATAATTACTGCAGGGAGCGGAATATTGGTGAATGGTTTTACAGTTTTCCTGCTTTCCAAAGGCAAAGAACATGATTTGAATGTCAAAAGTGCATATTTCCACATGCTTTCCGATACCCTTGTCTCCTGCGGCGTTGTAGTTTCAGGCACGATCATCATGTGGAGTCACTGGAGCTGTATAGATCCAATTATCGGCTTGCTGATTGCAATGATCATTCTCCTGTCATCCTGGGGGGTATTTAAGGAAAGTGTTATTTTGACCTTGGACGGAGTTCCGCACGACATTAATCCGGAACATTTACAGCAAGAGCTTGTTCAACTTGAAAATGTGACCGATGTACATCACATCCATATCCGAGCGATAAGTACTACTGAAAATGAATTGACCGCACATATAAAACTTCGGGATATCTCTCTATTGGAGAAAACAAAAAATGAGTTGAAACAATTCTTACAGCAGCACAATATTCATCACTCCACCTTGGAGTTTGAAAGTAAAGACGATTGTTGCAAAAGTCATTGTTAAAAAGTTGTTTATAACCAAAAAAGCGGCAGGATTGCTCTTGCCGCTCTCTGTTTTATCTGCCTTTCTGCTTATTTTGCAGATGCGTCATACCATATTTGAGTATCTGCTCTTTTGAGCCGAGAATTTCCCACATAATATGAAGCTCTTTGTATGCCGGATCTCCGTTCTCATCTTTTTCGCTGAATATTTTTGAAACCGTACCTTTAGAGATTCCAACACGCAATCAACGGCTTAAAGGACTTGTAAAAGAGCGTTCCGGAAGTGCCCTCAAGTCCTTGAAAAAAGATAACTCCGCAAGGACTTATTTGTATATTTTGAGCAGAAAGTTTATCTAATATCAACTCTGTATACCAGTAAAAGTGCGGCGAACTCCCGCTATCAAGGATTGGAGTTTACTGCTATTCCCCTGACAGGCATTGCCCTGTAAAAAACAACTTTTTTCTCTACCGCTTCTATCCCTTATAAGAGTGTAGCGTGGAGATTTTCGGTTTCGCCGCCTGGTAACCTCCACGGATTGCCGGATTTCATCCGGCAATCTATTTCTCCTATGCGTTCGCGGAGCTGACCGCGCTTTGCGGCGTTCCGCCGCATGACCCGTGGGGAAACGAGAATTTAACCGTGATCGGGAACAGAGCGTTTTGAAAAAATAGATTTACAGGGCGTGCTGCGGTGAAAAAGCTGTTATTTTATCTGTTTAAGCGCACAGGAGCTTTCAGCGCTTCTTCCACAAAGCTCTCTCCCGCCGGAATTTCAACAACATTGGGGTGCTTGGGGAAGGCTTTAGCTTCAGCGCCGGAAACCAGGATCTTGCCGCCGTTGTCCAGCAGTTCTTTCAAATTGTGCGCGGCACCTTGAGCAAGACTGATGTTTTTTTCGTCAATGGCGTCCGGCACTACCAGTACATCCACATGCCGGAGAATACCTTCGGTAAAATCCGCATTCAGGATTACGTCGATTCCGGGATGGCGGTCAAGTTCCAGCATCCGCTTGATGGGTTCTTTGCCGAGGGTGGTGTAGGTTATAAATGCTGCACGCACCGGCCGGTAGTTGCGCTTGGGAAAAACCGGGGTGGGTCTTACGCCGGTTACGGCATAGATCAGGCCCATGGCCAGATCGTGATTGTTGATGTGTGATTCGGGGTGGAAACTTGTGGCAATGACTTTGCCTTGACCATAGTTGCCGTAGATGATCGCAGGAGCATTGAAGAAGTTGCCTCCGGGACGGCCTTTGGGGCTGACTGTGCTTTTGTAAACCCCCAGAGTTTCGGCATGACCTTTATCCCAACTGGCGGGTTGGGAGATGGGCCCGAGACTGTAGCGGACATTGTAGCGGCCGGGTTTTACTCCGAGGATCTTGCCGCCTTTTTCCGAGAGATCCATTGCCAGTTTTGCGGCGGACCCGCCGGCACCTTTCATGTATTTGTAGGGCATGATCTGCAAGCGCTCTTTGCGGTCGAGAGTACAATGGAATCCGGCACAGATACCGACATAAGCTCCACCGTTGCGGACAAAATCCTGCACTTTTTTCTTACCTTCAGCGCCCAGGGCTTTGACCTGCGATTCGCTGGAACCGCCGGGGATGACCAGCAGATCAAGTTCATTGAGTTTGCCGGCGCGGATATCTTCCGCCATCAGCAAAGTTACATCCAGCTGGGGCGAATAAAAGAGAAGCTGTGCCCATTGGAAAGCTCCGTTGCTGCGGCTGCCGTTATCGACATAATAACCGACTTTCAACTTCTTTTCGACCTTGATTTCAGCCGCAGCAGGGGCAGGTGTGCCGATATTGCAGCAGCCGCTGAAAATTACCGAAGTTACTGTTGCGGCCAGAAAAATTTTCGTAAAATGTTTTTTCATAATCTTGTCAATCTGAAATTTATTATTCAAAAAACAGAAACTGTTTCATTTTGCATTTTGCCCAATTGGTTCTGATTACGCCATGGCTTAACAGAGAGGTATTCCAGCCAAACCTTCCGCTTGCAGGCGGGAGCGGAAGCCTGCAATACTGCAAAAGAACTCCTGCAGCTTGTTTTCAATCTACAGTTTCCTTTGTTTTTATAAATACTTTTTACTTGACTTTTTCGTGGTTAAGATAAGTAACACCTTCCCGGAAGAAGCTGGCATTCGAATAATTATCATACTCTGTTTCTGAACGGTTCATGGTTCGTACATGTCCGTCAACATAGCAGACATTGGTGGCATTGCCCTTGTAATACTGCTTTTTCTTATCAGATGATAATGTGTAAGTTATATCGCCTCCATGACGCCAACCTATTTCACCTATAGTCAAGACGCAGGCCAGACTGTGCACCCCCGTATCAAAAAACAACATTGCCCGCGAGGCATCAACAAGGTCACTTTCGTGGCGGGCAGGGTAGGCATTTTTATCTGTTTCTTTTGCTCCTTCTGCGATTCTTAAAGCATAAGTACTTTCGTAACCGAACCCCATAGCATTGTGCCCGTAATGTGAATATTTAAAACCCGTTGTAATCGTATTACTGAATGGCACGCTTTCCATGGGGCAGGAAAATGCCGCATAGAATTTTTGGGTTTCTTCTCTGGTATATCCCATAGTGGGGGCATCCGGATATATGATCTTGTAAAGTGTGTTATAAAAAAAGGTTGACCCGGTTTTGGAGGAGGAAATGATCCAACCGGCATTGTCGGCCGTATATGCTGTAGAAGCAACACCTATTTGTTTCATATTCGATATGCAAGCCGAGGTTTTTGCCGATACCCGTGCAGCGGAAAGTGCCGGCAGCAGCATGGCCGCCAATATGGCAATAATGGCGATCACCACCAGAAGTTCGATCAGGGTGAAAGCCCGCTTGCAAGCGGGAGTATTGCTCTGCAATACTCCAAGAGAACATTCAGAGAAAAACTTTTTCATCATAAAATTTCCTTTGGGATAAATTATTTTTTCTTGCTTTTTTTAGCTTTTTTGGTTTTTTTAGAGATCTTTTTCGGCTGCGGGGGAGGCAGATTTTTCAGGGCTTCTTTAGCTTCTGTATCAAGTTTCTTGATTTCAGCTTCCAATGCCGGGATATCCACCGGGGATTTGCAGCTCATATCATTGGTGTAAATATGGGCGGTGTGAGCTTCAAAAGAATCTTCAAACTTGCCGTTTTTAACGGTAATGGTGCGGTTTTCGCCCAACACCTGATAGCTCCCGTCAGCCATGCCTTTGCCGCTTATGGTGCACTTGAGAGTATCGGGCATGCTGTTTACAGCTGTGATATACTCTTTGTTGTTGTACTTTTTGCGCATGGCAATAATGTAGTGTGTGCTGGTGGTTATCGGCAGTTTTTCCGGTTCAATGAGCATGCCTTCCAGTGCTTTAAGCTCCGGCCCGATACCTTTGAGATAACCCAGGTGCATATCCGGCGATACAAAGATACCGCTGTTGCGAATCGGCTGATAGTA
Source organism: Victivallaceae bacterium (assembly GCA_045635745.1). GTDB lineage: Bacteria > Verrucomicrobiota > Lentisphaeria > Victivallales > Victivallaceae > SIG78. The sequence continues at coordinate 5,916 of JAZTWG010000055.1, forward strand.
TTTCTGTGCAGGATCACCGATTTTGTAAGGCATCATACCGGTCGCTCCATGAATGATCGTACCATAAATCAGACCGCGGATTTCACGGTAGGTAAGCGATCTGCTTTTACCGGCAGAAAGTCCGGCAAGGAATGCTTGCGGGCAGAACCAGGTACCGTAAGGTGCAACCATTTCGTTTACCAGCTTCATACTGTGCAGCACCGAAGAGATACTGCGCTGCCAGGTACCGTCTTTGAGCGGGTGCGGGTACATATCCAAGATATGTAAATCGGCATAGCCTTCGCGCTTGTTGATACAGCCTTCGGCCGTGAAGTCAAGGTGGATGACCGGGTGGTACGGGTCAAGTTCTTTAAGAACCTGATAGACTTTTTTCAATTCAGCGCAGAATTCAGCTCCTTTGGGTTCGTCAGCCAGATACCATGCCAGAAATGCTGGGTGTTCTTTGACCGCATTGACCAGAACCTTGAGCCGTTCCCACGAAGCGGGGGTAAGAGTCGGCTGATAGGGTTTCAGGGGTTTGGTTACACGATCCTGGAAGCCGACAAAACCGATACTGGTGCCGAAATAGGGGTAGAAGAACACTTTGAGATTGTGTTTGTGTGCTTCGTCAAGGATCTCTTTTATGCCTTTGAGGTCACGCTGGTTGAGCGTGTAGAAGTGTATGGTGTTGTAACCGGCATCAGCCATTTCTTTGTAAAATACGACTTTGTGGTTGTTGGCCGCCAGAAAGCCGCGCGGGAAAAAGCGTTTGCCGTTGAGGAACATTTCGCGGTTTTTGCCCAGACGGACAGTGTTGCCGGCTTTGTGCGGTGCCATTACGGTAATGGTTTCCTGCAAAGTACCTTTCAGAGCTTCGGCCCCGCTGCTTTTTACTGTAACAGTATATTGGCCGGGGAGCCATTTGCTGCCGTCAACCGTAAATGTACGCACCGCTCCGGCGGATTTTTCACCGGAAGCAATGACGTTACCGGCTGCATCGGTTACGGTAAAGGCGGTTTTGACATTTTTCAAAAGAGCGCTGTCGGACTGATAATCCACGCTTACGCTGACATTTTTATCGGCCTGATCCGGGTAGATTGCTTTGCGGTAAACGGGGTTGTTGATTTTGAGCTTGAATGGCACAGCTTCCATAGTAAGCTCTTTGGTGTGGTAAAAAACTTTGCCGTTTTTGTTCTGTCCGGTTATGGTTACGTTGTATTTGCCGGAAGCCCCCACCGGCAGAGGCAGGGTGAAATTGGTTGCGGTATCGCTCTTTACCGCAAGATCCACGCGGTTGAATGCGGCGATCTTGCCTTTGCTGCGGGCGGTTGCCTGCAGAGTGATCTTGCCGGCGGTTTTACCGGTAACAGTGCCCTGCAGAACCTGTGCGGTGCCTTTTTCTGATGGAATGGTCTTGAGTTCCAGATTATTGAGCTGCCAGTGGTAGCGGGTGAAATCGTTGTACGGCAGCACCAGCGAGGCAAATCTGGTCTGATCGGTAAATCTGCCGGTTGGATTGAATACAGTAAGTTCGCGGGTGGAACCGGTATTGTTTTCGCGCGAAATATTGAAGTTGAAGTTTTTGTTTTGCGTATTGACAAAATTCAGCGCATAGTAGGGTACAAAAACTTCAGCGGTGTAGCCCTTGGCATTTCTTTTTACCGCAACTTGCCAGTTGGAGTTCCATTTGCGGTCGCTGGTGCCGGCAAGATGAGTTATATCCGAACGGACTCCGGCAGGGCTGAAGAGCAGCTGGCGGCAGTTGTGCACATTGGGATCATCCGGAATCGGATCGTCGGCAGTTATGAAAATTTCAATAACATCTTCGCGGGCGATAGCTCCATCATATTCTTTGACCGTGGCAACAATATCTTTGTCGACCACGTCAAACGCCCAGTAGAGTCCGGTTTCTGAAGCCGCAACCTGAAAAGATGTCGGTTCCACAGCCTTGTTTTCCGGATGTTTCCAGCGTGTGAAGTTGCCATGTTTGACGGCTTTCTGCCACACGGCTTCATCCAATACACCATCAAACTTGATTTCGCTGTCTTTAACCGGTTCTGCTTTTATGACCGGATTGGCGGCATAGCTCAATAATGCCGAACAGCTGATTGCGGTAACTATAACCGTTTTTAATAACATAGAAAATCCCCGAATTAGTTAATGTCTGATTATATATTTTTACCATTTTTAAATTATACAGGATTTTGCCCTTGTTGTCAAGGGCAAAAATCATTTTATTGAAAAAATACTTTTGCCTGTCAATCAGTTATGTTTAATTTTGCCTTGGCTTCTTTATCGACTTGGCGGATCCGGGCTTCCAGATCGTAAATGTTGACCGGGCTTTTGAACGATTTATCATTGGTGTAAATATGCACTGCAAATGGCTCAAAATTATCGCTGAAAACAGCATTGTTCACTGCAACAGTGCGGTTTTCGCTTACCAGCTGCAGCGAGTTTTCTTTTACGCCGGGAACTTTGATTATGGCTTTGAGCGTGTTTTTATCAGTATTTACAACAATTACAAAATCTTTGTTATTATATTTTTTGCGGATGGCAATGATCTCATTAGTGTCTGCAGTTACCGGAGCTTTTTCGGGCGCGGTCAGCACTGCATCCAGCGCATTGAGTTCAGGGCCGAGGCCTTCCAGATAGCCCAGTCGCATTTCCGGCGTGTAGAATATACCGGAGTTTTTGCCGTGGATGTAATACTGTTGTTTGATGCTGCCGATTTTATACGGCATCATGCCGGTAGCACCGTTTACAATGGTACCGAATATCAGGCAGCGCAGTTCGCGGTAGGTCATCGGACGGCGGTTTTTACCGCGCGGAGTGAACGCTTCCGGACAGAACCAGGTCCCCGCGGAACCGGTATTTTCGTTGACCTGTTTCATGCTGTAAAATACCGAAGGCAGGCTTCGCGCCCAGCTGCCGTCTTTGAATGGATGCGGGTACATATCCAATATATGTATATCGGCAAGGTCTTTTTTGCTGATACAGCCGTTGGCGGTAAAGTCCAGCGTTATCACCGGGTGGTGCGGGTCAGCCTGCTGCAGATAATGATATACTTTCAGCAATTCGTCACAGAGTTCCGCCCCGCGGGGCTCGTCGGCCAGATACCAGCCGAGAAACGCCGGATGTTCTTTGACCATATCGACCATCTTTTTCAAGCGTTCCCATTGGGCTTCGGTCAGGCGCGGCTTGCGGTGTTTATTGGACTTTTTGAGATCACGGAATCCGGTAAAGCCGATACTGGTGCCCCAGTAGGGATAGCAGAAAACTTTGAGATTGCATTTATGAGCTTTATCCAGCACAATTTTGATGTCCTGCAAACTCGGCCAGTTGAGTCCGTAAAACTGCACGGTGTTGTATCCGGCGGCCTGCATACCTTCAAAAAAGTGCGGTTCCTTGTGTTGACCGCCGATAAATCCGCGCGGGAAGAACGGTTTGCCGTTAACCAGCAGATAGCGGTTGTCATCCAGCCGCACGGAGCTGCTGCCGGGGGTGGCGGGAGCTATTATTCTGAAAGTATCGCTCAAGGAATCGTTGGCATATTCCGCACCGCTGTTGGTTACAGTAACAGTGTAGCTGCCGGCAGGGAAAGCGGCAGTATCGACCGTGAAATTTTTGACGGTACCGGATTGGCCATCGATGGATTTTATAACTTTGCCGGAAGCGTCGGTAATGGTCATAACGCTCCGTACTTTGCTCATAAGTTTTTCCGGTACAGCGTATTCAGCAGTTACCCGCAGCGTTTTATCTTTCTGATCGGGGAAAAAGCTCTTGCGGTAAATCGGATAAGCTATCTTGAGTGTAAAGCAGCTTGCCGACATTTCCAGATTGTTTGTTGCATAAAAGAGTTTGCTGCCATTGCTGCGGGCGGTCAGGGTTACATTGTATTTGCCGGGCTTGCCGACACTCAAGGGTATGGCAAAATCCATAGTTTCGCCGCTTTTGACCTGCACAGTACTGCGGTTGAATGCCGCAAGCGTGCCGTTGCTGCGGGCGGTCGCCTGCAAAGCAACAATGCCGGAAATCTTGCCGGAGAGTTTGCCTTTAAGCATCTGCAGCGTGCCTTTTTCGCTGGGAACGTTCTGCAGGGTCATATCGGTGACGAGCCACTGATATTTATCAAAATCTTTATATGGCAGTTCCAGCACCGCGAATTTGGTCATATCCATAAAATTGCTGGTATTCTGCCAGACACTGATGGTCTTGGTTTTGTCAGCATTGATATTTTCGCGACCGATATTGAAACGCAGATTTCCGGTCTTGGCATTGGTGAAATCCAGCGCATAATAGGGCACAAAGAGTTCAGCGGTAACGCCTTTGCTGCTTTTGCTGACGGCAACTTGCCAATCACTTGTCCAACTGCTGTCCCGCGAACCGGCAAGGTAACTGCCGTCGGCACGGGTACCTTTGAAGTTGAAGATTATCTGGCGCGCCATCCGCACATTGGGGTCGCCGGGAATGGGGTCATCTGCCGAAATGAAGAGCTCTATGACATCGTTGAATTTAGTCAGATCGCCATCAAATTTATCAAGCGTATCAACAATGTTTCTGTCTTCGATATCAAAGGCAAAGTATACTCCTTCCGGCGAAGCTGCCGCCTGAAATGCGGTCTTTTCATTTGCCGGAACATCTTTTTGCGTGAATTTTTTGAAATCAGCATTTTTGGCAGCTTTCTGCCAGACGGCTTCATTCAGTACACCGTCGAGCTTGATTTCCCCGGCTTTGACCGGCTCGGCTTTGATAACTGTATCGGAACAGCAGGCAACAGCAGCTAATGCCGAAAAAGCGATTGCAAGAGATTTTTTCAACATTATCCGATTCCTTTATTCGCCGAAGATTGAGATGTATTTTTCCGCAACGTCGGATGCGCTTTTGCACACATTGTAGATTTTGAGATCATCGATTGCACCGCGCATAGGATAGCAGAACCCGGATTTGTAACTGCCGATGCTGAGTATACGGTTTTTGGCGGCATTGGTAACGGTTATATCTTTTTCGCCGGCAAGGATGCCGTCAAAGTAGAATTTGACCGTTTTGCCATCATAAGTGGCGGTGGCAAGGTGCCATTCTTCGGCACTGACCTTGATCTTGATATTGCTGGTGCCGACTCCATTGAGTTTTTTGCCGTCGCCGGAGCGGAACGAAAAACTGTTGTAGTAAAAGTTGAATCGGATACCGGGGCCGCGTTCGCCATCGGCAAGGTTGAAGACTTCCCGGTTGTTCCGGTGGCCGATATTGGCATCGAATTTTACCACGGCTTCCACGGTGAAAGGTTTAGTGAAATCGAACTTGAAGTTTTTTACGATCACCGCTCCGGCTTTATTGCCTCTGTAGTCGCCGGAAAAATGCAATGCGTTGCCATTCAAGCCGGGAACACTTTTGACTTTATCGGGGCGGATGATGGTACCGGTGAAATTACCAACTGCGGCGGATACCTTGTTGTTTTCAACTTTGTCAAAGTTCCAGGCTGCCACCGGGACGGCTTCGGCAAAGAGCGTAGCTGCACTCAAGCTCAAAAAGAATACTGCGAGTTTTTTCATGATCAAAATTCCTTTCTTATTGATTTTATTCGTATTCTGACTTTTTATAATTTCAGCTTATTCCAGACTATGGACGATCTTGACCACCAGCAGCGGCAATTTCCAGCCCTTTACTTTGTAGTATTCGCCGGAAATCCGGACTTTTTTATCTTTGTACTTATCAAGATTGTTGCGGTTGGGCATCACCATGTATCTGGCAACAAGATCTTCTCCGCTGCCGGGTTCGTAAAATACGTGAGTAACGGTTTTCAGGTGGCTCTGCTGTTCGGCATAGACATAGCCGCTGACTGTTATATCTTTGCCCGTGGTCAGAAAATTGCCTTCAAGGTTGATGAGTTCTTCGTTGGGCAGAGCTTTGCCGGTGGGAACTTTGAACTTCGGCAATTTGTTCAGCGCTGCTTTATCTGCTTCGATTGCCGGACGCCCCACATAGAACTCCACATCGGCCGGCGCCGAGATCTGCACCCAGCCGGAACCGGTTGCTTTGCCGTGGAGCTGTACCTGAGTGCCGCGCCGGGCAAAGCCGACAGTTTCGTATCCGGTACTGGGGCCGGAACGCAGGTTCACGCCGCGGATAAGTTTACCGTTTTTAACAAATTCTTTCATGATCCACACGCGGCTGTTCGCCGGCGGTTTGATTGCCAGCCACTGATTGCTGACCCGGGTGATTTCCACCGGGTTGTTTTTGGCCAACTGGGCCACGGCGGTATATTTGGTGCCGGCGCCGGCACGGACGTTGAGCGGAGCTTTTTTGACGGTACCCTGAACCGTTCCGGAAAAAGCAACAATGCTTGTGCACATCAGGAGAGCGATCAATGAAAATTTTTTCATAGAAATTTATCCTTAATAAAATAGTAATTTTGTTACTATACAACCTGATTGGTTCATTTGCAAGTATTTTACCGTTAACAGTGCGGTGCGGAAGAAATAAAAAGACCCGGTCCGGAACGGCATTGCACCGCTCCGGACCGGTTTTACGGGATGGGAATCCAATGGGGGATCCGGCGAATTTGACAATGCTTGTATGAGGAAAGTTCCTGCGCGTTCTGAAAAAAAATAAAAAAATTATTCAAAATAATTCCGCCGGGGGATTTTTCTGCGGCGGATTTATTGGCAAAGTTATAGATAAACGCATGAACTGCAATTATTTGCTTTGCAGTTTAGTACGCAGTTCTATCTTATGCAGAAATTCGGCTACTTCGTTCCAGCTGTTGGGGCGAAGATCCGGATTTTTGGCAAGCATACTGTCGATGAAATCCGAGAGTTTTTCATCGAAAAAGCCCAGACGTGATTTCAGCGACTGCGGTTTTTCGGTCAGCTGCATTTGCAGTATTTCATCCATATCCAGCGAATAGAGCGGCGGTTCGCCGACGAACAATTCGTAGAGCATAGCGCCAAAGCTGTAAATATCGGTTTTGGCCCCGATTTTTTCGTACTCGCCGCGCACCAGTTCCGGCGGTACATAAAGCGGAGTTGCCATCAGGGATTCGACTTCGGTCACATCATCGCCGAAATGCGCCTGTCCCAAGTCCGCGAGTTTGGGTTCGCCTGCCGCAGTCAGCAGCACGTTGGCCGGTTTGATGTCGCCATGCACCAGCTTTACCCGCCGCCATGCGTAGGCAAGCGCTTCAGAAAGCCGTACTGCTATGTGCAATGCCTGTGAAAAATCCAAGGCGCCGAAGTCATCGAGCCGTTTTTCCAGCGTTTCGCCTTCCACTAATTCCATGGCAAAATAGCACACTTTATTTTCATCGACTCCGGCAGCCAATGCCTGTACGATATTGGGGTGCGCCACCCGCGCTGCGGCCCGCGCTTCGGAGAAGAACAGCTCAAGGTGTTCAGGATCGTTTACATGCTCCTTGAGTATGAGTTTTATGGCTACATCACGGCAGAGAAGCGGCTGCTGTGCAACGTAGACCACGCCGTTGGCTCCGCGGGCAATCTCGCCTATGACTTTGAAATCCCGGACTGTGGTGCCGGCAAAATCGCCTTTGAATTTTTTGCCGCAAGCCGGACATGCACCGCCGGCAAGGTTGACTTTGAGCGTATCAAAACTTTTCTGACATTCGTTGCATTGGTAAAGCATGGTACGGTCACTCTTCCATTTTTTCTGCTGTCGATTCCCAATTTGCTATTTCCCGCAGCCGTTCGGTTATGGGCAAATGCTGGGTACAGCTTTTTTCGCATTTGCGGCAGTTCAAACACTCTTTCGCCGGTACTTTGGCTTCGGGCAATATACCCCAGATCTGATTTTTTTTCAACTTGGCTGCCATAGCTGCATCATCTTCATTGCCAAGGAGTTTATAATTGTAAAACTGCATGTAGGTCGGTACTGCGATATTGACCGGACAATCCTTGCAGTAACCGCAGCCGGTGCAGAAATCTTTCAAGCCGCCATGGATGAGTTTTTCATATTCCACCAGATCTGCCTGTGTTATCTTCCTGGCATTATCTGCAGCCTGACAGGCCATATCCACCTGTTCGGTGGTGGTGAAACCGTTCAGCGCCACATCCAGCAGTTCCAAGCCGATATTGAACTGCAATGCCGCCATGGTCGGAGTTTGTCCCCGGCTCCCGAGAAAGGCAAATTTTTCTTCGTGCTGCGGAATTAATCCGCCATAAAGCGAATTCATGGCTACCACCGCCATCTTGCGCTTTCTGGCCGCAATGGCACCATTGAGCCGATAGGGGAAGTTGAGTATATTCAACCCTATCAGTACGCCGGCAAAACGGCTGGATTCCACAACTTCGGAAACTTTATTGCCGGTAAGGTGGGTGGAGAATGCCAGATGTTTGATCAAACCATCGCTTTGAGCCTGCAGCATGGCTTCGTATAAGCCGTCCGGCCGCACGCAGTCTTCGTATTGCTCCATGGTGCGGAAGTTCCATGCGTGGAATATATCTATGCAGTTGGTTTGGAGCCGGTCGCAGGAGCGTTTGATACGGTCGTATGCCTCGCGGGCAGTTTTGATATGTCCGGGCATCAGCTTGGTGGAAATGACCACCTGGTCACGGGGCAGGGTGGAGAGTGCTTTGCCGAACCAGATTTCACTTTGGTCATTGCAATACCCCGGAGCGGTATCAAAGTAATTGATTCCGCGCTCGAAAGCGTAATGGATCAGATCGATATGAGCTGATTCCGGCTGGCGCATATCAAAACGCATGCCGCCGAACCCGATAGCCGAAACTTTCAATCCGGTACTGCCGTATTCTTTATAGATCATTTCAAAAACTCTTTCTTCAGTTAAGCAATATTGTGTATTGCATCCGGACCGGTTTTGCATTGCCGGAGGGCGTGAAAGTTATACTGCCATTGTAAATGCCGGGCGCAAGCGATTGATCAAATTTTCCATGCAGTAAAAATATCTTCATGCCGTCTCCCCGGGAGATACTGTTGTTGTTGCTCAAGCGGTGCCCCCAGCTGGTATTCTGAATAAAATAATCTACCCTTTGCAGTTTTACAGCAACCGAACCGCTGCCGGAAGCCGCTACTGCCGCAGAAGCCGTCAGCGATCCCTGAAGGTGATACTTACATGGCAGCAGAATTACCGCAGCTGCGAATTTTTTACCGCGAACTGCCTGCCATTCAGGATTATTTACCGTATTGAGCAAGGTCATGCACGGATTTTGCGGCAGTATCCCAGCCCGGTCAATCCCCAGCAGAATCGCCGGTGCCGCCGGTGGAATATTTTGCTGGTTGAGCATGGTAAAAAGCGTTTGAAAATGGACCAGATGCATGTAGAGTTCGATACTTTGGGGACCCCATACTGCATTTTTTTCAGATGCATGATTCTTGAATTTCATCAGCAAATGGCGCAGCTGAGGCTTGAAGGAAGAGGGTATATCAAGCATTTGCAGCGCATTGCGCATAACGCTTTCGGCATGTTGCGGCGTTATCGCGTTGGAGGCAAACAGCACCGGCTCAATTGCCAGCCGGCCGGGTTGCTTTTCTCTGGTGCTGTAAAGCGCATACTCCACAGCGCCGCCGGCACACAGTATATACGGCATTGCAGCAAGTGTGATCGCCAAAAGCAACCGGCCGGAAAATATTTTCATCACTGCTCCTGTTTTTTTCTGGTTGCTTGTGCTTTTCTTTTGCGCGGGGGGTTGGCAGCCGGAGCAATCTGGAAATGCAATTGGCCGTTATTCAGAATTGTTTCTATAACGCTGTCGGCGGGCAGATCGCCTTTGAGCAATTCTTCAGAAAGCGGGTCTTCCAGATAACGCTCCACCGCTCTGCGGAGCGGACGGGCACCGTATTCGGGCTCAAAACCTTTGTCCAGCAAATATTCCAATACGGAATCGGAGGTGATCAGGTTGAGGTGTTTTTCTGTCAGACGGTCTGCCACTGCATCGACTTCCAACTTTACGATTGCTTTGAGATCATTGCGCTCAAGCTTACGAAATACTATACAGTCATCCACCCGGTTGAGAAATTCGGGCTTGAAATATTTTTTTGCTACCGACAGCAGGCGTTCGCTTTCTTTGGCCGAAACGCTTTGAGCGTCGCCGCCAAAGCCCAGCGTTGCGCTTTTATTCAGCAATTCTGCGCCGACATTGCTGGTCATGATGATCACCGTATTGCGGAAATCCACCTTGCAACCCAGCGAATCTGTAAGTTTGCCTTCTTCCAATATCTGCAAAAGCATGTGCAGTACATCCGGGTGCGCCTTTTCTATTTCGTCAAACAACACCACCGAGTAGGGTTTGCGGCGAACTCTTTCGGTCAGCTCGCCGCCTTCGCCATGCCCCACATAACCGGGCGGCGAACCGACCAGACGGCTGACGTTGAATTTTTCCATATATTCAGACATATCCACCTGGATCAGCGCATCGGAGCTGTTGAACATAAATTCTGCCAGCGCTTTAGCCAACAGCGTTTTGCCCACCCCGGTTGGGCCGAGAAAGATAAACGATCCAATGGGGCGCGCCGGATTTTTCAAGCCGGAGCGTGAACGCCGCAAGGAGCGAGAAATCAGTGAAAGGGCTTCGTCCTGACCGATCACACTCTTTTTTAATTCTTCTTCCATATTCAGCAAGCGGCGGGTTTCGCTGGACTGCATTTCCTGTACCGGTATACCGGTGAGCTGGGCGATCACCCCGGCTATTGCCGTGGCGGTGATCTCCGGAGTATTGGCAAGCTGCTGCTGACGGTGCCGTTTCAGCAGATCTTCCAACGCCTGACGGGCGGCGCGTTCGGCATCGCGGAAGCGGGCGGCTTCTTCAAATTTCTGGTCGGCAATCGCTTTTTCTTTGGCTTCGGAAGCTGATTTTATATCGGACTCCAGCTCGGCAGTATCCGGCGGCTGCGGCGTGTTGCTTATGCGGGCCGCAGCTCCGGCTTCATCCATAACATCAATGGCTTTATCCGGCAGATGGCGGCCCGATATGTAGCGGTCGGAGAGTTTGACCGCCGCCGCGATGGCATCGGCGGTATAGGTTACATGATGATGCGCTTCGTAGGTCTTTTTCAGGCCGTTGAGTATCTGTATTGCCTCGTCAACTTCCGGCGGATTTACAATGATCGGCTGGAAACGCCGCTCAAGCGCAGAATCTTTTTCTATACCTTTGCGGTATTCATCCAGTGTGGTGGCGCCTACACATTGCAGTTCTCCCCGGGAAAGCGCCGGTTTTATGATGTTGGCCGTATCCATGGCGCCTTCCGCTCCGCCGGCGCCTACTATGGTGTGCAGTTCGTCGATAAACAGAATCACTTTGCCGGAATTACGGACTTCTTCAAGTACCGATTTTATGCGCTCTTCAAACTGGCCGCGGTATTTGGTTCCGGCGATCATCAACGGCAGATCAAGTGCAAAGATTTTTTTATCCTGCAGTATTTCAGGAACTTCACCTCTGGCGATCGCCTGCGCCAGACCTTCGATGATGGCAGTTTTCCCCACCCCGGCTTCGCCGATAAGCACCGGATTGTTTTTGGTGCGGCGGCAGAGTACCTGAATTGCCCGCTGAATTTCGTTTTGACGGCCGATAACCGGATCCAGCGCGCCTTTTTCAGCCAGCAATGTCAGATTGCGCCCGAAAGTATTTAAGGCCGGGAGCTCGCCATTGCTGCTGCCGGCAGCCGGACTGCCCGGCGGAACGGAGGGTGTTTCGTCGGCTTCCGGCGGCAGATAGTCCGGATCGAGCGCCTGATTGACCACATTGCGGACACTGTTTACATCGATTTTCATGTTTCGCAGTACCCGCGCAGCTTCGCTTTCACCATCGCGGAGAAGCGCCAGCAGCAGATGCTCGGTGCCGATAAAATTATAGTTCATTATCTTGGCTTCGGTTGCCGCCAGCAATATCACCCGCTTCAACCGGGTGGTCAGGGGCAGCAAGCCTTCTTTTTTGACATTGTCTGCCGTGCTGCTGCAGCTTTTTTCCACTTCCAGCCGCAACTGTTCAAGACTTATTTGCATTACTTTCAGTACTTCGACGGCCACGCCTTCGTCCAGCGAAAGCAAACCCAGCAGCAGATGCTCGGTACCTACGCAATCGCAATTCAACCGTTCGGCTTCCTTTTGCGCCAGCACCAGCGCCCGGCGGGCACGGGGCGTGAGATTTGAGTTATTGTTTCCGTTTTCCGGCATGATATTTTTCCTGAATTATGATTTTTTATCAGTTTCTGCATTGCCGTTTGCATTTTTGATGCATTTCAGCAATAATGACTGTTGAAACAAATTTATGGTTCGATTACTTTATGCCGCTTAATTCCCGATTGTTGACCTTTGCCACGTTGCGGGATAATTATTGGGTATGCGGCTGTATTCGTGCGCCCGTTTGCGGGGTGGACGGCGCTGAACTTTTTTTCCGGGGCGGCTCTCCGTACTGCAATGGTTATTGCAAGTACATCCATTGGCCGCACATAACAAAAAAACCACGGCAGACAACATTGCCATGGTTTTTGTTGCCCGCCCAATAGTTTTTACTATTGATTCAGACATATAACACTCCATTTTGTTAATTGGCCGGAGGTTGTTCCGCCGCCGGGGCCGCCGGGGCCGCTTCTCCGGCCGGAGCTGCCGGTTGTGCCGGCTCGGGGACCGGCTGGAAAATCGACTTGAGCGTGACTTTTACATGATCCCAGATGCCGTAGGTCGTGATTTCCATGCACTGGAACACTACTACTGAAATCATCAGCAATGTGGTCAATATCACCAGTATATCGCGAAAGATATGTATTCCGTTTTTATGTTTAGCCATTTGCAAGCTCACTTTCTGCGTTTGGATATCTTGGCGATCTCATCATCAGCCAGATAAACCAGATCGCCGACACGCATGCGTTTGCCGGCTTTCTTGTCGACCGGTTCGGCGATGGAGCAGTTGTCATCCAATCTTACAATCTTGATCTTGTTGATATACTCTGCGTCGCCGCTGGGCATGTTGCGGGCAACGGTCAGGATCATGCCGTCTTCGATAAGCGGATTAATATTCCAATATTTTGTCTTTTTCACGCTGTCTTTTTCAGGCTTGTATTCGTAGAAGTCCTGCACCAGAGTCTTGCGCCCCAGCGAAACGACCACAAAACCGAATTTGTCGTCCACCTCCATGATCTTACCCTTCTGCTGAGTTTTGATCAGTTCCAGGGCTTCTTTGCAGCCGTCTTTGATTTGACGTTTACCGGGGATGATGCCCAACATACGTTCAAGACGTTTGATATCAAGATCGCGGGATTTGATTTCGGCATCTTTGCGGGCTACTGTGGCGGTGAGTGTTTCGATCTTGGCATCGCGGGCCTTTACTTTGCGTTCTTCGTTTTTCCAGTTTGCATGGTAGGTCACGCGCTGGAGTTCCACATTGCGGGCATGGGTTACCAGTTCTTTAAGACCGGCGGCATAGCCGCTTTCGCTGGAGTTGGGGCGTTTGCCTTTAAGGGCGGATGCGATCTGCCCCACTTCATTGACATACACTTTGTGGCGGGTGTTCCAGAAAGCGATACGGTCATCGAGCTCTTTGTAGAAGTCAGCGTATTTGACTGATTTGAGGTTGTTTACAGTCAGTTTTTTGGTGCCGAGATTGCGGCCCGATCTTTCCAGTCTGCTCAAAATTGTGTTGTTGCGGCGCACATAGTTGGTGGCATATGATTCCAAAGTCCGGGTTTTTGCCGAGTGCTGTTTAAGGTTTTTGAAATCATCGGCCTTAATAGCATTGCCGTTCATTTCCAACGTTCTGCTCAAGGTTGCAAGCGAACCGGCAAGAGTGTTGCGGGCATTGACAACATTTGTCACATGCGTGTTATATTTGTTCAGCAGCTCATTGACCGATTCAGGAGAATTATCGTGCTTCAGACTGCCGGTGTTGATTTCGCCCGAAAGCGATTCACCGGTTTTTTCTTCCAAAGTTACGATAGATTTACTGAGCTGTTCGCCAAAATAATTGTGTCCTGTAACCAGACTTTCGCGTTTTTCAAACAAAAAGTAAGAAAATACTGCCGAAGCCGCTGCCAGTAAAAAAATGACTACTGCCAGAAAAACATTGAATCCCTTCATAGATTTCTCCGCTTTGTGGTGCCGGTCATCCTGTCAACAACTTCTTGTTCCCCGAGGTATCCCGCACACCGATTTTTATTTATAATACTTAAATTATTTCATGGTGTCAACTCTGCATATCGCACTGAAAAGCATTTCATGCAAAATGCATACATGAGAAAATTAGCACTAAAATTGCAAAAAGCAACTTTTGAATATAAAAAAATCAAAAACTATTTAAAACTTTTGCTTTATACAGGTTTTTTTACGCCATTTTCCAGTATTTCAGAAGAGTTTCGGCGATCATTTTATATCCTTCTGCTGTCGGATGTGTACCATCTTTGGTGAACAGATAGCCGCTTTCAGGATCGCACCGATGTTGTTCGCGTATGGCAGCAGCTTCAAAAACCGTATCCAATGGCACCAAAAGTGTTTGCATGCTGTCGGCGGCTTCGCGCGCAGCGCGATGGTAGGGGACAAGAATATCGCCGTGCATATCGTAGGTTGAGCCTTCAAAACGCCGCAGCGGTGTGGCGATGCTGAACTTTTTTACATTGTAACGCAAACGCAAGAGATGTACTATCCATTGCAGATTGTTTTTGTAGCACTCCGGAGTCACTGCCGGCTCATCTGCCCAGATCCCCCGTCCCACGGCCGCATCATTGGTGCCCAGAAAAATACTTACTGCATCCGGTCGGTGAATGCCGGCGGCGCTGTCCAGTCGGGTCAATGCTGTCGGGGTTTTATCTCCGCCGAGACCGGCATTGATGACAGTGATATTTTTTTCAGCAAGTTTTTCCGTCAGAATATTCATGTATCCCGGATTGGCGGCAGTCAGACTGTCGCCGAAACAGACAAGTTTTTCGCCGGCAGCAAGCCATGGTGTCTGCAGTGTTTGAAGCATAACGGAGATCCTTTCCTGTTTTTGGGTAAAAAGCTCTGTGCATGGGTAATATACTGCGATATAAAATATTTTTCAAAGCAGATGGCGATTTTTGCCGGTAAAATATTTGCTCCTTTGAGTACTGCTGATGCTGGCGTGAAACAACCAAGTGATGTGTTTGCGGCTGCAGTTGCAGCAAAAAACAACTGACAGCTTGAAAAAAATTCTTTTCCTGCTAAATTATATGACGCTTATATTGAAAAAATATGTACTGTTACGGCAAAACAACTTTCATGGACTGAAAAAACTATGTGGATATTTTCACGTAATTTTGAAAAATGGCAGGCGTTGCGGCAGATTTTTCGCCGCTATAAGATTCTGCTTTTGGGTTTTGCTGTGCTGGGTGCTGCTGCCGGCGGATTGCTGGCAGGGATGTGTTTCCCATGGAGTTTTTACAGCTATGTATCGGTATTTATATACCGCAAAGATCTGGCAAGCCATAAAATGATAACGCCGGGCAATAC
The DNA here is from genome assembly GCA_045635745.1 of Victivallaceae bacterium. Taxonomy (GTDB): domain Bacteria; phylum Verrucomicrobiota; class Lentisphaeria; order Victivallales; family Victivallaceae; genus SIG78. The sequence goes on from JAZTWG010000055.1 coordinate 21,319, forward strand.
AGCAAATGTTACGCTCGGAACTTCAGAGGATTTCTGGGGGGAAATATTTAAACAGCACCGGGTCAAACGCCGGCTTGATGAGTTTCTGCGCCGGCAACTGGTTTTTTCCGATTACAGCTATCTGACGAAAAAAGCTCAATATAACCGGGATTACTGCTGGGTTACACTTACAATCCCGGGCGAAAGTAAATCATCTGCCGAACAAACGGCCGAAGCTGTCAAAACTTTTTGCCAGACCGAATTGCCGCAGATATTGCAGTGCAATTGTGTCGCTGTTACCGATCACGCGGTGAACAATAATGCTGTGGTGTGGAATATTGCATTGATTTCAAGCGGCGGGTTTCTGGGTGGATCTGTCGGGCTGATGATAGGATTTATCCTGCTGTTTGTTATTAACTCCATGGATCGCTCCATGCGTAAACTTTCTGACCTTGAAGATATATTGAAAACACCACTCCTGGGGGTATTCCCGCATGTCGGGAGGTCAGGCCGAATGTCGGCAGATTTGATGCCGGACCATACTTTTCAGCAATCAATTCATACTTTACAACTTAATTTGAATGCATTGCTTCCGCATTCCGGCCGGGCGCAGGTTTTTATGTTCAGCAGCGTTACCGGCAAAGAGGGCAAAAGTTCCATTGTCCGGGCTTTGGCACAGGATATTGCAGCTGCCGGCGGAAGGGTGCTGATAATATGTGCTGACTATCGCGGAGGCAGTCCGGCCGTGCCGCACACAGATGATGAACAGCGCAAGGGCTTATCCGATCTGCTTTCCGGTAATGTTGAGTGGCAGAAGTGTATCGAATACAATGTTTGCAGTAATCTTGATGTGATCGCTCCCGGCCGCAAGCCCGACGATCCGGCAACATTGCTGTCGCAGAAGCGTTTTGAACAGTTTCTGTTGGAGGTATCCGGCTGTTACGAGTATATTTTCATAGATGCGTCTTCCATGCAGAGCGGCAGTGACCCATTGATCATCGGCCGGTTATCCGATGCCGCTATTCTGGTGGGGGATTACCGCAGATTTCAGCGGGCGCGGCTGGAATTGCTTTTGTGGAGATTTCAGAATGCCAATGTCAGGTTTTGCGGTATGATCGTGAATCATTTTCCCGCCGATCGCCAAAGGCAGACCTTTGCCCGCTATCAGCATTTTTACACGTTGAATATTCCCGGATTTCCGTCAGCAAACATTTAACTGCTGCTGTCCGGCTTGTGATCCGGAATATTGAATTCGCTTTGCATGAACTCTTTCAGCGCATCTTTCCAGTGCTTCATGGGCGGCAGACTGTTCAGGCGTAGCATCATTTTTTCCAGTCGTGAGTTCTTCGGGCGGGGTGCCGGTCGGGGAAATTCTTCCGTGGTGCAGGGCGCAACTTGCTGATTTTTTCCCGCCAGACGGAAAATTTCCAACGCAAACTCATACCAGCTGGCTTCACCTTCACATGTCAGGTGAAATGTTCCGCGCAGATCCCGTTTGAGCAATATATTGCGTAATGCTTTGGCCACGGCTGTGGTGCTGGTGGGATTGCCGATCTGGTCAGCAACCACTTTCAATTCTGCCCGGCTGCCGTCAGCCAGCGCCATCATGGTGTGAACAAAACTCGGACCGCCCGATCCATAAAGCCATGATATACGCGCTATGACATGATCCGGACAAAACTTCCGAACTGCTTCTTCGCCGGCAAATTTGCTCTGACCGTAAACGGTATTGCCGCCGTTGGCAATATCAAGTTCATTGTATGGCCGGTTGGAATTGCCGTCGAATACATAGTCAGTGGAAATAGCGATCAGTCGCACATGGTGCTGATTACAGGCTTTTGCCACATTTTCCGTGCCTTCGGCGTTGAGTTTATATGCCGGAATCCTTTCGCTTTCGCACTTATCCACCGCAGTCATAGCTGCGCAATGGATAACCACATCGGGGCTGATTTTCTGCAAGAGGATATTGAAATTATCCGCATCGGTAATATCCGCTTCCGGCAAATCGGTGGCGATTACTTCAAAGTCGGATAATTCCCGGCAGAGTGTTCTGCCCAGCATGCCTTTGCCGCCGGTGAGCATGATTTTCATGAGAGGTAATCCTTGCTGTTGAAATCAAAAAATTCCGCATCTTTGAACAGCGGATTCCGCAAATCTTTGGCGGAAAGAATTACCTGCGACAGATCAAGCTGCCAGTCGATCTTCAAATCCGGATCGTTGAAAGCTATTCCGCGTTCGGCGGCCGGACAGTATGAATTATCGCATTTGTAGGCGAAAACCGCCGATTCACTCAATACCGCAAAACCATGGGCAAAGCCGCGCGGAATAAAAAGCTGCCGCTTGTTTTCGCCGGAAAGCTCAACGGCAACATGTTGGCCGAATGTCGGAGAATTTTTACGTATATCCACTGCCACATCCAGAACTCTGCCGCTTATTGCCCGCACCAGTTTGGCTTGAGTGTAAGGCGCTGCCTGATAATGCAGCCCACGCAGAACTCCGTATGTTGAGCAGGATTCATTATCCTGAATCCAATGACAATCTATATTTTCTGACGCATATTTTGCGCTGTTCCACGATTCAAAAAAGTATCCGCGCGCATCGCCGAAAACATCCGGCTCTATAATTTTTACATCGGGTATATTGGTGCTGACGATCTTCATAAAATCATTTATCTCCGGCAAGGCGCACAAGGTATTGGCCGTAATCGGTTTTGAGCATGTCTTTTATATTATTGCGGAGTTCAGTGGCGGTGAGCCACTTGTTTTCAAATGCAATTTCTTCCAGACACGCCACCTGCAAACCCTGCCGGGTTTCGATCGTGTGTATGAAATTTGCTGCTTCGAGCATACTCTGATGGGTTCCGGTATCCAGCCAGGCGTAGCCGCGTCCGAGGGTTTCCACATGCAGTTTACCCTGTTCGAGATAAGCATTGTTTACTGCGGTGATCTCCAGTTCTCCCCGGGCGGATGGTTTGATCCCCTCGGCAATTTTCACCACATCGTTGTCATAAAAATAGAGTCCGGTAACGGCGTAATTTGATTTGGGATGCTGCGGCTTTTCTTCAATGGATACCGCGTTGCCATGTTCATCGAACTCCACAACACCGAAGCGCTCCGGATCGCAGACATAATAGCCGAAAACCGTAGCGCCTTCTTTGCGCTGGGCGGCAGCTTTGACCAATCTGGAGAGATGCGCACCGTAGAAAATGTTATCGCCCAGCACCAGAGCAACATTGTCGTTGCCGATAAATTCTTTGCCGATAATGAACGCCTGCGCCAGACCCTCCGGCCGGGGCTGCACTGCATAGGTGAATTTTACACCGTAACGGGCCCCGTCGCCCAGCAGACGCTGAAATGAAGCCTGATCTTCGGGCGTGGTGATAATGAGTATATCCCGGATGCCGGCAAGCATAAGTACCGAAATCGGATAATAGATCATGGGTTTGTCGTAAACTGCCAGCAGCTGCTTGGAAACGCCCAGCGTTATCGGGTGCAGACGGCTGCCGGCGCCGCCGGCAAGAACTATACCTTTCATAAAATCATTCTCCTTTGCCAAGCCGTTCCATTTTATATTCGCCGCTTAAAACATGCGCGCACCAGTCATTTTTGTGGGCCAGATACCACTCCACGGTTTTGCGGATGCCGCTTTCAAAAGTTTCCAGCGGCTTCCAGCCCAGTTCGCGGGTGATTTTTCCGGCATCAATAGCGTAACGCATATCGTGCCCGGGGCGGTCGGCAACATAAACGATCTGTTCGGCGTAACTTTTTTTATCGCTTTTCGGCCGCAATTCATCCAGCAGTGAGCAGATGGTTTTCACTACTTCGATATTCTGTTTTTCGTTGTAGCCGCCGATGTTGTAAGTTTCGCCGGGTACTCCGGTGGTAGCAACCAGATAGAGTGCCCGGGCATGATCTTCCACATAAAGCCAGTCGCGGATCTGCAAGCCTTTGCCGTAAACCGGCAGCTCTTTGCCGTCCAAAGCATGAAGGATCACCAGCGGAATAAGTTTTTCCGGGAAATGGTAAGGTCCATAATTGTTGGAGCAATTCGTAACCAGCGTCGGCAGTTTGAAAGTGCGTTTCCACGCCCGCACGAGGTGATCGCTGGCGGCTTTGCTTGCCGAATAAGGTGAGCTGGGTGCATAAGGGGTCGTTTCCCGGAAAAGGTCTTCCGGCCCTTCCAGATCGCCATAGACTTCGTCGGTGGATATATGGTGAAAACGGAATTTTTCTTTGTCAGTTTCATCAAGCGTACTGTAATATTTCCGTGCCGCTTCCAGCAGAGTATAGGTTCCAACAATATTGGTCTGGATGAATTCACCCGGGCCGTCGATCGAGCGGTCAACGTGACTTTCCGCTGCCAGATGCATTACATGGGTGGGCGCAAAATCAGCAAATATGTTATCCATCCGCTCCCGGTCGCAAATATCGGCTTTTTCAAAACGGAACCGGTCGGAAGCGGCAACTTCAGACAATGACTCCAGATTCCCGGCATAGGTAAGCTTATCAACCACACACACCGTATCGGTTGTATTATTGATGATATGGCGGACCACTGCCGAGCCGATAAAGCCCGCGCCGCCGGTAACGATTATCCGGTTGGACATAAGCACATTTCTCCTAAATATTTTCAGTAATATAACTCAAACTGCAATGAAAAACAAGTTTTTTTAAGTTTCTTTGTGCAAATTTAAGTTCTTGGTACTTTGTTCAGCAGCTGTCTATGTTGAAAAAGCAAATATTCTGATCCGTTTCCCGGAACTGAAAACGATTTTCAACAGTTGTTTTTCAGCAATATAAAAGGTTTTTTCAGCAATATTGCACTTGAAAATATCTTTTTGTGATGTATTTGTAAAAAAAAATACATTTTTTATAAATTCAATCGTTTGAGGAGTTTTATATGAGTACGCAAGCCCGCAAAAATGCCGAGGATTTTCTTAATCTGGAGAAACAGTTCCATCTGGGATTTCTGCCCACCGAACAATCCAACCCGCTGACCGTGAATCTGGATAAAGAGTTTGCCCGCGGATCAGTTTACGGTGTGAAAAATCTTCAGAGTGTTGACCGTAATGTGCTGGCTATGGCAAAAAATGTGCTTGCTTCGGATAAATTCCGCAAGTTATCTGAAGAGTTGTACAATACCATCGCAGCCGGTAAAAAGGTGGTCTTTTCCGGTTGCGGCGCTACCGGGCGCTTGAGTATATTGCTCGAAAGCATGTTCCGCGAATGCTGTGTGAAAAATCCGGCTCTTGCGCAATACAGCAACAATGTGTTCAGCATTATGACCGGCGGCGATTACGCTTTGGTGCGGGCGGTGGAATTTTTTGAAGATTACCAGAGTTTCGGCCGACAGCAGGTCAAAGAACTTAATATGCAGTCCGGCGATATGCTTGTGGCCATCACCGAAGGCGGCGAAACTTCTTCGGTGCTGGGTACGCTTTTTGAAGCTCTCGACCGCGGCTGCAAGGGCTTTCTGCTGTTCAATAATCCGGCGGATCTGCTTGCTGAACACCTCGAACGCTCGCGCAAGGCGATCACCGATGAACGCGTTTGTGTGCTGGATCTTTCCTTCGGACCCATGGCGCTTGCCGGTTCCACCCGTATGCAGGCGACCACCAGCGAACAGCTCATTGCCGGGGCGGCGCTGGAAAGTGCCGTTTGTAAACTTCTGGCTTGCAAGGCGCCGGATTACGCCAAACTTTTTGAAGAGCTGCTGGATGATTTGGAAAGTGAAGCGGCGGTAAAAGGCATTGCCGGATATATTGAATTTGAAGCTTCCTGCAGCGGCAGCGGAAAACTTCTCACTTATTTTGCCAACGATTATCTGCTGGATATCTTTACGGATACAACGGAACGCACCCCCACATTCAAGTTGCCGCCCTTCCGCAAGTGCGATGATACGGTTTCGGCAAGACCGTGGGCTTTTGTGAAAAATCCGCTTTATCCTACCGCGGAGCTCTGGAATAAGGCGTTCAACCGGCCGCTGCGCTGTCTGGATTGGAGTCGGGAGCTTTATGTGGCAATGGATGCTCCGGAAAATGTCCGCAACAATCCGCCGCTGATCAATGCTTCGGAATTGCTCAAGTTTCCGGTCGGCAGCGAAATGGTTGAGGATCGTGTGGTTTCCAATGAAGATGCGGCGGTGCTGGTAACGCTTTCCAGCGGCGACGGCAATGCTGCGCTGGTGAGCGCTTTTGACGGCGTGCAGCCGCTTTTCGGACAGGTGAAAACTCTGGTTATCGGTGACGGAGAAGGGGATTTTGCCGTGCCATGCCGTCTGGAACGTTCTCCGTTGGAACTGATGTCGCACATGGCAGTAAAACTGGTACTCAATACTGTTTCCACCGGTATCATGGTGCGTTTGGGCAGAGTCACCGGCAACTGGATGAGTTTTGTGGATGTGACCAACAAAAAACTTATCGACCGCGCTATACGGTTGATAAGTTCTATCGGCAATATAAGCTACGAAGATAGCTGTTACAAGCTTTTTGAAGCAGTTGAAATACTCAAAAATATGCCCGATAACTCTCCGGAAAAAATGCCGGTGGTACAGTATGTATTGAAAAATCTTGCCCGGAAGTGAATTCAAGGAGCAGATTTTTACTTCTGACACTCCGGACAATAGACCGTGGTTCTTCCGCCCTGTTTGATGCTGGCAAAATCTTTACCGCAAACAGGGCATTTTTTGCCACTTTTACCATAGGCATTGAGCTCAAGGACATATTTGCCGGTTGAGCCATCCAGCTGACGGTAATCCGAAAAGGTCGTGCCGCCGGCGGCAATACTTTTCTGCAATATTGTTTTTATTTCGGCAATGAGTTTCTCTGCTTCCGGAGCGGTTACTTCGCAGGCCGGACGCACGGGAGATAAACGGGTGTTGAAGAGTGCTTCCGTTGCATAGATATTGCCCACTCCGGTAACAACGCTGTTATCCATGATAAATTCTTTAAGGGCGGTACGGCGTTTGGCTGCAGCCTGGCAGAAATATTCTGCATTGAATTCTGCACTCAATGGTTCCACGCCGAGCTTGTCCAGCTCCGGCGGTATTGCTCCGGCCTGATCGAGTGTTATAAGTTTGAGCAAACTGAAGCGTCTCGGGCACTCAAACCGCAAACTGTCATTGTTGCCAAGGTCAAAAATTACATGTTCATGCTTGGCTTTTGGTATATTCAGCGGAATGGTTTTCAATACGCCGGACATGCCGAAATGCATCAATAACGCCAGATTATCCTCAAGATCAACTATCAGATATCTGCCGCGGCGGCGCACATCGATAACCTTTTTTCCCGGTAAACGCGCATCTTTGAGCGAATCCAGCGGCTCCCGCAGCCGGGGTGAAAAAATCTGCACATCTTTTATCGTGCGCCCGGTAAGATATTCTTTGAGCGCACACCCAATAGTTTCAACTTCCGGTAATTCCGGCATAATCAGTTTCTCCCCGCGAGTTTTCGCAAAGCCGTAAACAGCAGAGAGGAGGCATTGCAGCTGTACGGATTGCTGCGAGCCTGAGTTTCGTAACCGCCCCGGCCGTAGTTCCAGGTGTTGGGCATGTATCCGCCGCCGATTTTCGGATTGCCGCTCGGCCCGTGGGCGGCAATGAGCGTGCAGTAATCGTTGAAGATTCGTTTGCGGATTTCCAGACCTATTTCGACAAACGGTTCGCCGGGAACTCCGACTATCGCTACGCCGTTGAGCATGATCACCGGCAGGGGAATATTGGTGTTCTTAGGCTCATCGCGGGCGATCACTACCTGCTGGGCAAAGTATTTCAATACCCGCGGAACCCCTTTGGCGAGGTCTTCGCTGTTAAGACAGCTGGCATCGTGTATATCGGGCTCATCTTTGTATTTTTCAACGGTGTCCAGCGCTGCCTGATACTCTGCATCGCTTATTTCGTGTGCGGGGCAGAATTGTTCGGTAAAACGTGTTTCAAGCGGCATATCACAACAGGGGTTGAGGGTGTCAAGCGCATTGAGAATGGTTGCGGCCATGCCGGAGCCGATGCGTTCGGCTTCGGCGTAACAGGTTTGATTTAAATTGCTTGCCACATCAAAGTGGTTGATATTGCCTGCCGTGCCGATGACGGGTACAAACATAAAATTTTCCGGCATCTGCGATTCGATTATCCGGCGGGTGAAGCCCGGCCAGTCTGCGGATACACCATTGCCGCCGATGGTATCGCTGTGATTTACCATATTGGCAAAAAGCAGTGCCAGTTTGCCATTGCGTTTGATCCCCACCATTGGTATTTCGGGGTCGATCGTGCCTTCCGGACGCAGAATATCGGGATTGAATTTGCCGGGATTGGTCACCACTCCACCGGATTTCATCCAGTAACGACGGTTGAATATAAAGCGGTTGTCGTAAGTTGCACCATGCACCATGCCGTCGACCGGCTGCAAATCATTCATGGCCTGGCGCAGAGCTTGCGAAATGGCTTCGGCGATAGCTTCGGCACACTCTTCGCTGCTGGGCAGATAGTTTTGGGTGGTACGGATTTCGGGCCCGGTATGAGTATGGGTTGAGCAGAAGATCAGATTTTGTTTGCTGAAATTCTCAAGATCAGCGATTTTCTCCCACACCCGGTCGACCAGCAGTTGGGCCGAACTTATCAGGTCCATATTGATGATTCCTGCGAATTTGTTTCCCTGTTTGAATACCACGGCACGGGCTTCGAGCCGGTCAAGAACTTTATCCCAAATGCGGATATTGAAGTAACCGGCCAGCGAAACCGGTACGGTGGGCGTGATGTCGGTGCGGGACCAGCCGCAGAAAAGTTGTTCACTCATTTTGCAGAACTTTCCGTTTGTTGATTACTGTATTGCGGTATGGAAACAGCCTGTCGGCAATCTGGGCATGTTTGGCGGCCAGATCTTTTTTGCCGAGCAAAGTGTATACGTTGCTTAAACTTTTGTGCGCTGTATGAGATTTCGGCGCGATTTCAATGGTTTTTAAAAAGAGTTTTTCGGCTTGCAGAAGCTCGTTGCGGCGTAGTTTATCCAAGGCCCAGGCATTATATATTACTGCAGAATAGGGCGCATAGGTCAGCGCTTTTTCTGCAGCAAGATCTACTTCGTAACTGCTTTTGGCAACTGAATATGTGCCTATTTCCTGACCGGAAGCCGAGAGCATGGCCCCAAATGAATTATCGGCCAGGAGCCAATGTATTCCGCCGATTGCGGCGATAACACCGGAAAACATCAGCAGAATTGCCGGAAATTTTTTACGTTGAACACTCTGCTCTGTATTGGTTCCGCAGGCAAGAAATGCAAAAACTGTGTAATATGCCATCAGCGCCGGTACCTGCCAGTCCAAATCCATGAGTATATGCAGTGAAAACGCACTCAATCCGAAAAATATCGCCATATTTTCCGGCGAAAAATCCTGCTTCATGCGCTTGGCCGAATTACAGAGTGTAAAAATCAGCAGCAGGGCAATCAGCGCGCCGCCGACAGCTCCGGTTTGTGATGCAAATGCTGCGATAATATTGTGCGGATCTTTGGCGAGTTCTTCGTTGCCGAAGTTTTTGTACAGGGCGTGATATCCGGCAAAACTGCCCCAACCCCCGCCGCAGAATGGATGTTCAATGAGCATTTTTACGCTGGTTTGCAAATAGCCCACCCGCTCGGTCATAGAACCGAATCCGCGCCCGGCATAGTGTATGTAGTATGCTCCGGCAACGATAACTGCAACAGCGGCGGCAAAAATCAGAAGTTTGAGTTTACTGCTTTTCAGCCGGATAAATCCGGTTATTGCCGCCGCGGCAATAACCGCCAGAAAAGCGCTTCTGCCTTTGGTGGTAAGAAAGATTCCGCCCGCAAGGATAAAAGCCAGCACCGCAAAAAGTTTCTGCGAGAGTTTTACCGGCTCAAATCTGTCGCCCCACCGGAAGGCTTTGACCACCGTAAAAGCTCCGGCCAACGCCAGAAATCCGGCTAATGCAGAAGCAAAGGTGAATGTGGCGTAAGTTCTTACATCATAAGCGCGTGCTTTCAATTCCGGCGGAAAAGTTATGTTGTGGAGTTTTTCCTGCGCTTCAATAAATTTTTTCAGTTCGTCAAATCCGTAGAAATACTGATAAGCTCCGGCGATTGCCGTACAGATCGTGCCGGCGGCAATGCTGTTGGCTATTTTGTTGCGGAAAGCAAGCGGTTCGCTGTGCATGATTATGGCTGCAGCGGCAGCAAAACTGCTTACCCCCAGCAAATATTCCAGCTCAATGATTGCACTGCCCACATTATCAGGATTGACAAAACCCAACAATGCGGCTATTGGCAGCAGCAGGAAGAGCAAAAGCAGTTTTCCAGCCGGATTTTTCCATGATAACACCGCCGGAAAACCGTAAGCGGCAAGCGTTATGAGCAGCATCAGAGCAGACCATATCGTAAAAAAACTTGTCGGCAGCGGATTTATTATTGCTGCAAACAAATCTTCCGGCAAAGCGTGCGGGATTCCCGGCAGCAGCATGGAGCCGAGCTTCAGCGGCAGCAGAAATATTGTTGCCAGAAATATCGTGCGGCAGAACTGCTGCAGTTTATTGTTTGATCTTGTCATAAAAATTCTTTATTTTTGCAGATTGAATCCCAGATTTTTGAGAATTTCAGCACATTTTTCAGTGGCATTGACTACGGTGAAACTCCCGAATTCCCGGCGCAGCGGGTAATTACCGCGGAGTTTTTCAAACTCTGCCGGGTTGTGCCGCAGCCGGGATGTATCATCGGCAATGTTGTAGCTTTGAGACACTGCATACAGGAGTTTTTCTTCCATAGTGCCTTGAGCCGGACACTCGATAATCATATTTTCCGACACCGGCACATTATCCGGATACCAATTTTTCAAGCGATCGCTCAAACCGAAAAATTCTGCCAGCGCATTCACACTCATACTGGTGCCGTTGGCTTTGCCGTCAGTCGAATATCCGGCAATGTGCGGTGTGGCGTAATCCAGCAGCTGCAGGAGCTCCGGGTCGATATCCGGCTCGTTTTCCCACACATCCAGCGCGCCTCCGGCAAGTTTGCCGGCCTTGAGCATGTTGCGCAAAGCGGTATTGTCCACTACTTCGCCGCGCGAAGCATTTATAAGGTACTGCCGGCTGGAAAGTTTATCCAGAAACTCTTTTCCGGCCAGGTGGAAAGTTTTGTCGATACCTTCAAATTCCAGCGGCACATGTATGGTGATTATATCCGCTTGTCGGGCAATGGTATCCAGATCAACGAATTTTTCCGCGCCTTCCGCTCTGGCACGGGGCGGGTCGTTGAGCAGTACTTTCATGCCCAGAGCTTTGCCGACGGCGGCAACTTTTTTCCCCACATAGCCCACGCCGACCACGCCGAGAACTTTTTCCTGCAGCGCAAATTTGTGCTTTACAGCCAGATTCAGCAGCAGCGAAGTTATATACTGTGCCACACTCGAAGAGTTGCAGCCGGGGGCGTTGGTCCAATGGATATTTTTGCTTTCCACATAGTTGGTATCGATGTGGTCAAATCCGATCGTGGCGGTGGCAATGAATCTGACCCGGGAGTTTTCCAGCAAAGCAGCGTTGCATTTTGTCCGGGTGCGGGTTATTATTGCATCAGCATCGGCAACATCTCCGGCGGTGGTTTTGGCCCCCGCAAGATATGTTACTTCAATACCTTCAGATTCCAGTACGCCTTTGAGAAAAGGTATTTTATCGTCGGCAACAACTTTCATGGCTTTGACTGCCTTACTTCATAAGTTTGAGCGCATCTTTGCCGCTCATGCCTGCTGTAATACCCAGTTTGGCCGCCGCTGCGGATACTTCGCAGACTTTGGCGTTGAGCATGTCGTCAAAGCTGGCTACTCCGCGCACCACTGCCAGTGCATCGTTGAGTTTGTCAGCCGTGGCAAGACTGAAATATCCGCATCCGAGCAATCCGTTGGGCGCATTGATCACCAACAGTGTGGCATTGGGGGTGGGAATAGCGGCACCGGTGCATACAACACCGTCAAGGTTCAGAGTTTCGATAATCATGATTTTTTTCCGTAATTTGGGTTGAAAAATTTGCAATACCATCAGCAACGGGCTAATTTATATACTGCTTGATATACTATACACCAACACGAAGAAAAAAGGCAAATAAAAAATGGAAAATTTAGCTGATAAAATCACCGCCCGTCTGAACGAAATGCGCCAATATCTGCAAGCTGATGGCGGCGATCTGGAAATCGTCAAAATCGAAGGCAAAACCGTTCAGCTCAAGCTGCGTGGTGCCTGCGGCGGCTGCCCCCATGCCACTATGACCATCAAAAACGGTCTGGAACGGGTGCTGCGCGAAGAGATCGATCCCGAAATCACTATCGAACGTGTGCTGTGATGCAACAATAATCTGACTGCAGCAGTCTATTGAATCAAGCGCCGCATTTTGTGTATGGCGGCGTTTGTACTTTTTAATTCCCAATAACATACGATCTGGAGAGATAATGGAACAGGATTGCCTGATAAGAGGTTTGCACTCCACGCTCAATCTGCGTGCCGTGTGGGCAGAAACCACCAGTGTGGTCAATGCCGGGATCACTACTCATGATACCGATCCGGCGGCGGCAATGGCTTTTGCAAGTGCCTTGAGTGCGGCGGCAGTATCGGCAGCCATGCTCGATGAGGGCGACCGTTTTTCCATCCGCTACGAATACCCCGGCGCGCTCAAGGGCATGATCATTGAATCTGCTGCCGACGGCAGCGTGCGCGGTGTGCCTTTTGTGCCGCACCCGCTGGACTGCGGCGCCTGTGAACTGGGCGAACTTTACGGCGATAATGACGGTATGATCTATGTAACAAGATCTACACCCGACGGTAAAATATTGAATTCGGGCCAGACCCGGGCACCGCTGGCCGACCCAGCCAACGATCTGGCATTTTTCTTCTGCGTGAGCAATCAGCTGGAAACCGAGATCCGCACCTGGGCGGAATATCAGCCCGATCCGCAGCGGCCGGTCAAACGTATGTCGGTACTTATGCTGCAGGCCATGCCGGGGTGCGATCTGGAAGTTTTCAGCAATCTCCGCAATGCCATGCATGGCGCCGCGGCCAATGCTATCCGCGAAAAACTCGATCTGGCTGACGAACCGGAAAAAGCCATGAAAACGATGCTTGCGGAGCTGGCATTTGCAGCAAATGTGGAAGATTTTGATGCTGAAAAATGCATTTTTACCACCGGCGTAAAACCCCGTTGGCAATGCCGCTGCAGCGACGAAAGTATGCGCCGTGCCATGACCGTGCTGGGTAAAGATGATCTGGAAAAACTTTTTGCCGAACGGGTCAATCCGGAAATAAAGTGTAATTTCTGCTGCCGGAGCTACCGCTTCAAAAAAGAAGATTTTTTCTGAAAATCGTGCGTGCAGATGCTGCTGAAGCCTTGAAAAAAAGCGTTTTGCTGTTAGATTATACAGCAAAACGCTTTTTTTATCTGCAAATTAAGTTATTGAAAGGTTGCATTTATGTTGAAAATGGGTTGTTCCAAAGCCGATGTTACTCCATCATGGCCCACTTATCTGCGCGGCTACGCCAGCAGAACCCGCCTGACCGATGAGATCGAAGAGCCGATTGAAATCGGTGTTATAGCGCTTGAAAAAAATGGCGTGAAAAGCCTGATCATTACCGCCGACAGTCTGGGGATCAAACTGCATGATATGTGCAATATCTACAAAGCAATTGCCGCAGAAACCGGGATTGATTTTCCCAATATCATGATCTCCTGCAGTCATACGCATTTTGCGCCCAATTTCAACGGGTTTACGATTTATACCGCCGGTGGCGAGCTGGCATTGGGGAGTTATCCGGCCGATGTAAAATACTTTGATTTCTGGATGAGCAAAGTTCTTCCGGCTGTAAAACACGCGATCGACGATCTGGAAGAAGTCCGCCTGCTGCAGGCCGATATTCCGGTGAGCAGTATAGCTTTCAACCGCCGCACCGTCCGCAAGGAAGACGGTAAAGTTACCACCAACTATACTTATCCGGAAGATCCGGAAAATTATGAATTTTCCAGCATCGATACCATTATGCATGTCTGGAAATTCATGCGCGGCAATGCCCCCAAAGGCGTACTTGCCCGTTATGGCTGCCATCCGGTTACCGGCGGCTACAACAGCTACGGCGTTTCGGCGGATTATCCGGGGTATTTCAAACGTTATACCGAAGAAAAACTCGGCTGTCCGGCATTCTTTATGCTGGGTACTGCCGGCGATGTAGTGCCCATGCAGCGGGCGAAAGAATCCCGCAAGGATATCGGTCAGGTAATGGCCTCAAGCATCCGTCTGGCCGGTCGTACTTTCCGTGATACTACTGACTTTACCTTGAAGTGCGCCATGCGTAATTTGCATGTGAAATCCGATCAGCTTGCCGGCCTGACTGCCGACGTTATTGACCAGCGCTGGGCCGAAGAAGTGAAGAAAGCTCAAAGTACATCAACTTACAGCCGTGATTTTTATATGACCGGCATGCAGTACAATATGTTTCACGAGTTCAACGGTTCCGAAGCTGATCTGCCGATCCAGCTTATGCAGTTGGGCGACCGGGTGCTGGTGGGGCTGCCTTTTGAAGTACTGACGATCGTTGGCGCGGGTATCCGCGAAGTTTATCCGGATGCGACTGTGGTCAGCTGTACTGCCGGATACGAAGGGTATCTGCCGGTAGCCAGCGATTTCCCCAAAGGCGGTTACGAAGCCGATGCCGGTACCATCTGGAATCAGGATACCGGGGATAATGTGATTGCTGAATCGGTGAAAGCACTCGCCGATTTCAAAGCGTAAGCGCTGAAAAAAAACGCATTACCTGATAAAATAAAGCAGGGCTGCTGCGAAAACTCTCAAAAGGTTTGCAGCAGTCCTGTTTTTTGCTGTGAAAAATGGTTTATTACTCAAGTTTGCCGCGTTTCCGCATTTCCCGGTAGTATATCACCAGCACAAAGTCGGCAGATACCATCAGCAGATTGAGTACATACAGCCACAATACCCAGTCCATGTGGCCATTGAGTTTGTTGAGAATACCGGCCAGGTACCCGACGATGATCAACAAAAGGAATCCACTGCTTTTGCCCGTCGGATTTTTGACCTTGTAGGTTTTGATGATCGATACCGGCCAACTGGCCCCGAAACAGACCAGCATAATAGCTTCAAAAATACTCATAAAAAAATCTCCCTTGGTGTTTCCATTAAGCTGTATAATATACACCTGATCGGCAATATTACCAATCCAGCGGCAGTTCCATTTGCATAAATTCTGTTTTATTGTTTTCCGGAAAATTGGAAACACTCAAGCCCATGAGCCGGATTTTCTTTACTCCGGCTTCGGTTCGCTCAAGGAGGATCAGGGCGGTTTTTTCCAGCGCTTCGGCCTGATTTACAGCGCCTGGAATGGTCAAACTGCGGGTGATGGTGGAAAAATCTTCGTAACGCACTTTGAGTGTTATGGTACGCCCGGAAAGCTTTTCGCGCTGCAGCAACTGCGAAACTTTGCCGGCGAGCCGGTGCAGTAATTCTTTCAAAACTGTCATGTCTTTTAGATCATGCGAAAGCGTTATCTCCCGACCCAGCGATTTGCGCCTTTCTGCGGGTTCCACCGGTCGGTTGTCAATGCCGCGGACTATGTTGTAGTAAAATACCCCAGCTTTACCAAAATGCTGTATCAGCATTTCCAGCGGCATATTGTAAAGCTCCTCTCCGGTGGAGATCCCGAATTCGTGGAAACGTTTGGCAGTGGCTTGACCGACACCGTAAAATTTTTCGATCTTGAGCTGAAAAATAAAATCCTGTGACCGCTCCGGAGTTATTACCGTGAGTCCAGCCGGTTTGCGCCAGTCGCTGGCGATCTTGGCAAGAAATTTATTGAACGATACTCCGGCCGAGGCAGTCAATCCGGTAACTGTTCTGATGCGGTTTTGCAGATAAAGCGCAACTTTGGTTGCCGAAGGCTCCTGCAGTTTGTTATTTGTCACATCCAGAAAGGCTTCATCAATGGATAACGGCTCGATAACATCTGTCACTTCCCGGAAAATATTGCGGATGGTGTGCGATATTTCCCGGTAGCGGCGCATATTTCCCTGCACAAATATACCATTCGGGCAGAGTCTGCGGGCAGTCTTGGCCGGCATGGCCGATTGTATTCCGTAGCTGCGCGCTTCGTAACTGGCGGTGCTGACCACACCTCGCTGTTCCGGGGTGCCGCCCACGATCACCGGCAAACCGCGCCACTCCGGGTGATCGAGCTGCTCAACGGAGGCAAAAAATGCATCCATATCTATATGGATTATTCTGCGGACAGCAGATTTCTGATCGAGATCGTTCACCTGCCGGGCACCGTGGTTTCGGTAATCGTATTTTCCGGCGGTATGAGCTGTGTCGTCTGGTCAACGCTCTGGAAAGAAGCAAATCTGCCGGGCATAAAATCTTTCATATATTCAGCCAGCGATACGATCGTCGGCCCGTAACCGTCTTTGTAAATATAATACTCCAGCGATCGTGCCAGATCGGCGCAGCTTGCGAAACGCTCTGCCGGATCGGTAGCCAGCATTTTCCGGAGAATATCCATCAATGCATCGGGCAGATCATCGGGCAGGGCGCTGTAATTTACATAATTGTTGCGGATCTGCTCGATAATAGCTGCTTTTTCGGCATGGACATCGCGCGTATAGTGGTTGCTCAACATGTAAAAAAGCACTACTCCCAGCGAGTAGATATCAGACGCAAAATTCAGTTTCCACGGCGAATGGAACTGTTCTGGCGACATGAATGCCAGTTTGCCGGAAATAACATTACTTTTCTGCACTGTGGCTGCTCTGGCTATCCCGAAATCGGTGAGTTTGGGCACCCCCTCTTTATTGATAAGTATATTGTGCGGGCATATATCGCAATGGATGATATTCAAGGGCGTGCCGTTGGCATCTTGCCGGCTGTGGGCGTAAGCCAGTGCCCGGGCTGCACGCGAGGCGATGAATACCGCCAGTTCCCGCGGCAGGTAGCGATCCATTACCCGATGGAACTCCACAAAATCATAGAGCGATATGCCGTCAACGAACTCCAGTACAAAAAAGTATTCGTTGTCGATTTTGTTGAGCTGATATATCTGCACAATGTTTTCGTGCACCAGATTTGCAACCAGTTTGGCTTCAAAAACAAACCGCTTGACAAATTCCTGATCGTTGGCATAGCGCGGCAGAAGTGTTTTTATTGCTACGACTTTTTCAAAGCCTTCCACACCTTTAAGTTTGGCTTTGGCTACAGAACCCATGCCGCCGGCGGCGAGTTCCTGTACTATTTCGTAGCAGCTGTAACCTTGTAACGACTTTTTCATTTTTATTTCAATTCATCCGGGCATCAAATTTGTGGAGCATATTGCGTAATTTCTGCAAATTTTCCAGCTGCCCGCGGCGACGGAGATTTTTGCACATATCGGTAAAAAAAGAATTTTCTTCCAGAAATTTTATTTCCAGAGTCAGAAATTCCCGGTCTTCAAAAACAATATTTTCTGCAGCCAGTTCCTGACGGAAGTCTTCTGCTCTGCTTAAAAAACAGGCTCGTCCGCTGTATTCTATATCTGCATCGCAAAGCAGTTTTCCGGCTTCTGTAACCGGGTGATAAGGAAAAACCGTTTCGAGTATCAGCTGGTGGGCCCGGGCGATCAGATCTGCTGATACATTGAAGCGTTTGCCGAAATCCTGCAGATAAGGCAGGGCCAATGCCTCGTTATCATGACTGCTGACAAGATAACCGAAATCATGAAAAATCGCCGCCAGATGCAATGCCTTGCTCTCAAACGGATCCAAAGCTGCACGGCTGGCAAACTCCACTGCAGCGGCACACACTTCCCGGGTATGCACAGCATTGTGATAGGTGTAATGTTTATCCAGATTTTTTTCCAGATAAAGCAACGCTGCATCCTGTAATTTGGAGATTGTAAAGTTATCATTCATCAGTCGCTATTGAATTTTTGTTCATTTTGCTCTTTTGAAAAGCAAATACTCTTTTTTGTTGCATCGCAATCGGCGGCTTCCGGATTTTGCACCGGAAGCGCAGATTTTTGCCATTTTATCAGCCGGAGCAATTTGCCTTTGCTGAAAGATGTGTTAAATTAGCACGAGGAGTAAATAAATGCAAGAAAATTATCCGGATAATCCATCAAAAAAATCCCTCCGTCAGCGCAAGGATATTTCCGCATGGGAGCAGACTTTGCGCTGGCTGGATGTTAAGTGGTACAGCGAAAAGAAATTGCGCGAAAAGCTCAATAAACTGCATTATCCGCTTGCCGAGATCGACGAAGTTCTTGCCAAATGCCGCGAGTATAAATTGGTGGACGATGAAAACCTTGCCGGCGAATTTGCCCGCAGCCAGAGTTCCCGCGGCCGCGGCCCCCGCCGGATCGCTATGGAGCTTTACCGCCACGGGCTGACCGGCGATGTTGCCGAAAAAGCATTGGAAGCGGTTGCCGGCAACGAAGAAGAATCCTGCCGCAGCGCGCTGAAAAGCAAATTATCCAGCTGGAAAAATGAACCCGACTGGCGCAAACGCCGCGAGAAAGCGTTCCGTTTTCTTGCCAACCGGGGATTTAATCTGGATGTGATTTATCAGATACTGGATGAGGAAAGCTCTTTGAATTACCCTGCCGGCAATGAGTTTGAAAGTGAATTTTTCTCCCGGCAGGATGATTGAACATTTGAACTTTATTTTACCGCATCCTGCAACTTTTTTATATAAGAATCCAGCTTGCTGTAACCGCCTAAAGTGGCAAGCTTTCTGCCGTCAGCAGTAAATACTCCGGCGGTGGGATACCCGCCGCGCAGCTGCAGCTTTTTGCTCAAATTTTCATTATATTCTCTTTGTTTTTCCGGCATATTGGCCCGAGAAGAGGGTTTGTCTATATAAAGCAGAACCAGATTTTTTTCCGCAAAACTGGTGAAATCGCCGCTGTCTAAAACATCTTTTTTCAATTTTTTGCACCATACGCACCAGTCGGAACCGGTGTAAAGTGCATAAATCTTTTTATTGCGTTTTTTAGCTTCTTCTGCGGCTTTTTCCCAAGTTATGAACCACTTGTCCGGGCCTTTGAGCCAATCCGCCGGAGGATCAGGAACTTTGGATGTTGCCTCAGCGGTACTTACATTTGCGGCTGGCTGATTGCCGCTGGCACTGCTGCCGACGGTGATCCAGGTATTGCCCGGTGTTTGCGGCTGATTGGCTGTCCCTGAAGCTGGAGCATTATTACCCGGAGCTGTTATTTTTCGTGTTTCAAAGTTTTTATCGTATTTTTTCAGCAGTTCTGTAATCGAATTGATATGGGTTTCGGTATTCCGGCGGGAGGTGATTTCTTCCAGTACATTGCCGTCGCTGTCGAGCAGCCGCAATGAGGGAACGTATCCGCCAAAGTTGATCTGACTGGCAATCTGGCGGTTGTAATCCAGCTGATCATCGGGAATGGGTTTGCGGCGCGGCGCATCGACAAAAAGCAATATCAGGTGATTGCGGGCAAAATTCAGAAATGTATCCGTAGAAAGAATATTTTTTTCCAGAGCTTTGCATGGCGGACACCAGTCCGAACCCGTTCGCAATGCGTAAATGAGTTTGCCTGAACGCTTGGCGGCATTCATGGCGTCATCCAGGTGTATATACCAGTCGGGTGTAGGCCCTTTGAGCCAATGTTTGGGGGCTTTGAGTACCAATGGCGGCGGTTCCGGTTTGCTTGGCGCTGCGGGTGCTGCGGGTGCTGCGGGTGCTGCGGGTGTCGGAGCTGTGATGGCCGGAGTGGTGTATTGATTTATTCCCGCAAAATTATTTGCCGGTGCGGCAGAAGGCTGAAATGCCAGCGCCAGAATGGTTGGTTTTTCCGGCACGGCGGTCAACTGGTTTTTGTCTATATCAACGACTTTGCTGCTTTGGGCATTGCCGGATAGAATTTTTCCGTTGACCCTCAATATATTGAGCAGCGTACCATTGTGAATGTGATTGGGGCAATACGCCAAAGGTGCCGTGGGGGTACTGTCGAGCGAGCGCTTTCCCAGATATTTATACTGGGTATTGCAGCGAGGGCACAGTGTTTCGCTGTTATCTTGTATAAATTTACCATTCAGCAGCTCCTGCCAGCCGGCGGAGTCATTGCCGAGGGGAAAAGCACCACCATTTTTTCTGGCGTATGCATTGAGCGCTTGAGCGAGATTTTCCAGCTTTTCGGCACAATCATCGACCAATTCCGCATGGAGTTTGCGTGTGAATGCGTAACTTATATACCAGACTCCATCCTGTTTTTTCAGCACCAGGCGGTCGCAAATGCCGGAAAGCTCTTCCTTGAAATAGACTTCATTCATTAAGCCGAAAGCATTTTCTTCCAGAACGGTTATTCTGCCGTTTTTGAAAGCAGTTTGTTCGTCGAATTCCGGCAGACTTTTTACGCTGGCACGTTCTTCCGGAGCAAAGCAGTTTTTATATGCCGCCAGATCGCCGGAACTGTCGGCTTGAAAAAATGAAACATATTTTTTTACCGTATCGGCCGGAGTCTGGGCATTGAGTATTGCAAGTCCCAGAGTGCTGCAGAGAAAGATAAAAATCTTTATATTCATAAAATCGCACATCCTTACTGTATTGAGTTGTCCCGATGGAATTGACAATCGATAACCTTTTAAAGTTCTCCAATACCATAGCATAACTTTTAAAAGATTGCAATTTACTGCCGTCAGAATTTTATCCGGACACGCCGGATTTTTTCGGTATCGTCATGGCAAAGACTGTATTTCCGACAGCCATGACTGCTGCAAAGCTGAAGAGATATTCCACGCCGAACTTCACCCATATCCAGCCGCCAAGCGGCGCGGTGATTATAGCGATCAGGTGATTGATCGATATACCTGTGGAAAGTGTGGAGGTGAGTTCATCCCGGTCATCGGCAATACTTTTGACATAGATATTGGCCGCCATGGCAGTAGTGCTGATAATGGCATCGAGTATGAAATTTACATACACTATGTAAAATGCGATCGCCCCCGACCATACTTTTCCGGCATATCCATACGCCAGGCAGACAAATGTCAATACCACCGTATCATAAATCATTGTATTGCGGAATCCCCACTTGTCGGTCAATTTCCCGATCGCCGGGGCCGCAAAGATATTAACAAATGCACATATGCACAGCAGAAAAGCCATTGCCGCTGTCGAAAAACCGTACTCTTTGATAAGTACATAGGGCGCAAAGGTCAGAAATATTTGTTTGCGCGCTCCGTAAAACAGCTCCAAAGCATAATATTTGCTGAATTTTCTGTTGAAATAAAGCCGCGGCCGCCGGGATGGCTGTTCTTTTATCCGGGCGGTAAACGTGCTGATTGTACTTGCCAGCATCAAAACTATGATCAAACACCACAGCGCATTGAAAAGTGTTTTTTCATCCTGCTTGAGCCAGATCGTGCCGAGGTAAAAGATCAGCGCCACCAGCAGACTGCCGGTTACTGCTCCGAAGTTCATTACGCTGGTCAGCAGCCCCAGCGAACGGCCTTCACAGTTGGCTTTGGCCACTTGCATTGCAACAGCGGAACGTATGGGCATAACCAGATGTTCGCCCAGACTCCAGATCATGATAAATGTCACAACCATGATCTTGTTGGCGGGCAGCAGCAGCAGTGCCGCACCGGCCATGGAAATCATAGTGCCCAGCCGGATGATTTTCCAATCGCTTACTTTATGCAGAATTGCCAGCAGGAATACCAGTGCCAGCCCAGGCAGTTCCCGGAAAAACTCCAGCCAGCCGCGTTCCACACTGTCCATGTGGTAAATATCGGAAAGAAAATTGTTCATTGCCGCTGCAAAGCAGCCTACCCCGATACCCCACAACAGAATACTGAAAAAGAATGCTCCGGCGCCGGATTTTGGTTTAAAATATTCTTTTACTTGCATAAAAACTCCTGAATGTTGTTTTTCAGCGCAATCTGGCTGCTGCAAAACGGTCTCTTTGTGTGTAATCGCGGATTATTTCAATGGCGCACCAATTCAGACTTTTCTGCATCAATTCTGCGGCAACAGAGGTTTGAGGACTGCTCATTTCAAGGATCATTGCGCCGCGCGGAGTCAGGAATTCCGGCGCCCGGTCAATAATTTTGCGGATCAGATCCAGACCATCATCGCCGGAGGTGAGGGCCAGTTTAGGCTCAAAATTACGCACTTCCGGCGACAGTGTCTTATACTCTTCTTCGGTAACATATGGCAGGTTGGCTGCAATAATATCGAACTTTTCACCGGCAAGATTGCTGAAGAGGTCGCTGACAACGAATTTAATTTTATCAGGGGCACAATTACGGGCGTTTTCCATGGCGGTTGCCAGTGCTTCAGTACTTATATCGCTGGCCGTAACTTCCGCGTCGCTTCTTTCGGTAGCTACCGAAAGTGCTATGGCTCCGGAGCCGGTTCCCACATCCAGCAGACTGCCGTGGGGCGGCAGATTTTTTATGCACCACTCCACCAGCAATTCTGTTTCCGGACGGGGAATCAGCACTGATGGATCAACTTTGAGTGTCAAATCCCGGAAATACGCTCTCCGGAAAATATACTGCCACGGTTCGTCATTCAGCCGCCGCTGGAGTATCTGCAATGCCTGTTTGTAGAGTGCCGGCTCAATGATCCGGCTGCGCTCCAGCTTGGCCTGCAGCCGGCTGCAATCCAGCAATTCTGCCATAATGGCTATCGCTTCGGCGGAGGCTTCTTCCATATTATGAGCCTGGAATTTTTCTGTAAGCAGATCCAGCAGCTCTCCGCTGCGGTAAATGGTTTCAGCCATAGTTTTACCTGCCCGGTGACGGTGTTTGCGGCGCTTCGACCGGTGCGGCCGGAACTTTGAGAGTATTGGCTGCAGGCGTTTTTGCCGGATGGAACGGTATGAGCGAGTTGGTATCCTGCAGCACGATCACCGCCGCCATGGCCAGCTGAAAAACACCCCACAGAGCAAAAATCAGCATAAAGTGCCCCGCTGAACGCATGCCGCCGGTACCAAACCAATTCAGCCCGTAACGCCGGATTATCAACCATACTATAAGGATGAGCAATCCGGCCAGCAATGCCAGGATCAATGCCGGATTGTCGTTGATCAAATACCGCATGATCCGGGTGTTGTGGGCAAAACTGAAATTGTTGATCACACCCGGCAGAAAGAGCAGCGGCCATGCTGCCAGATGCAGAAACCAGAGTGCCGGACCATGCACCGAAGAGTGCCCCAGCTCGTAAGGCTTTTCAAAACAGAGCGCCAGCGATGCGATCACTACAAACAGCAGAAAGATCGTGCAACGATTGAAAAATTGTATCGCCCGCTGTTTTTTTGTGTCAGAGCCCTTGATGTAATTATTCTGTTTTTTACCGTTTTTTTTATGTTTTTTCATCTGTGGAACTCCGTATTATTTGTGCGAACCGACTCCAACGCGCTTCACCACGATAAATGTTATATAGCCGATAATCACCGCCGCCAGGAAAAATCCGCTGTAAGCGTATGGCCACCAGATACCTTCGGTCATCATGGTGAATTCGGACATGCCGCCGATCCCGGTAAGCACATTTATCGGCATAAAGACCAGATTTATCACCGCCAGATATTTCATGACATTGGACAGGTTGTTGTTTACGATCGAAACCCGCGCGGTGGACATCTCGTCAAGAATGCTTGAGTAAATCTTGGAAAGATTATCGCATTGCTTGTTTTCAACGGTGATATCTTCCAGAAAGTCGATCTCCTCTTCGGTAAAACCGATCTTGCGGGCATCGGCTTTGAGCTTGAGCAGCAGCAGCTGGTTGGCACCGGTGGCGCTTTCGTAATAGGTCAGACCTTTCAACAGCGAAAATATCCCCGCCAGCGCCTTATTGGTTACACTGGTTTCCATCTTGTTTTCAAAACTGTCGGATATCGACCGGATTATCCGCAGATTTTCCAGAAAGTGACGCGTGGAGTGATAAAAGAGCCGCAGCAGTACTCCCGGTATGGTATTTCCGCGCAGCGGCATCTTGCCGTATTCAAAGATCGGTACCGAGTCCGCCTGAACAATGATGATCTTATCTTTGAACAGAAATGCACCCGCTGATGCCACGCGGAAGATAAGTTTATTATCTTTGTTGTAGCGCCGGGGTTGTTTCATAATTACCGCAATATGGTTGGGCTCGTATTCCACACGCGATATTTCGTCTTCGTCCAGTGCCGAATAGTAGGTGTGTTCGTCGATGCCGCACTCTTCGACCAGAAATTTGCGGTCATCATCGGAGGGGTTGCTGTAAATCTGGATCGGTCCGATCGAGTCTTCGGAACACTCCACAATGCGCCCATCTGAAATCTTGTAGCTCTTAAACATAATAGCACGCTTATCTCTCTTTTGCAGCAAAAGACCGGGTACAGGTCCTTTTGCCGGTTTGCAAAATTTTAACAGTAAGCTTTTTACAATGCCGCAAGAATGATGTGCAAGTCAGGATTTCTGCAAGTTACAACAACGCCTGCGGCAGAAGCATACTGCACGACGGCGGTTCAGCATCCAAACTGGTGTTGACCGTACTTTTCATAGATCAAAACTTCTCCCGTTAAACTGTTGTTGATTTTAAGAGTGAAAACTTTTTTAAATATACCACTTACTTTCCGGTTTGTCAAATCATCCAGATTAAAAAAATGTGATCTGCGGTGGGGATGCCCGATATTTTTTCAGGGCGCCCCGGGGCGCTATTTCAATTCTGCCAATCAAATTCCCGCAGCAGTGCCAGCAGTTGTTTTTTGCCGCGGGATATTCTGGATTTGACGGTTCCAATGGAGCATTGCAGCTCTTCGGCGATCATTTCGTAACTGAAATTATTTATATAACGCAGTTGGAGAGTTTTCCGGACTTTACGCGGCAGAAGCGATATGTTATAAAGCAATATCTCAGTATATTCAGAATAACTCATATCGGCTATGAGTAATAATTCCTGCAGGTTGGCGGAACTTTCATCCATCAGATCGTATTTTTTCATCAGATCGCAGAACTTCAAACGTTTTTTATCTTTTTTTACTGCCCGGTAACGGTTTTTTGCCTGATTTATTACAATACGGTAGAGCCAGGTGGTGAGACTGGCTTCGCCGCGGAATTTTTTCATCGAACGGTAGGCGCGAAGCAGGGCATCCTGCACCACTTCTTCGCAATCAAGATTGCTTTTAAGGATCGTGCTTGCCATAGCCATCAATCGCGGATAATATAATTCAGCAAATCTGGCGAATGTTGCCTGATCTTCCAAATCAAGATTGCGCAATATTGTTTTTACACAATGACCATGCCGATAAGGAATGGCCATCTTGTTCTTCACCTCTTTCATGTGATGAACCTTCCTTAAAAATTAGCTTTTTATATTGAATAAAAAATTAAGTGTTTACTTAACTTTTACTTAATTTAATGTTTTTTTAAACAAAATCAAGGATTTTAGGGGAGAAAATGGCAAAAATTTAGAAAAAAATTAATTTCTGCATTAATAATCAAGGCAGAAGAAGAGCGCAAAAGTATGGGTACTGGTGACTTATCGGGCCTGGCGGGCGTTTACAGCGCCCACTCTTCGCGGTCGATGGTACGGTAGGTTATAGCTTCGAGCAAATGTTCGGTCTGAATATCGCTGCTTCCGGCCAGATCGGCAATGGTACGCGCCACTTTCAGTATGCGGTCATGGGCGCGCGGACTCAAGTGGAACTTGCTGATCGCATGCCGCAGAAGCATAGCTGAATCGCTGCTTATACAGCAGAACATATTCAGTTCTCTTGAGCTCATCTGGGCGTTGCAGTATATGATATTGTTGATTTGAGCAAATCTTTGCTGCTGGATATTTCTTGCTGCGATCACCCGCCGGCGGATAACAGCGCTGCTTTCGCCGGTGGGGGCGCTTAAAAGTTCATCTTCGATCAGATTCAATACCGGCACATGCAAGTCTATGCGGTCAAGCAGAGGGCCGGAGATCTTTTTCTGATAGCGTTTTTTTTCGTCGATCTTGCAGCGGCATCCCAACTCTACCGAACCCCGTCCGCAGGGGCAGGGGTTCATGGCGCCAGCGAGCATAAAACGGGCAGGGAAGGTGCAAGTACCGCTGGCGCGCGATACAACTATTTCGCCATTTTCCAACGGCTGGCGCAAAACTTCCAGCACATTGCGTTTGAATTCCGGCAGTTCATCGAGAAACAGCACTCCGTTGTGCGCCAGACTTATTTCGCCGGGGCGCGGATTTTTACCGCCGCCGATCAGAGCTATATCGCTTACTGTATGGTGCGGCGAACGGAACGGCCGGTTGTTGAGCAATGGTTCACCATCGGAGAGCATGCCCAGAACGCTGTGGATGCGGCTGGTTTCCAGTGTTTCGGCCAGAGTCATCGGCGGAAGAATACCTGCCAGTCGTTTGGCGATCATGCTTTTTCCCGTGCCCGGCGGGCCGATCATCAGCGAATTGTGTCCGCCGGCGGCTGCGATCTCCATGGCGCGGCGGGCGGCAAGCTGACCTTTGACTTCCGCAAAGTCCGGCAAATGCAGATCTTTGCGGCTGGCGAGGTAATCGTGCAGATCGGCGTGTTTGGTTTCGCCGCGGATGCCGCGGAAAAAGTCGCATGCTTCCTGCAGATGTTTTATCGGATAAACCGCAATTTTGCCATTGGTCGCCAGCGCACTTTCTTCGGCATTGGCAACCGGCACCAGCATAAATTCTATTTGCGGATTTTCTGCCGCCATTGCCGCTATGGGCAACGCACCGCGTACCGGCCGGATACTGCCGTCGAGTGCAAGTTCGCCCAGAACCATGCTGCGGGCCAGATCATTGCGGGGGATCTGCCCGGTAGCAGCAAGCATACCGAGCGCGATTGCCAGGTCAAATGCCGCACCTTCTTTCCGCAGATCGCTGGGGGCCAGATTTACCACGGTCGAACCTTTGGCCGGCGGCAAGCCGGAAGAAAGCAAAGCCGAATGTATGCGGTCGCGGCTCTCTTTGATCGCCTGGTCGGCAAGGCCTACGATGGATACCATATCCATATCGCCTCTGCCGGTGGCATTGACTTCCACTTCCACAAGATATGCATCGATTCCTATAACTGAGGCCGAATAGGTTCTTGCAAGCATGGTTCCATCCTTCTTATTTTTCAGTTGCAGCGCACTATCATCAGACCCTTCAGATAGCGGGCTTCCGGAAATGCGGTTGATATAACGTGGTCGGCTCCCTGTCCGAGATCGGCAACGATCCGGGCATCGCAGCGGGCATCACATGCAGCATCGGCGGCGATCTTGGCAAAGAGTTCGCGGGTGACTAATCCCGAACACGAAAAAGAAAAGAGCATACCGCCTTTATCCAGCAGATGAAAAGCCTGCAGCATGGCATCTTTGTATGCCCGGCAGCCTTTGGACATATTACGCATGGAGTCAACGAGTTTGGGCGGGTCCAGTACAATAAGGTCAAATTTGCGTTTTTCTCCGCGGCACTTGCGTAAGAACGAAAACCCATCGGCTTCAATATTGGCAAATTGTCCGGGCGATATACCGTTCAGGGTAAAATTCTTTTCCGCCATCGCCAGTGCCGGAGCGGAGGTGTCCACATTTATAACGTGTTCCGCACCGCCCAGTGCTGCCGCCACGCCGAAGCCGCCGGTGTAGCTGAACAGATTCAAAACCTTTTTGCCGGCAGAAAATTTCTGCACCATGGAGCGGCTTTCCCGCTGGTCGCAATAAAAACCGCTTTTGTGGCCGTTTACGATATCCACATACAGTTTTCTGCCGTCTTCATTGATTTGCAGCAGCTCGCCGGGGAGCGAGCCGGAGATCAACCCCGCACGCGGAGCGAGTTTCTCATATTTTCTTACTGCCGCATCGCTGCGTTCGTAAATGCCGGACCAGTTTTGAAGTTTTTTCAGACTGTTGATGATTGCATGCTGCTGGTATTCAGCTCCGGCGCTGGTCAACTGCAGCACTGCGTAATTATTGTAAACATCTATCGTTATCCCCGGCAGACCATCGCCTTCAGAGGCGCAGAGCCGCCACGCAGTTGTGGCGGAGGGAATGTTCAAAGTTTGCCGCAAATCGTATGCCGCCTGCAGCTGACGGTCAAAAAACGCCTGATCTATGGACGCCGTTGTGTCAAAGCTCCACACCCGCAGCGCCAGCTGGCTGGCCGGAGAGATCGCCGCCAGCGCCAGCAGTTCATTGCTGTGGGAATAGACTTCCACCGTTTCGCCATTTTCCACTTTGCCTTCCACGCGGGCGATGGCCCCGGAATAAACCCAGGGGTGGCGTTGTTTAAGACTCTTTTCCCGGGCGGCTTTCAGAAATACTTTATTCATTATGCCTCCGTATTTTCTGCGCCGTTGACGGCTCCGCGCCGGTATCCGGCAAGATCAACTGCGATGCTTTTGAAGTTGAAACTGCGGAATTTCTGCAAGATGGAGTCGCGCATTTTCCAGAATTTTTCCAAATCCTCAAAGGCCACTTCTATTTTTGCCATATCCTGATAAATACGCACTCTTGATCCGGCAAAACCCATATTCAGGAGAACATTTTCTGCCATGTCGGCAGTTTGCAGCATTTCAGGCGTGATCACTGTATTGCAAGGTATTCTTGAAGCCAGACAGGCCGATGCCGGAGCCTGCGAGTTGGGCAGCGCAAAGTCGTGTGCCAGATCGCGGATCATAGCTTTGGTGAGTTTTGCCTCCACAAAAATATGGCGGATCTTCAACTCATCAGCCGCCGCTTTGCCGGGGCGGTAATCAAGTTGATCATCCAGATTTTCGCCATCGGCAAGCACTTTGAAATTGCGTTTTTCCGCTTCACTCAAAAGTGCCTGATAAAGCGCTTTTTTGCAGTAGTAGCAGCGTTTGGGGCCATTGGCGGTGATTTCCGGAATTGCCAGCGGGGCAAATGTTACGCTTACGCACTCGAGCTTTCGCGCCTGTGCCCACTCCAGCGCAAAGGCTTTTTCAGCGGCGGGGGCAAAGCATGAATCGGCAAAAAGCAGCAGCACATTTTCCTTGCCCAGCACGATTTCCGCTGCCCGGGCAAGGGTTACGCTGTCTACGCCGCCGGAAGAGGCTATGGCCAGACGTTTATCGGGAATTTGTTCCAGAACTTCCGCAATGCGGGCAAAATCAGCAAACATTTTATATCAGATTCTTTCTTTTCAGTACGGCAATATAATCTTCCAGCAATATCTTTGCCATGCGTTCTTTATCAAAGCGTTCCCGTACCAGAGCTTTTCCGGCGGCAGCTGCTTTTTGTGCTTTTTCCGGATCCTGCAGAAACTCAAGAGTACCCTTTACGATACTTTCCACATCCCGCGGCGGTACGCAGCAGCCGGTTTCTCCATTGTGAATGACCTCCGGCGTGCCGTCAAGCTGATATCCGCAAGCCGGGATACCGCAAGCCAACGCCTGAACTACCGAGCGGGGCAGGCCTTCGCGCAGCGACAGATGCCAGAGTATATCAGCTTGAATGAGATACTCCGGTACCTTATCCGGCGAGACCAATCCGGCAAAATGCACCCGGTCGGCAAAACCTTTTTCCACGGCTTCGGCTTCCAGACTTTTCCGCAATATGCCATCGCCGATAATAAGCAGATGTGCTTGCGGTACGCTCTTCAACACCAGCGGAAAACCTTTGAGTACATCATCATAACCCTTGAGTTCAAACAACCGTGCCAGCGTGGCAATGACTTTGGCATCGGCGGGGATATTGAGTTTGCTGCGCAGTTCTTCCGAACGTTCGGCATTCAGGAATGTACCGATATCCATGCCGCTGTAAACCACCTGATATTTTTCCGGCGGCGCAATTCGGGCTTTGATACATTGGTCGATCATGGCTTGTGCCACAGCATAAATGCGGTCGCTGGGACGGGCGGCAATGCGTTCGGAAAGTTTGTAGATAAAGTTTTTCCACGGTTTTTCGTATTCATGAAATGCCTGACCGTGAACTGTGTGTACAATACATGGCACCCCGGCGGCTTTGGCGGCCATCCGGCCGAGAACACCGGCTTTAGAGCTGTGCGTATGTACTACGTCAAACTTTTCCTGCTTGAAATATTTTTTGAGTTTGCAGTAGGCCTTGAAGTCTTTTAACGGCGAAATCTCCCGCACCATTTCGTCAATGGTAACGACTTCCAGATCCGGCACGCTTATACGGCTTAAAAGTTCACCTTCCGGCCCCGGCGACGGCCCGGTAACGAGCACCACCCGGTTGCCTGCACGCAGTTGCCCGATGCAGCTGAAAAGGGTATTTTCCTGCGCGCCGCCGACAATCATGCGGGTGATGACATGACAGATTGAAATTTTCTTTTGCTTTTCCATAGTATCATTAAGTTATACTCAAAATTCAGTTTTATCCAATCTGAAAGCATAAAAATATTCAAATTTGTTTGAAGATACTAATTTTCATGCTAAATTAATGCTGTATTCATGCAATAAGGAAATAAGGAGTATTATGGAAAAATATACCGTTATAACCATGCTTGCTGCGGGAATCATATTTTTTGCGGCGTTGGCTCTGCTGCTTTTGCGGTGCAGACCGGATAAACTCTCTGAAGCTGAACAGCTTCTGCGTAACCGTGGATTCGGCATGGTATTGAGTGCCGCGGCATTGGTATGGTGCGTGCCGCAGGTTCAGGCAGTGGCATGGACGTGGCTGGCCAATTATGCGTGGATCATTGCGGCCGCGGCATTGCTTTTGTGTGTGAAATATCTGGATAATCTGGCGAGCCGCGGTTTTGCCGGATTGCTGATAATGGGGGCATACAGTTTTCTGGATATGAGTTTTGACTGCAAGCTTTCCATGAATATATCCGGTGCTCTGCCGGCGTGGGTGTGGGGATTTATCGGCATAGTCATTGCCGCCAAACCGTGTTATTTGCGCGATTATCTCCGGCTGGCGGCGGCAAAAAGTTTTTTCCGTTATCTGGCGGCGGCACTGGCTGTGGTAACGGTGTTGTTTCTGGCGACAACAATTGTGATATTTCTGAAAGTTCAGGGGTGAATTATGAGCGAAGAATTGAATACAGCGTTTGATCCCAAAAACAAACTTGCCGCGTTGGCAAAGCGCGCCCAGGTGCGCGATTTTGATATGCTTATAGAAAAATGCACCATGCTTTATCAGATATTGTGCATCGCCAATGAACAGGTCAATCTCACGCGTATCGATTCCGAAGAGGGGTTCTGGATCAAGCATGTGGCTGATTCTCTGATGCTGGGTGTGGCATTTCCGGATCTTACCCGCCAGAAGCTGCGCGTGGGCGATATCGGCTGCGGCGCAGGCTTTCCCTCGCTGGTGCTGGCTATGGCGTATCCCGACTGGGAGATCAGCGCTATTGATTCGGTCGGCAAAAAGACCGCTTTTGTGGAAAGTGCCGCCGTGGGGCTGGAATTGAAAAATCTGGAAGTTATCAATGGCCGGACCCGCGAAATGGGTCATCGGCCCATGTATCAGAAGAAATTCGATCTTCTGACCGCCCGCGCAGTGGGCGTTATACCCACGATCTATGCCGATGCCCGGCGCCTGATTGCCGATCACGGCCGCTGGATATTCTACAAAACCCCCGATCAGGCAGCACAGGAATTGGAAACTTTGCGCACCAATCCACCGCCCGGTGCCCGGCTCAAATGGCAGGCTACGCGGGTGGAAGAACTGCCGGATAATGCCGGCAGCCGCCTCTTTGTATACGCCAAAAGCTGAACGTTACGGTTTGGGGCGCACCCGGCCTTCACCGGCGTACCACTTGTCGAGCCGGCTCTGGATGAATTCAATGATATTTTCGTGGATCTCTTTGCCGGAATCAGTAACCATTACCGGTTCTCCGAATTCAAAGTAGACTTCGTTTTTGCGGCGCACCGGACCCATGTCGCGGATCAGTTTGCCGTTGCCCAGAAAATCGGTTTTAAGCGCCAGCGGCAGCACCGGCACCCCGGCTGATTTGGCAAGTTTTATGCCAATGGTGTTGAAGTTTTCGGGAATGAACATTTCGCTGCGGGTCGCTTGCGGGAACAATACAATGCTTTTGCCGCGGGCAAGCCGTTCTTTGCCTTCGGTGAGGACTGCTTTGAAATCGTCGCGGGGATTGACGCGGTCAACGGCAATGGCTTCCAGACTGCGCATGATATCTCCGAAATATTTTACATCAAAAAGCGAGCGTTTGATGACAAAAGTGAAATCCAGCCGCGGCCGCATCACCGAATGCAGCAGCGCAGTTTCCAGCAGACTCATGTGATTGGCTACGATAACTGCCGGCTGACCGTTGAGTTTGTTTATATTGTCCAGATTACGCAAATGCAGTTTGCCGCCCACAGCTTCCAGCAGCCGGGTGTTTTCGTTGGAAAACTCCGTCTGCATAAAGCCGTCAAGCTTTCCGGCCTGACCGCATTTGCCGGTACGCACGAAAACTCCGAAGTTTTTCCAGTAAAAATACCAGCGGCTCCGCAGCAGCAAATTATCCATAAATGCATGCGGCACATTTTCCGGCGTATCATAATCGTTGGCGGCAAAAAGATAGTTTTCAAGATATTCCATAAGTCCAAAACCTTTCAATAGCAGTAACACTTGGTGCTTAAAATAACATCAAAGCGGTTGTTTTGCAAAAAAAAAAGCTTTTAAACTTGAAAAATTGGAGTTTATGGAGTATATTTAATGCTTACAAGATTGTATTGCAAAGAAAATTTCAACTATAAATAACTATTGGAGAGAAAACAATGAAACAGGATATCCATCCGAATTATGGTCCTGCCAAGGTCGTCTGCGCTTGCGGCGAAGTCTGGGAAATCAAGTCCACCCGTCCTGAATACAAGGTTGGTATCTGCGCCAAGTGCCACCCGTTCTTCACCGGTAAGCAGAAGTTTGTTGACACCGCAGGTCGTATCGACAAATTCAACAAGCGTTACGGCAAAAAAGCTGACTGAGCTTGTTTTATCCGGGAATATTTTTCCGGAGGAGAGATCCCGGCAGTTCCGGAAAGGAAGATGCCGGGATTTTTTGTACAGCATAATTATTTTAGCGAAAGAGCATATTTGCAATGACTCCCGGCGATATCGAATTGCACATTGAAAAATTACGCGCGCGTTCGCACGAGCTGGAGCAGGCGCTCGCCGATCCGGCAATCTATCAGAAAAGTGCCGAGTTGAAACGTGTTTCGCAGGAACACCGTAAACTCAAGGCGCTTTTTGATAATTTTCAGCGCTGGGTCAAAGCTCTTGAAGAGGTCGGTGAAAACGAAGAATTGCTTGCAGTGGAAGACGATTTTGAACTCCGTGAGCTGGCGGAAGCCGATCTGGCGGCGTTGAAAAGCGAGTGTTCTCTGCTGGAAAACAAGATCCGTCAGGCACTGTTGCCTGCCGATGAAAACGATTCGCGCAATATCATTGTGGAGATCCGTCCGGCGGCCGGCGGCGACGAAGCGGCGCTTTTTGCCGGAGAACTTTGCCGGGCATATATGCGTTATGCCGAAGGCAATGGTTGGAAAGTGGAACTGCTTGAAGAGTGCTCCAGTGATCTGGGCGGAGTGAAGAATGTATCGTTTTCGCTTTCCGGCGACGATGTCTATATGCACATGAAGTTCGAGAGCGGCGTTCACCGCGTTCAGCGTGTACCGGTAACTGAAACCCAGGGCCGTGTGCATACATCCACTGTGACTGTGGCGATAATGCCCGAAGCTGAAGCTGTGGAAATAAACATCCGGCCTGAAGATCTGAGGTTCGATGTTTTCCGCTCCAGCGGCCCCGGCGGCCAGAGCGTGAACACTACCGACAGTGCGGTACGCGTTACTCATATACCTACCGGCGTATCAGTTGCCAGCCAGCAGGAGAAGAGTCAGCACCGCAATAAAGAGATCGCTTTGCGTATTCTTTACGCGCGGCTGCTGGAAGCCAAACAGGCTGAAGAAGCCGCCAAACATGCCGCCGATAAACTTTCACAGGTCGGTACCGGTGATCGCAGCGAACGCATACGCACCTATAACTTTCCGCAAAACCGCGTGACCGATCACCGTTACAATATCAGCAGTTTCGATCTGCCGGCGATCATGGAAGGCGAATTTGAACGCATTATCGACCCGATAATGGCGCAGGACAGCGAACAGCGTTTTGAGGCCTTGCAGCAATGAGCATGATCGCTATCGGCATTATCAGCGGGCTTGTCACCGCATTTATGCAGTCGTGTTCTTATCTCGGAGGCAGAAGATTTCTCGCCAGAGAGGGCAATGCTGTTCAGCTGATGATCTCATCTTTGATAATATGCGGAATCGGCGCATGGATGCTGCTGCCGTTTTACTGGATGCCCGAAAAATATTTCACCTGGGAAATGGCAATGTGGGTATTGTTGACCGATGGCGGTTTTCTGATTGGGCAATGGGGATTTTTCAATGCACAAAAGCATATTGAATCCAGCCGGATCGCTTCGCTGTTGGGGCTGAAAGTTCTGGCCGTAACCGTATTGACCATGATTTTTCTGGGCGCCCGTTACACCATACTGCAATATACTGCGATCGCCGCCGCGGCAGCGGCGGCGGTGCTGTTGGATTGGGGCAAAGGCAAACTGGACTGGAAAGGTATGAATTTTCTGCTGACAGCTCTGCTGGGATACGCGTCGTCGGATCTGGGGGTGCAGCAGGTGGTCAAACTTATCGGCGGCGATGATCCCATTGCCAGAGGCATGGCCGGTTATACACTTACTTACGGTGCCATGCTGATCGGTGCGCTGGCGGTCATGCCTTTATTCAACGTAAAGTGGAAAATGGTCAAAGGAGCGTTGCCGCAAGGTGTTTGCTGGGTGGTTTCCATGTGGGGGTTGTATGTATGTTTCGGTTTGCTGGGGGCTGCATTCGGCAATGTCATTCAAGCCAGCCGCGGCGTTATATCGCTTATACTTGGAATAATATTGAGCTTTTTTGCAATTCAAGGTTTGGAACAACAGCAAAGCGTGGTTGTATGGCTGCGTAAAACGGCCGCGGCTCTGCTGATGTTCGGCGCAATAGTTTTGTACGCTTTAGCTGCGAAAGGATAACATTTTATGGGTAAGACTCTCTACTTGGAAGGCGCTTCCGGCATATCCGGCGATATGACCGTAGCGGCATTGCTGGATTTGGGCGGCAATCAGGAAAAAATGCTGGATGTTCTGCAAAGTCTGCCTATGCACGATGAATTCCACTGCCATATAGCGAGAGCTGAATCATACGGCATTGCCGGCTGTAATTTCAATGTACACTGCCACAGCAGCGAAGATCATCACCACAAGGACCACCACCACGATCACGATCATCATTACGAAGAACACCATCATCACGCCCACCATGAGCATCGCAATCTGAATGATGTATTGAATATACTCAAGCAGGCAAAAATGAGCGAAAAAGCTTATATGCTTGCTGAAAAAATATTCCGCATTGTGGCTGAAGCCGAAGCCAGAGCCCACGGTCTGGAGATAGAAAAAGTCCATTTTCACGAAGTCGGCGCGGTCGATTCGATTGTGGATATTGCCGCTGCGGCAGTATTGCTCGATGATCTTGATATAACCGACTGCGTGGTGCAGAGTCTTGCAGAAGGCAGCGGCTATGTAAATTGTCAGCACGGCAGATTGCCGGTGCCGGTGCCGGCGGTGCTGAATATAGCTCAAATGCATGATATTGTATTGAAAAATATTCCGGTAAACGGCGAAATGGTCACTCCCACCGGTATAGCCATTGCTGCGGCGGTGCGGACAAAAAATGCGCTGCCGGAAAATTATCGGATCAAAGCGATAGGTGTCGGGGTAGGCAAGCGTGATTTCGGGCACGCCAATATTTTGCGGGCCATGATCATCGAAGATTGTAATATGAAACCGGATCATGTAATGG
Organism: Victivallaceae bacterium; assembly: GCA_045635745.1. Lineage (GTDB taxonomy): Bacteria > Verrucomicrobiota > Lentisphaeria > Victivallales > Victivallaceae > SIG78. Next base: position 57,102 of record JAZTWG010000055.1, read on the forward strand.
TTCTGGAATGCAATATCGACGATTGCTCCGGCGAAATGCTGGGTATGGCAATGGAAAAGCTTTTTGAAGCCGGTGCGCTGGATGTAACTTATACTCCGTGTTTCATGAAAAAAAACCGTCCCGCATATCAAATGCAGCTCATAGCCCCCTCCGCATTGGCCGATAAGTTGGAATATCTGATTTTTGAAAATACCACCACCATCGGCGTAAGACGTTATCCGGTTGAACGCAGCTGTATGCAGCGGTGCAATATCCAACTGAAAACACCCTATGGAATTGTGGATGCCAAAAAGTGCTGCTGGCAGGATATAACGCGTATTTATCCGGAGTTTGAAAGCGTTAAACTGGCCGCGAATAAGAGTGGCGCAGCTTACAAAGAAGTCTTCGATTCGGCCGTAAAAGCGGCCGCTGAATTATGAAAAAAGTCATGCCGTATCATGCGGTGATACTGCCGGCATTCAAGCCGTCGGAAATCCTGGTGGAACTGGTAAACGATCTGCGAGCTGCGCTTGATATATTGATCGTGGTGGTCAATGACGGCAGTTCGGAAACATATGAGCATATATTTACACAATTGCGTGCGGTAAATGTGGTTGTGTTGGAGCACAGTCGAAATTGCGGCAAGGGCAGGGCGCTTAAAAGTGCATTTGAATATATATTGCAGAATCATCCGCAAATTTCCGGCGCAGTTACCGCCGATGCCGATGGGCAGCACCGGGTGGCTGACATAATAAAATGTATTGAAACCCTCGATCGCTGTCCGGACAATCTTATCATCGGCAGCCGCGACCTTACCGCGCCGCAAGTGCCGTGGAAAAGCCGGTTCGGCAACCGGGTTTGCAGCTGGCTTTTCAAATTGCGCTATGACATCCGGCTGAACGACACGCAATGCGGATTGCGCGGTATTCCGGCAGAATTTATGCAAATACTGCTCGATGTCTCCGGCGAAAGATATGAGTTTGAAAGCTCCATGCTGAAAGCTGCGCGCAATTCTGCACATCGCGTGTTTCCGTTCAGAGAAATACCCATCGAAGCTGTTTATGAACCGGGCAACCCCACGTCGCATTTGAAAATTTTTCAGGATTCACAAAAAATTCTGGCGGCAATCTTGAAAAATAAGTAAAGAGTTATATATTATATTCCAAAATAAGACCATATACCTTAAATACTTTAATACAGGGAAAAAATTATGCTTAAAAATGCGGAAATCAAACCCATTACAGGTACTTTTGTCAATATGCTCATCTCCGATACCGGGATCGTCAATGGCGGTCTCAAAGAATGGGAACAGGATTTCAAGATGATGAAAGCCATCGGTATGGATCAGCTTTTTATCATCCGTACCGAAGTCGAGCAGAATGGTGTTTTCCTTTCTGCCGAAGACCCCCGCTCGACCACCTGGCCGGAAGACGAAAATCTGTTGGATATGGTTTTCCGCCTTGGCGATAAATATGATATGACCGTATTTCTTGGCGGCCCCCAGAATATCACCAATCTGCACATGGGCGATTGGCAGAAAGAAGTCGATGACAACAAGCGATATTATGACCGCACCGTGGCCAAATACAAGCATCACAAATGTTTCAAGGGCTTGTATGTAACGCTCGAAGCCCTGCCGTGGCACTTCAACTTTCTGGATATTTGTACTGAAGTACTCAAATATATGCGCGCCAATTACCCGGATATGAAAACATTTATGAGCCCGACTTTCTGCGGCCCGTGGGGCAATATGACCCGCCAATACACTCCCGATGAGTGGGTGGATATATATGGCAGATATTTCTTTGAACGTATTGCCGGTATGCTTGACTACTGCGCCCCGCAGGACAAAATTGCTGCTCCGGCATGTCATTACGGCGAAATTCAGGACAACGGCTTGACTGAATGGTACACCAAGGTCGGCAAGCTCTTCGATAAGTGCGGTATCGAGTTGTGGAGCAATATTGAAACTTTCCAGCGCCCGTTCCCGGGACACGGCGAACCCAAAGGCGTTTTCCGGCAGGGCGATTACCGCACGCTTTATATGAAACTTTCTGAAGCTTCGCCGTTGGTCAAGCGCATTATCACTTACGAATATTTCAGTTGCATGAGTCCCAATACGGAGTGGGGATCGAGCAGAAGATTGTTGGCGCGTTATCTCGAAATACTCGGCCGCGATACGGCAATCATCGACGAAATCTACCCTATTAAGTAAGGGCTTGCGGCATATCTCGCGCCTCAGCGGCGTCAGTTGCTCAGTTGTGTACAAAGGTACACGCCTTCGCTGCCGCCTTGCTGAAACGCGACCTATGCTCACAATCCCTTACTTAATCCAGTCGGCGTTTTGCGGCATGTTTTGTGCCCTGTCGGCGTCAGTTGCTTTGTTGTGTACAAAGGTACACGCCTTCGCTGCCGATGGAGAAATCAGAGCAAATCTGTAATGTGCCGGAAGATTTTTCGCATCTGCAAAATGCAAAAAGCCGGCAGCAGGAGTGATCCTGTTGCCGGCGGGCATGATAAAATCAAAGCATTTCCTGCAGGAAATATTCTGCTATCCGGCAATCGCTGCCGAGTTCCGGATGAAAAGTCATTGCCAGCTGTTTACCCTGGCGGACGGCGGTTATCCTTCCCTCATGCTCGGACAGAACTTCCACGCCGGGAACACAGAACTCTATCTGCGGAGCGCGGATAAAGCTCATGGATACATTCTTGATTCCGGCAAATGTACCGTTTGTGCAAAAACTGCTCAACTGTCTGCCGTAAGCATTGCGCCGGACCGAGATACCCATAGTTCCGAGATGGATCGTCGGATCATCCAGCAGCTGCTGGGCAAGCAGTATCGATCCGGCACAGGTCGCCATGACCGGCAGCCCTGCCAGAATACGGGAACGGATTTCATCAAACATATCCAGCTCCCGCAGCAGCTTACCCTGAACTGTGCTTTCGCCGCCGGGCAGAATAAGTGCATCGAAATCTTTTTGAAGATCACTTTTCTGCCGCAGCTGACAGGTCGGAACATTCATGCGTTTGAAGACCGCCTCGTGTTCCTCAAAATCCCCCTGCAGGGCAAGGACCGCTATCTGCATTAAATACCCCGTTCTTCCATGATGATCTTGATTTCATCGGGATTGATGCCGACCATTGCTTCGCCCAGACCGCAGGAAAGATCGGCCAGCATGCCATAATCCTGATAGTTGGTGACCGCTTTGACGATCGCTGCAGCGCGTTTGGCTGGATCGCCGGATTTGAAGATACCGGAACCGACAAATACACCTTCGGCGCCCAACAGCATCATCAGAGCCGCATCAGCCGGAGTGGCCACGCCGCCGGCGGCAAAGTTCACTACCGGCAGTTTACCGTTTTTGTGCACATACATAAGCAGATCAAAGGGTACCTGCAGCTGTTTGGCTGCTTCGTAAAGTTCATCTTCAGCCATATTGGCAACCCGACGGATCTCCTGGTTCATTTTGCGCATGTGGCGTACAGCCTGCACTACGTCGCCGGTACCGGGTTCGCCCTTGGTACGGATCATGGCGGCGCCTTCATTGATGCGGCGCAAAGCTTCGCCAAGGTCTCTGGCTCCGCAGACAAACGGCACTTTGAACGCGCGCTTATCCACATGATAAATATCATCGGCCGGGCTCAAGACTTCGCTTTCATCGATATAGTCGATTTCGATGGCTTCCAGAATTCTGGCTTCAGCAATGTGTCCGATACGGCACTTGGCCATCACCGGAATGGAAACGGCATCCTGAATGCCTTTGATCATGCCCGGATCGCTCATGCGGGAGACTCCGCCGGCCGCACGGATGTCTGCGGGAATACGTTCCAACGCCATAACCGCGCAAGCTCCGGCATCTTCCGCAATTTTAGCCTGTTCGGGGGTGGTCACATCCATGATTACGCCGCCTTTGAGCATACGGGCGAGGTCGCAATTCAATTCATACTGTTCGTTCTGCATTTTTTTCTCCTTATTTTTGAGTTTGAGATTTGACTTTAATATAATCTGCGGCTATATTCAATACAAACATTGAAATTGTATGGATTACAATAAAATGCCAACAAACTCTTTCAACAATTTTTATTTAAGCTGGACTCCGGACAAAACCAAACTCAAGAGACCGTATTATCTTACTCTTGCCAATGCGCTGGAAGCAGATATCGTTTCCGGTAAATTGGCCGCCGGTACCAAGCTGCCGCCGCAGCGGGAGCTGGCAGATTATCTGGATTTGAACTTTACGACCATTACTCAAGCCTACAATCTCTGCCGGGAGCGCAGATTGATCTACGGCGTGACCGGCAAAGGCACATTTGTTTCGCCGCTGCCCGGCAAAAACAATATGCAGCAGTCTGTACGGGTGCCCGGTCTGATCGAATTGGGGTTGTTGAAGGGCTTTGATCAAATCAAAGCGCCGATCATCGAGGCCAGCGAAAATGTTTTGAAAAAGGGGTATATTGAAGAACTTTACTCGTATACCGGAGTCGCCGGACATTTGCATCAGCGTGCCGCCGGAGCCCATTGGATGAAACAAATGGATGTGCATACCGACAGCGAACACACCGCCATATTTTCCGGGGCACAGAATATCATCAGCGCGGCAATGCTTTCTCTTTTTAAGATCGGCGATAAGATCGCGGTCGATGAGTTTACTTATTCCAATCTGATCGGTACTGCGCACCTTTCGCACATCAGACTGATCCCGGTAAGCGGCGATGCTGACGGTATGATCCCCGGCGAATTGGAGCAAATCTGCAGCAAAGAAGGCATCAGCGGCATTTTTCTGATGCCCAACTGTGCCAATCCCACAACTTGCACCATTCCGGAAAAGCGCAAAGATGAACTGGCAGCTGTTATTGCACGGCACAAGCTTATCCTGCTTGAAGACGATAATACCGGTATTCCGCAGATCACCGGCGAAACTTATCACTCCATGTTCTCCAGACTGCCGGAGCAGACAATTTACATATGCAACTCCACCATGGCTCTGTGCAACGGGTTGCGGGTGGCTTTTGCGGCTTTTCCGGAAAACTTCCGGATACCGCTTTTAAATGCATTGTTTCATTTGAATATCAAAACTTCGTCGCTGGATGCCGAGATCATGACGGAGCTGATTTTAAGCGGTAAAGCTGCCAGAATTCTGGAACAGAAAGCAGAGCTTGCCCGGGAACGAAACCTTATATTCGACCGTTTTTTTCCTGATGCGGTCAAACCGGGAACTCCATCGGCATTTTTCCGCTGGCTGCCGCTGCCCAAACTGGCTATGGACGAAATGGAAATGGAGCGCCGGCTGCTTCAGCAGGGCGTCAGTGTTTACGGCTCTTACCGTTTTACCGTAACTCACACGCCATACAGTTTTATGCGCATAGCGATTTCATCGCCCAATGATATGAGCCAACTGGAAAAAGGTTGTAAAATCATTCGGGATTTTATCCGGAATTCTGTTGCCGATACTGGCTGGTAAAAATATTTCCGACTCATTATTCTGCGTGCCGGCTTACGCTGAAAAACGTGCTTACTGCAATACTGCAATACCGGGATAATGGCGGTATTTTTCTTCGGAATCCATCCCGCAGCCGATGAGATACCGGTCATCCATGAAAAATCCGGCCCAGTCGGCGTGCGCCACACCTTCGGGGCGGTCGAGTTCTTTTTCCACAAGGACAGCCGTTTTTACGCTCAAAGCGCCCATTTCCAACAGCGTGTTCTGAATTGCTTTGAGCGCTCTTCCTGTATCGAGAACTTCATCCACGATCAGGATATTGCGGCCGGCAGGGTCAAGCTTCAGCGTGGAACGCAGCTGAACAACTCCGGAACTGACATTATGCTTGTAACTGCCGGCCGCAATGGAGTCGATGTATAAATCATCGAGTTTTATTGCTTCGGCTAATTTTGCAGCGAAAAACAAACCACCATTCATCACCACGATCATTGTCAATGGCGCAGAACCGCAGGCAGCAGTAATTTCAGTGCCCAGTTCGCAAATTCTGCTGCTTACTTCTTCAGGCGTTTTTATGACTTCAATATTTTTCATGATAAAAATACATAAAATTTACAATTGTTGGGTTGCAGGAGGCAAACTTATGGCTCTGAGTACAGTAAAACGGCATCAGATTTCAAACGGAATACTCTCCTTGGTGCCCCGGTAAGCTCTATTTATACCGGGGCATTATCTTCCGCTGTGCACGATTATGGATCAATTTTTCAAACTTTGCAGCGGCGCGGGAATGCGTCCGCCGCGTTTGATCATAATTTCCGGAGAAAAACGGGAAACCGGTATGACTGGCGCTTCGCCGAGCAGTCCGCCGAAACTGATCATGTCGCCGGCTTGGCCGGAAGGAATAAGTCGCACGGCAGTAGTTTTTGTATTGACCACCCCGATTGCGATCTCATCGGCAATAATACCGGAAATGATTTCTTCGCTGGTGTCACCCGGAATGGCGATCATATCCAGTCCCACTGAACAGACAGCGGTCATGGCTTCAAGTTTTTCAAGCGTAAGAGCACCGCATTTGGCCGCTTCGATCATACCGGCATCTTCGGAAACCGGGATGAATGCGCCCGAGAGGCCGCCTACGTGACTGGAAGCCATCACACCACCTTTTTTTACTGCATCATTGAGCATTGCAAGCGCGGCAGTTGTTCCGGGGCAGCCGCACTTTTCCAAGCCGATGGATTCCAGAATATATGCTACCGAATCCCCGATCGCCGGAGTGGGCGCAAGTGAAAGATCAACGATGCCAAAAGGAACATTGAGTCTTTCGCTGGCAAGTTTTGCCACCAGCTGGCCCACCCGGGTGATTTTGAAAGCGGTTCTTTTGATGGTTTCTGCTATTTCCGTAAGATTGCATTCTGTGCCGGCACGACGGATGGCGGAAGCCACCACGCCGGGGCCTGAAACACCAACATTGATGACCGTTTCCGGTTCACCTATGCCGTGGAATGCCCCTGCCATAAACGGGTTATCTTCCGGTACATTGGCAAAGACCACCAGCTTGGCACAGCCGATGGCTGAATTTTCTCTGGTCAGGTCGGCTGTTTCCCGGATCACTTTTCCCATCAACGCTACTGCATCCATATTGATACCGGCTTTGGTGGACGCCACATTGACTGACGAGCAGAGCCGTTCAGTTGTTGCAAGCGCTTCCGGAATAGCGGAAATAAGAGTGCGGCTGCCATTGGAAAAGCCTTTCTGCACCAGCGCACTGTAACCGCCGATAAAGTTGATCCCCAATTCGCGGGCCGCCCGGTCAAGAGTATGAGCTATATTGAGCGCACCATCGCGGGAAACGCCGCCGCACATCAATGCCGCCGGGGTAACTGAAACGCGTTTGTTGATAATGGGTATGCCATATTCTTTTTCAATATCCATACCGGTTTGCACCAATTTACCGGCGTGGAACATGATTTTATCGTAAATATTTTTACAGAGACGTTTTTCATCGTCGCACTGACAATCAAAGAGCGATATCCCCATCGTGATCGTGCGGATATCCAGACACTCCTCTTTTATCATATTGATAGTTTCAAAGATATCATTGCTGGCAAGCATGGTGTATTTCCCTTTCAGATCCGGTGCATGGCATTGAAAATATCTTCATGCATAGTGCGGATTTCCAGCGAGTTGGCTTTCCCCAATTCGCTCATCCGGTCAACGAATGTGGAAAACGGTGCAGATATCCTGTCGATTTCCACAATCATAATCATGGAAAAATACTCCTGCAGAACGGTCTGTGAAATATCTACGATATTGACATCGAACTCGGCACAGACACAACTGACTTTGGCGATGATGCCGATGGCATCGCAACCGGTAACACTGATTACAGCCTTCATAAGAAAACGTCCTTTCACATAAAAACTTTTCGTATGAAAATATATCACACATCCCAGTTATTAGCAAGCATAATTGCGGGGAAATAGAGCCAATTTTATAAAAAACAGGAAAATCGAAGCGTACAACGGTGGAAAAGAAAAAAATCCCCCAACTGACAACAGCAATTATCTTGCCGCCGGCGGCAGAACACTTCTGGTGTGCAGCGGCAGTGCCATACTGCAGGAAGGGTATTACGAAGTCTTCAAAAAATACTGCACCAAACCATAAATAATAATTTTATAACGAAAGCTCCGCAGAATAGAAATACGGTGTTCCAGAACCGTTTTTCCCGCCAATAATATACCAACTGGGGGCTGCAAATATTTTTGAAGTTTTGCCCCCCCGATTTGGGTCAGATTTGAAAAAAATGGTCGCATTTTTACTTATTGCCGACCGTTCTGCAAATCGTTTTCAGGTGAAAATCTATTATCAACCTAAAACTGCGATACCGGGATAATGCCGGTATTTTTCTTCAGAGTCCATTCCGCAACCGATAAGATAGCGGTCATTCATGAAAAATCCAGCCCAATCGGCATGTTCAACACCATCCGGGCGCTCAAGTTTCTTTTCAACCAGCACAGCCGTTTTTACACTCAACGCACCCATTTCCAGAAGAGTTTCCTGAATAGCCTTGAGAGTTCTTCCGGTATCAAGAACTTCATCTACTATCAAAATATTGCGTCCCTTGGGATCGAGTTTCAAAGTGGAACGCAACTGCACAACTCCGGTGCTGACATTGCGCTTATAGCTCCCGGCGGCAATGGAATCAATATAAAAATCTTCCAGCTCTATGGATTCTGCCAATTTTGCTCCAAAGAACAAACCGCCATTCATAACTACGATCATTGTTAACGGCATCGATCCGCAACACTGTGCAATTTCCACACCCAGCTCATGGATTCTTGCATTCACCTCTTCAGGTGTCTTGATAATTTCAATATGTTCCATTATAAAATTTCACCCAAATTTATAATTTATACGGACATTACAAACATAAATATTTTACAATAAACAACAGTGAAACAGCCCAGAGTATCCAGTTGACTTTCCCCTTGCGTCGGCAATTGAGAAGTGTATAGGAAATGACTCCCAAGCCGAGGCCATCACTGATACTGTATGTAAAAACAATACTGACAATAAGAATATATGCGGGAACGGCGCCGGCAATATCATTAAGATCTATATAAGTGATCGATTTTATCATCAAAAAACCGACTATCACGAGCGCAGAGGCAGTTGCAAACCCGGGAATCGCCAGAAAAATCGGAGCTGCCAGCAGTGACAGCAAAAAGCAGAATGAACAAGCCAGAGCCGACAAACCCGTTCTTGCGCCAGCTCTTATCCCAACTGCAGATTCGGCAAATGTTGTAGTTGTGCTCGTACCCAGAACACCGCCGGCAAAAGTGGCGATTGAGTCTGCAAGCAGAATCTTTTTCAATCGTGGAATGCAGCCATCTTTATTCATCAACGGAGTGCCTGCCACTGCTCCGTTTACCGTACCGACTGTATCAAAAAAGTCCGTAAAGAAAAATGCGAAACATATTACTGCGAAATCAGCTGACAGCAAAAGTTGCAAGCCGGAGGCTTCGGAGGATTTACATGTCCATTTATCTGCTTCAAATGCAGAACCGAACATCCCGACAAACTCACGGAACGGTTCAGTTAAAGCTGTCGCGCTGAAATTCGGAAACAAAGAACAAAAGCCGTTGGCTGGATCAACATGATAAATACCTGTCAATTGGCATATAATACCAAGTCCCCAGGTTCCAAGAATCCCCCAAAGCAGATCTCCCGGAATTTTGCGGTGCATAAGAAATGCAGAAAACAAAATCCCTGCCAGAGCAAGCAGTGCGGAGATCCCGGCAGTGTGAAAATCGGGCCCGAAGAAATCCTGTATTGTCATCAATGTTTCAGGATGTGCTTTTATAATACGCGCATTTTTGAAAGCTATCAGCGTTATATAAATCCCGACTCCGGCGCCCGTTGCATATTTCAGCGAAAGAGGAATCGAATTGATTATTTTTTCCCGAATCGAACTCAGAGACAGGAGAAAAAATATGATCCCCTCAATGACTACCGCAAAAAGGGCAAACTGCCACGAAAACCCCATAACTTTCACAACTGAATAGGCAAAAAAAGCATTCAGCCCCATTGCAGGCGCTAAAGCCAGAGGCGCATTTGCGATAAAAGCCATCGCAAGAGTACCGATAAAAGCGGCAAAAGCTGTAATATAGAAAAGTCCGGCACGCGGCATACCTGTACTGCTGAGTATATCGGGGTTAACAGCCAATATATAAGCCACTGCCATAAAAGTTATGATTCCGGTATAAATTTCTTTACGGGCAGAAGTATTGTTCTCCCGCAATTTAAAGAAGCGTTCCAGTAAGTTCATATTTTATTTCCCGTAACATTGATTCCACACCCCGTTTGCCGTAACAAAGTATAATTTTGTACAGGAATCGGAAGAACAAAACTCAGGTTGCATAATATAGTGCAATTTATGCAAAATGCAATTAAGTATAGCGGCAATTGCAAAAATAAAAGAAAACAGTTATACCTTGATCCGGATATTGTTGAAACGATTGCTTCTGTGGCAGAACCCGATGGGGTGTCTATTACACAAATCATGAAAAACACTTCGAAAAACAGTCGCACCGCCGACATTTATTTAAATCCGGCTTTTTTCAGTTCTTCAGCAGTTCTGAATCCTTCGTATGAATTCGGGATTTGCTGTTGCAATTTGTCTATTTTTACGATTGCCTGTTCCGGATCTTTTTTAATCTCATCAGAGATTGCTGTCAGCAATAATTTTGTATCTTCAACTTTTTTGAAATTCATACTGCTGTAAACTGACATTATATGTAAAGCAGTTATTCTTTCAGCAACCCACATACACCCGACAGCAGTCCCGATGTTGGTTACAATCAGGAGAATGACGGCAATCCAGAATTTTTTTGATTTCAGCATATTCGTTTACCCTTTCTAAAAGCAGCATAAAAGTACCCGTTCTCAAGAAGAATAAGGGAAATAACTATTGAAATAATGTATTCAATCTTCTTTCTCAACTTCTTTTCTCCTTTTCTGGTACAGTTTCTGGATTCCGCGAATCAGCAGGTAGAACAAGCCGATGGGGATCATAGTAAACCAGATATATGCCCAGCCGAAAAGGTACGCACAAGCGACAGAAAATCCATTCTCAGGATACCGCCCCTACTGCGTTTCAAGGAACATTTCCAGAGCCACGATCCCCCAGCAGAGAAGGAAAAATATTCCCCACGGTACAAGGGAATAATGTCCGCTTTTGCGATGTCGAAAAAATTGCGGATAGTAGTAATGCAAGAGACACATCCCAATCGGAAAATCAATAAAGAATATGGTTCCGAAAATATCTCCCAGAAAATTCCGGAGCGAAAGTGTACTTGCCGGATCAAAGATAAGAACAAGCACGATCGGTACCGTCAACAATAGAGCGATTCGGAAAAAATTAATCTTTTGTGTCTGATTTTCGTATTGTGGAAATTCAATTTCTTTATCACGGTATTTTTCTTCAAATTTCCGTAAAGTATTTTCAAGCGCCTGACGGATTTGGGGTACTTCATTTTCGGCAGCCGAACGGCAGAGGGCAAGGATCACGAACAAAAATACGCTCATTCCCAAGGGAATAACAGCTTGCCACGTTCCGACACATAAAAGCAAAATTCCCCCCATCACCGCAAAACAAAGATAAATCCAGCAAAACAGACTTATATTCTGCGGTGCAATGGTGATATGCAAAATCGTTTCAGGCGAATACTCTGATTTTTCGCATTTAACAGCAATTTCTCCCCGCAAAGAGTTTCTGCCGGTGATGCCGGGAT
>JAZTWG010000056.1:0-54611 GCA_045635745.1 Victivallaceae bacterium
GGATGTGGCCGTCAAATTACGCAGCCAATGCGTACTGTTCGTTCGCAATTATTGTTTTAATCGATGTTTTACGAGGCCAACGATCATCCTCGACATGCAATCCACCCCGAACGCTGCCAATCGAATCCGGTACACCCCCGGCTGTTTTTAATAAAAGTTGATTCACTCTTTTCCAAACCTTTTCGTGGAACTCTTCTTTTTGCTCACAAAAAGAAAAGTTCCCTTAAGTTTGAAATAAGTTTGACTTATAATATCAACTTTTATTTGAAACAAACTATTGACTTTTGTCTCAAGGTTTTGTTTCTGCATTTATTCAGATGTATAATGCAGAAACTTTATCACTTCAGAAGTTCCACTTTTTGCCAGTCAGAACTTCGTAAGCTTCTATATATTTTGCGGCAGTCTTGCTTACCACTTCTTCCGGTAAGACCGGGCCCGGAGCCTGTTTGTTCCAATCCAATGTTTCCAGATAATCGCGAACAAACTGCTTATCCAGACTCACCGGACTGGTGCCTTCCACGTAACTCGCTTTCGGCCAGAAACGGCTCGAATCCGGAGTCAAAACTTCGTCTACCAGCGTTACCACGCCGTCGATCGTGCCGAATTCAAATTTGGTATCGGCAAGAATTATACCGCGGCTTTCGGCATAATCGCGTGCTCTGGTATAGATATCCAACGCCATGTCGCGGATGGTTTTGGCGTATTCTTCGCCGATGATTTTCGCCACACCGTCGTAGCTGATCGCTTCGTCGTGTTCGCCGATTTCAGCTTTGGTCGAAGGCGTGAACAGCGGTTCATCGAGCTTGCTGGCCAGTTTGTAGCCGTCGCGCAGTTTCAAGCCGGATACTTCACCGGTCTTCTGATAATCTTTCCAACCCGAACCGACCAGATAGCCGCGAACGATGCATTCCACCGGCAGCACTTTGGCTTTTTTGACCACGATCGAGCGATCCTGCAGATCTTTTACATAAGGTTTGAGTACTTCGATGGTGCTCAAATCGGTGGTGATGATGTGATTCGGAATTCCGGTAAGATATTCAAACCAGAAGAGCGAAATCTGGGTCAGAACTTTACCTTTGTTGGGAATACCATTGGGCATGACCACGTCAAAAGCACTCAAGCGGTCGGTTGCCACAAACAGCAAACTGTCGCCCAGATCGTAAATATCGCGCACTTTGCCGCGGTTGATAAGTTTCAAAGTCGGCGCTTCGCTCTGCAACAGCGCACCATTTTTGTCGTACTGCATGGTGTTACCTCTTTATATTGAAACAGTTGTGTTATTAAAAAAAAGACCGCCAGCTAAACGCACAGCGGTCCGGATAAGTCGCAAAACGCAATTATTTTTCCACGATCGCCTTTACCTTGACCTTGGTCAGGTTCTGACGATGACCGATGGTGCGGCGATAGCTCTTGCGGCGCTTCATTTTGAAAGCCCAAACTTTGTCGGCGCGGAACTGTTCGACAACTTCTGCTTCCACATAAGCACCTTCGATGACCGGAGTACCAACCTTCAGCTGACCGCCTTCTTCGCCAATAGCGAGAACTTCTTCGAATTTGACAACCTGACCGGCTTCCAATTCCAGCTTTTCAACATCAAGCACGCACTCGGGGGTAACTTTGTACTGCTTGCCGCCAGCTTTGATAATAGCATACATCTTCATATTCTCCTGATTCTTAAAGTTTTTCAAATTTACGCGCCGGAGCCTAACGAAGGGAGAAACGTTTTGCACCCGATCATGGTAATGACTTAATAATTTACACCTGATTTGTCTTTTTGCAAGTTTTTTTAGGCTCATTGTGCGCCTTTTTTGCATTTTATTGCGTTTTTATTGCCTTCAAAGATTGAAAAATCACATTCCTATGCTATCTTAATAGATGTTGCCCCAGTAGCTCAGAGGATAGAGCAGCTGCCTTCTAAGCAGTTGGTCACAGGTTCGATTCCTGTCTGGGGTACCATTTTTATGTCTGAATTTTACTTACTTTATTCGTTTAGTCCCTGTAACGCTCTATGGCGTGTTTTGGTGTACTGTGTTGAGGCACTGCCTGGATTTTACTTACAGCCTTTTCGCTGACAAGCAGAGTCTTTCAGCATCGGAAGATATTCTTTATTTCCCGGTAGTCGCTCACTATTAAATTGGTACCGATAGCACGATGGATTTCCTTTTGCCGCAATGATTTGTCATCCAACCTGCTGATGGCCAATGCTCCGAGCTCTACGGCAGCAGAAATTTCACTTCGCCCGTCGCCTACGATCAGCAGATTTTCCGGCGCAATGTTGTTTGCCCGGCAGAGTTTTCGCATAATTTCCACCTTGGGTTCTTTTTTATTCCACACAGAACCGCAAAATTGCTCAATGAGTTTACCTTTACCGATCGGATAACCGAGTGTAATGACTTCTTCTGCCATCGTCCCCGTGGCATTACCTTGAGAATCGTATTCAACAACTGCTCCTGTAACAAAGTAATTTTTTACTCCGTTATCAAATAAAAACTGCATAAAATCCATACTGCCTGCCACCTGCCACGCTTCCGGGGCTTTTCCGGCGGCTGCCAGATTTTCGTTGCGGCACATTTCCAGCAGCAGTATTTCGTATGCCCGGAAAAGTTCAGAAGCCTGTTTATTCATCAAAGCAAGTTCTTCAGCACTTTCTCCGGAGTCTTCAAAGCGTTCAGCTCCCTGCCAGATGGCAGCAATAATTTTTTCGTTGATCTCGCTGCTGGTGTTGTTCAATCGGCGGGCCATACGCAGAGCCCACTCCATTTGAGTCAAAGCCGATAATCCGGCCGATTCAATGGCAAAGCGGCGGGCTTCTTCAAACTCTTCGTTGCGGTGTCTGCCGATAGCTTCGGCCACCTCGCGGGCATTGCCCGGAAACATACCGTAACGGGCCACTGCTCCGTTGACCAGCGCCATTACCGGAACCCAGTCGCGAATCAGCGAGTGCGTACCATCTATATCATGAAAAACATGAGTTATCCGCCGGGGAGCAAAACTCTTGACTGCCTCAATACTGTCGAATTTCCCGGCGACGGGACAAATTATTTCAAGCATAAAATACCTCTGTTGCTTTTTTTCCAATCATTAATCCGGAAAACACTGTTGTCCGGTAAAAACTGTCAGATTTGATTGAAACTGCCGGAACTTGCTGCACATTAAAAACGACCGGATCATTAATGTTTAACACAAAAGATCCGAACAATGTATTACAATAGCATTGGCTTTCAACTTTTCAACTTCATCCGCCGACATTGTTTGGACAAAAATGCCAAAAAGTCCGGCGGCAATTTGAACTTCTGCGTAAATCAATGACTTTTTTCTGTAATTGCAGCAATATGCCATTTCAGGCGTTTGCCCGCAACTGCCGGAAGATCGCTGCAAGCACAGCGCCGAAAAGAGCAAATATTACTGCTGTTTATCTTCTTGCTGCGGTGAATATTACTATTTTTGCTGCTCCTGCTGCCAGAAGAGTTTCGGCGCAGGCGTGCAGAGTGGAGCCGGTGGTCAGTACATCGTCTGTCAACAGTATTTTTGCGCCTGTTACCTGTTCTTTATGGGGAACTGCAAAGGCATTTTTCAGATTCTTCAACCGTTCTTCCCTGGTTAATGTGGCCTGACTTATGGTCTGACGGATCCGTTTCAGCGGTTTGCGGCAGGGGATATTCAGGTGTCTGGAAAGCATTTTTGCCAACAGTTCCGACTGATTGTATGACCTTTGCCAATAACGGCGCCAGTGCAAGGGTACCGGCACGATCATATCGCATCCGGTGAAATCTTCATTGGTCAGCAGTGGCGCTCCAAGTTCGGCTATTGCTCTTGCTATGGCTGTGTTGCCGGAAAACTTCAGCTGGTGGATTGCCTGTTGCCCCAAACCTTCCATTTGCATTATACTCATGGCATTTTGCCAGGGGCGCGGCGGCATTGATAAGCATTGCCGGCACAACTCCAGCGCGCCATCCAGCTCACCGCCGCAGCCTCGGCAGCGTTTGCCGTGGAGCAACGGCATTTTTTCAAGGCAATCCGCGCAAAAACTGTTGAAGTCATGATTTGCCGGATTATCGCAGTTGCACAACGGACAGGGATATTCAAAAAGAAAATTGATGGTTTTACGGAAGATATTCATCGGTTTATTGAATATAAATTGACCATTACAAAACAAAAACCCGACCGGAGTGGGTCGGGTTCAAGTTTCATCCAGTTATAAAACTGTAACGCAAATACTGCTTACTTGCGTTTGGCACCGCTCTTGATGAGAGCTGCCACGCGGGCTTTGCAGCGGGCGAGGTATGCCTTGCGGCGACGGCGCTTGATGATCTTGTTGTGTTGCTGACCCATTTTGAACCAACCTTGTCTGTTATTATTTTTAGTTTTATGAGTGTATTTTACTATTCACATTTGGTTAATTTAATACAAATACCGTTTTTTTCAAATAAAAGATGTAAGTTTTTTGCGAAAAAATTTTCTTTTTTGGCAATTTGAGTTAAATTTTGTCTTATAAGGAAGTACATTTTTATTGTTTTTTATAGCACTGAAGGGTGTTTTTATGCTGAAAAAAGTTATTTTTCATATTTTTCTGTTACTTTTGATCTCGCTGAACAGCGGGTGCGGAATCTTTGATCCGGCAATTGGGGCGGCTCCTGATGCGGATACTGCATCTCCGGGGGCTCCGGCGGTTCCGGCGGTCGCTGAAGTTGTGGCACCCGACCCCGCAAAACAATGGCGCAAACTGGATTTGAAGCGTTATCCCGATGCACATACCATTTTGCTGGATGATTTGGAAGAGGTCAGTTATAATTGTGATGGCACTTATCAGCGCAATGATGAATCGTGGACTTTGATCGTTACTGATGCCGGTCGGCAGGATATGCGCACGATCACGCTGCATTTTAACAGTTTTTACAATAAGCCGCCGGTTATTGATATATCGGTTATCAAGCCCGACGGCAGAATTCTCAAACCGGCTTTACAGAAAAATATCACCATCGAGCCGGGGCAGATGCAGAGCAATATTTACGACCCTGCCAACAAGGTACTCAATGTCGGAATACCTGATCTGGCGGTGGGCGATATAGTCCATGCCAAATGGTCCATGCAGACTGTACGCCCCCGTATGAAAGGCGTGTGGTGTGATATTGCCGTTTTGCAGAGTACAGCGCCGGTGCTGCGTTATAAATATAGAATAAGTGCACCGGAAAAATGTCCGCTGCAGAGTATCGCCGTCAAGGATGAAGTAAAAGGTACTCTGAAAAAAAGTGTACGCAAAGAAAACGGCCGGATCGTATACGAGTTCGACGCTGACAATGTACCGCAAATCGTTCCGGAACCGGATATGCCGCCGTGGTATTTGCATGCCATGCGCGTTTTGACCAGTACAGCAAAGGATTGGCAGACGATTTCGCGCTGGTATCATGATTTGTGTGAAGCGCGTCTGAAAGCTGTTTCGCCGGAACTTGTAAAACATGCCCGCAAGCTTGCTGAGGGTAAACAGGGCAAGGCCGCCATCCGGGCATTGTTTGATTTTGTTTCCAAAGAGATCCGCTATACCGGAGTTACCAACGAAGATACCGCCCCCGGGTATGAGCCGCATGATGTAAAAGATACTTTTGCCCAGAAACACGGCGTGTGCCGCGATAAAGCCGCATTGCTTGCTGCGATGCTCCGAGAAGTTGGTTTTGAGTCTTTTATGGTGCTTTTTATGGCCGGCGATCCCAAAGATGGAGAGATTCCGAACAACTACTTCAATCATGCCATCACCGGGGTTAAAATGCCTGATGGCGAATTGATCCTTATGGACCCCACGGATGAAAATTCCAGCGAGCTCTTGCCGGCTTACGCCATGGATAAAAGTTTTTTGTGTGCTACTGCCCAAGGGGATATATTGCGCCGTACACCGGTGATCGCGCCGGAAAAAAATATGCTGCTTGTCCGCAGTCGCGGCGTTATAGATGAAAATTATCAGCTTGTTTTGAAAACCGAACTCATTTTTAAAGGGATAAACGACAATATCTATCGCGGGGCATTTGCCCGCTGGACTCCGGAATACCGCAGACAGTTTATTGCTTCGGCACTCAAAAAAGCCTTGCCGGGAGCCGTGGTGAAACGTGTGGAAATTCTGCCGGAAGATGTGCGGGATCTGGGAAAGGAATTCAAGTTGATCATTGAGTCTTCCGTACCTGATTTTGTTGATATACAATGGGGCGCCGGACTGCTGCGGATGCCGTATTTGAGTAACGGTTTTGGTGCTCTGAACTTTATGCTGGACGATAGTATGCTGGCTGCCCGGCGTTACCCGCTGCAGTTGTTTTCCACTGCCGGAGTGCATGAAGATATTCAGCTTGAGCTGCCCGCTGCATTGAAAGTTATCGCGCTGCCGGAGTATGAAAATATGGATGATCAGTTGTTGGAAATCAGAAATTCTGTTACCGCTAAAGGTCGGGTATTGAGTGCACAACGTGGTGTAAAACTCAAAAAAGTGGAAGTTGCAGCCGGTGAGTATGCTGCTTTCCGGAAAGCTTTGCTGGATTATCTCAAAGCTGAGAATAACCGGATAATCGTAAAGCGTTCATTTGATGATAAACAGGTTGAATTTCCGGCGGCTCCGGCGGTATTGGAAAATTCGGAGATCGAAGTAAATATTGAATCGCTGAAAAGTTACGTTGTCACCTGCAAACAGAAGATCAAAGTGCTTGATTACAGTGGAGTAAAGGATTTTTCAGAGATAACAGTACCCTTTGTTGACGGTGTTTCTACGGCTGAATTTATTACCGGCAGTGTTGTTTCTCCGGAAGGAAACACGGTGCCGGTTGAGCTTGAAACGGTTAAAGTCATGGATGTCGGCAGTAATGCCGCACCGCGTTATCCGCAAGGGAAAAAAATCATTGTGCCGCTGCCCGGAGTCAAGCCCGGCAGTATTATAGAATATCAATGGCGGATCCGTTTTTTTGACCGGCCGGATTCCAGTTATGTTTACAGTTTGTGGCGCAAATTGCCGGTGGTCAACAGCGTGGTGGAATTCAAATATCCGGAAAAATTACGGAAGAAACTCCGTCTGGCGCTGCCTGATGCCGGTTTCAGGATTGTAAAATCAAGTTCCAGAAGAGTTTGTTCCGTGAAAGTTTATTCCGGAGATCAGATCATGATGCCGCAGGAACCGGGCACGCCGCCGGCAGAATTTTTTTCGCCGTTTGCCGGAATAAGCTGGTTCGATAATTACGAATATTGCCGCAAAGTTGTGCAGACGATCGAAAGGGCAGCCGCTCATGCTCCGATGGCCGCGGAAACCGCTGAAAAACTTACCGCTGGCAAACAAAGTTTGCGCGAAAAAGTGAAGGCTTTGCGCGATTACATCGAAAAAAATATCCGCCACGCCGGTTTGGAACTGGATGTTCTTGGTTTGAAATATATTACGCCGGCTGATACAACCTTGCGTGAGGGGTATGGCAACAGTCTTGACCGGGCGGTGTTGTTCTATGCCATGCTCAAAAGTATCGGAGTGGAAAATATTGAAACAATCCTGGCTTCAGGAGTGCCTGATGTTCCGGCAGCGGAGGCCAATTTCCAGCGGCTGCCGTGTAATTTTTTTGATACGGTCATATTGATCGTTCAGTCAGAAAACGGGGAATTGCTGTTAAATGATAACGATGAATATTCGGTGTTGGAAAGTTATCGGCATGCCGGTAAAATAGCTTTGAATTGCGCTAATGGTGAAATCTTTTCGCTGATTGGCTGCGGACCGGAATTTCAGGATAAACTCCATAGCTCATGGGTGGTGAAAATGCTTCCGGAGGGCAGGGCGGAATTTACTCTTTCTGAAAGTTATTACGGCAATATTTACGCTGAATACAACCGCTTTTTTGCCAATGTCAAACCGAAAAAAGAACAGCAGTTCTGGGAACAGCGGTTATCCGGCGTGCTGGCCGGCGGCGAAATATTGGAGAAATCGCGCAACTTTGAGCTGTATCCCGGAAAAACTGAAATGCGTTTTACAGTCGATGATTTCTGGAAAAAAAGCGGCAATTTCATAACTTTTACGCTGCCTGATGCCGGATTTGCCGATCTTATCCGCACTGCCGGAAAAAGGACGCTGCCGTATTGGTTTACAACTCCTTTTGCCCGGAAGGCCGTTTTTTCTGTAAGTGTGCCTGAAGAGTGGCAGTTTTGTGAGCTTGCCGGCAGTAAGTTTGAGTTTGAATTACCCGGATACAGCGCCCGGGTGTCGCAGAATGTGCAAGTGGAGCCCGGATGGCTGAATGTTGAGCTTGCCAGTTCTATTTCGG
Source organism: Victivallaceae bacterium (assembly GCA_045635745.1). Classification (GTDB taxonomy): domain Bacteria; phylum Verrucomicrobiota; class Lentisphaeria; order Victivallales; family Victivallaceae; genus SIG78. The sequence goes on from JAZTWG010000056.1 coordinate 8,274, forward strand.
GCACCATGTACATTGCGCCGCAGGCGTATTTGCTGCTGGAAAATCTGCAGAAAAAACTCTCCGATCCGGCCGGCCGCACCTTTTTGTTCAAAACTACTGGCAATTAAGCCGGTTGTGTGCTATATTATATAAATAGCGCTCTTTACTTGTTTTTTGTGAAGATTTTTTTGCTCGAATTTTATAATCTAAATCATGGAGTTTACATATGTTCAAACCAGTTGACAATCAGGTGTCGCTGCCCAAGCTGGAAGAAGAAGTTCTTCAGTTCTGGCAGGAAAATGGCAGTTTTGCCAAATCGCTCAAACAGCGCGAAAATTGTGAAGAGTACGTTTTTTATGACGGTCCTCCGTTTGCCACGGGGATGCCGCACTACGGCCATTTGCTGGCCGGTACCATCAAAGATGTGGTGCCCCGCTATCAGACCATGCGCGGTAAATTTGTCAAGCGTACTTTCGGTTGGGATTGCCACGGGTTGCCGGTGGAAAACGAAATGGAAAAGATCCTGGCTCTGAACAATAAAAAAGCCATTGAGGAGTATGGTATCGATAAATTCAACGAAGCCTGCCGCGGTATTGTTCTGCGCTATACCAGCGAGTGGGAACGCGTGGTCAACCGTATGGGGCGCTGGGTGGATTTCCGCAACGGTTATCGCACCATGGACCGCGATTACATGGAATCGATCTGGTGGGTGTTCAAAAGCCTGTGGGATAAGAATTTGATTTACGAAGGCTATAAGATCCTGCCGTACTGCCCGCGCTGTGCCACGCCGCTTTCGAACTTTGAAGCCAATCAGGGTTACATGGAAGTTGTGGACCCCGCCATCACCATCCGTTTCAAGAGTCTGGAAGAAGAAAACACCTACTTTGTTGCCTGGACCACTACTCCGTGGACTCTGCCGAGCAACCTCGCTTTGGCGGTCGGTCCTGAAATCGACTATGTCAAGATCAAGGATGGCGAAGAGTTTTACATCATGGCGGAAGCCCGTTTGAATGCGTATTACAAAAATGATGTTCCGGCTGTTGTTGAACGCTACAAGGGTTCTGAACTTGCCGGCAAGACTTATGAGCCTTTGTTCAACTACTTTGCTGATTTGCGCAGTAAAGGTGCGTTCCAGGTGCTTGCCGCTGCTTATGTGAGTACCGAAGACGGTTCCGGTATCGTGCATATTGCTCCCGGTTTCGGTGAAGATGACGCGGCTGTCTGCCACGCCGCCGGTCTGCCGGAAGTCTGCCCGATCGACGACCAGTGCTGCTTTACCGCTGAAGTACCCGATTATCAGGGGCGCTACGTCAAGGATGTGGATAACGAAGTCATTGCCCGGTTGAAGGCAGAAGGCAAGCTTATCCACCGCGGTACCATCAAACACAATTATCCGCATTGCTGGCGCGACGACCACCCGCTGATCTACCGTGCGATCTCCACATGGTTTGTTAAGATCGACGAAATTAAAGCCCAAATGATCGCCGCCAATAAAGATATCACCTGGTTCCCGGAACACCTCAAAGAAGGCCGTTTCGGCAAGTGGCTGGAAAACGCCCGCGACTGGGCGATCAGCCGCAACCGTTACTGGGGAACTCCGCTGCCGGTCTGGCGCAATGACGAAGGGGAAGTCATTTGTGTAGGCAGCGCCGCTGAACTCGAAAAACTTACCGGTCAGAAAGTCGATGACCTGCACAAGCACTTTATCGACAAGCTGGAAATACCTTCGCCTACCGGCAAGAGTCCGCTCAAGCGTATTCCTGAAGTGCTGGACTGCTGGTTTGAATCCGGCTCCATGCCCTACGCTCAGCAGCATTATCCGTTTGAAAACAAAGAACACTTTGAAGCGAACTATCCGGCTGACTTCATTGCCGAAGGTCTTGATCAGACCCGCGGCTGGTTCTATACGCTGGTGGTGTTGGGCTCGGCACTTTTCAACAAGCCGCCGTTCAAGCATGTGATTGTGAACGGCCTTATTCTGGCTGAAAACGGTCAAAAGATGTCCAAGCGTTTAAAGAACTATCCTGACCCGATGGATGTGGTCAATAAGTATGGTGCTGACGCATTGCGTCTCTTTATGCTCGGTTCGCAGGTTGTTCATGCCGAAGACCTCAAATTCTCGGAAAACGGCATCAAAGATGTTTTGCGTAATGTGATGATCCCCATGTGGAACGCCTACAGCTTTTTTGTAACCTACGCCAATGTCGATGGCTACGAAGCAAAAGATGGTGTCAGGCTTCCCGCAAATCTTTCCAATGCGCTTGACCGCTGGATCATCAGCAGCTGCACGCAGATGGTCGAAGAGATCACTTATGAGCTTGATAATTACAATCTGCAGAAGGCGGCGAACCGTTTTGAAAAGTTTGTGGACGATCTGACCAACTGGTATATCCGCCGCAGCCGCCGCCGTTTCTGGAAAAGTACCGACGATGGCGACAAGCAGGAAGCTTATGCTACTTTGCACTATGTGCTGATCGAATTCTGCAAAGCCGCGGCGCCGTTCATTCCGTTCACCACCGAAGCGATCTACAACAATCTGCGTACTGCCGATATGCCCGAATCGGTGCATTGCTGCGATTACCCGGTGCCTGATGCTTCCTGCCGTGACGAAGCGCTGGAAAAACAGATGTTTCTGACCATGACAGCGGTGAAACTGGGCCGTTTCCTGCGTACACAGCACAATCTGAAAGTTCGCCAGCCGTTGAGCCGTGCCGTGCTGCTTGCTCCGGATGCTGAAGGCGCCAAACTGCTGGCCGGAACGCTCGACATCATCGGCGAAGAACTCAATGTGAAGGATATTGAATTTTCCGACAACGAAGATGCTCTGGTGACCCGTTCGGCTAAAGCCAACTTCAAGGTAATGGGTAAAAAGCTCGGCAAGAATATGAAAGAAGCCGCCGCGCTGGTCGAAAAACTCGATTCGGCAACCATCGGCAGCATTCTTGCCGGCGAAGCGTACAATATTACTCTGGCTGACGGCACCGTGTTTGCTATGACTGCCGAAGATTTGCTGGTGCAGAGAAGCGAAAAAGCCGGTCTGGTGGTTGCCACCGAAAACGGTGTGACCATTGCGCTGGATACCGCTTTAACTCCGGAACTGGAAGCCGAAGGTCTGGCACGCGAAATCGTCAGCAAAGTGCAGAATTTGCGTAAAGAAAGCAATCTGGAAGTGGTCGACCGCATCAAGCTCGCCGTGGCCGGTGATGAAAATGTAATCGCTGCCGCCAACAGTTTTGCTGACTATATCAAAAACGAAGTTCTGGCGGTGGATATGACTGTCGAAGCCGGTTCCGGCGATGTCGATCTCAACGGCCACATGGCAGCTTTGAACATTTGCAAGGCATAAAAAAATGATCATCCGCAAGCAGGCTTTTCCCCGGGCGGCCCTTATCGGCAACCCGTCGGACGGCTACTATGGCAAGACTATCGCGTTTGTTTTTGACAATTACGCGGCTCAGGTGATGCTTTATGAAACGCCTGAACTTACCCTGGTGCCGAGCTTGCGGGATCAGCCGAGTTTCGGCAATGTGCGCGATCTGGTGCACGATGTCGGGCTGTACGGCTATTATGGCGGGATCCGTCTGCTCAAAGCCAGCATAAAGCGCTTTGTGCAGTATTGCGATGAACACAATATAGCTTTGCATGACCGCAATTTTACCATGCGCTATGGTACCAGTATACCAAACCGTTTAGGTTTGGCGGGATCTTCGGCAATTATTACTGCCAGTATCAGGGCACTGCAGGAATTCTACAATGTAGAGATCGCTCTGCCAGAGCTGGCTAATCTTATTCTGGCCGTTGAAACCGATGAATTGGGCATTGATGCCGGGTTGCAGGACCGTGTGGCACAGGCGTATAATGTGCCGGTTTTTATGGATTTCAACCGCGAACACATGGAAAAAAACGGTTACGGTATTTACCGTGAATTGACGATCCCGGCTGATTTGAATTTGTTTGTGGCATTCCGTACCGACTTGGCTGAAGGTTCGGAGATCCTTCACAGCCGGCTGCGGGAAGATTACAATAACAAATTGCCCGCCGTACTGGCGGCGATCGAAGAGTGGGCGCACCTTACCGATGTGGTTTCAGATGCCTTGGATAAATACGATTACTCCACGATTGAAAAATGTTTGCACCGCAATTTTGAACTCCGCTGCGAGGTGTGCTCCACTACCGTAAGTGCGAAAAACCGCCGGATGGTGGAGTTGGCCAACAGTTTGGGTGCTGCGGCTAAACTTACCGGGTCCGGCGGTGCGGTCATCGGGATCTATCACGATGAAAAACACTTTGCGGCGTTGAAAGAGCTTTTCCTTGCCCACCAGATCGAAATAGTCAAACCCAATATCGTTACCGGTGGAGCCGGTGTTGCCGATTGGCAGGCGTAAAGCGTGCCAATCGGTTGCTGAAAATATTACTTCAGAGCAAATTCCATAGTCATTACCAGCCGGATAACTTTCTGCACACTGGAGGTATCGTACATGCCGTAATCGCTGGTGTCGTTGCTGGCGGGGCGCGTTATCTGGATGACCCCCTGCCGGGCGGTCATCAGCGGACCGAGTTCGCTGCCGCTCTGGCGGGCGGCGGTTCTGGCGCGTTCGGCAGCAGAAGCGCTGGCTTCGTTGACCAATGCAAGCTTGTACTGTTCCGGATTGCTTATGTAGTATTGCGGTTCGGTTACACTCACATCCTGTTTGCGGGCTGTTAATTCATAGATCTTGAGCACATTTTTTGCCGTAAGATCTACCTGACTGGTGCGTACTCTTACAGAATAAGTAAGCGAATAATGGTCAAAAACGCTGGTGGTGGTTTCCTTCCCCCGCTCTTTGGTAACAATGGAGCGGTAGATTTCATTGCAGACAATGCTTTCGTCTTCGCGCACGGCGGCGCCGAAGCCCAGGCTGTCGAGTTTTGCACACAGTACTTTTGCCGCCTTATCCAGCGTGGCATGGCCTTCGGATCGGGTAGGGGATTTTACACTGACCGAGGCTGTAAAAGCGGCAACGTCGGCTTTGACCTGTTTTTCGGCCACGCCTTTTACCGTGATGCTTTTTTCAGTAGTTTGCTGGATCTTTAACATAAACCGGCTCAACATGAAAGCTGATATCACCATACCCACGGTGATGGCGGCAATGGAAATGAGAGTGATGAATACGGCGGACTTTTTCATGCTGGAGCTCCTTTTTTTTGTGTGGTTTTAGGTTTGATGTTATACCCCGGGAGGCGGGGGGAGGGAATATACCATAACGTTGTATATTTGTCAAGGGCTGATTCAGGATTTTTTCAAAGATTATTTCCGGCTTTATTATAAAAAACTTTATCTGTATAAGGGGATCATGTTTTATTATTGCTTGCAAATTTATTTTCCGGCATTATATTAACGGAAATAAGGAGTTTTTTCATGCATTTTGCTTTTGTATTGTACCGTTATTTCCCGCATGGCGGGCTGCAGAAAGACTTTTTGCGTACTTTGCACGAAGTTTTGTCTCGCGGACATAAAGTTACTGCTTATTTTGCTTTACAGGAAGCTGAACTGGCAGAAAATACATTGTTCAGAATTGTCAGAGTGCCGGTAACGGGGTGCAGCAATCACGCTAAAATGCGCTCTTTCGGCAAGGCGGTGCAGCGGTTGATAAAAGAGGAGAATTTTGATAAAGTTCTGATGTTCAACCGGCTGCCGGGAGGAGATCTTTATTTTGCCGCCGATGATTGTCTGGCTTCTGCCTACCGCAAAAAATATCCGGCGTGGCTGTTGAAAATTTTGCCCCGCTACCGGACTTTTCTTGATTTGGAAAAAAGTGTTTTTGATAATAAAGTTTCAACTCATATATTGGCGCTGACTGATAAGCAGATTGCAGCTTATCGCGAATGTTATCAGACTTCTCCGGAACGCTTTTTGCTGATGCCGGCCGGGATCGATGAAAATTGCCGGCGGCCGGAGAATTATGCAGAAATACGCCGTAATATCCGTTTGCAGTACAATATTGCTGAAGACAAAATCGTGCTTATTCAGATCGCCGCGCAATTTGCGGTAAAAGGCGTTGACCGGTCGATCGCTGCACTGGCATCATTGCCCGGTGAGCTCCGGGAGAAATGCGTGCTGCTGGTTGCCGGCGGCGGCGAAATTAATAAGTACAAAGAAATTGCAATTAAATGTAATGTCGGAGATCAGGTGATCTTTACCGGCGCGGTAAGTTATATAGATGAATTGCTCACCGCTGCAGATCTGATGATCCACCCGGCCCGCAAAGAGGCTACCGGTACTGTGATCGTGGAAGCTCTGGCGTTGGGGGTGCCGGTCATAGCTTCGGATATATGCGGTTATGCTGCTTACTGCTGCGAACTTGATAAAAAACTGGTGGTGCCGGAGCCTTTTGCTCAAACAATACTCAATGAAACGCTACTGGCAGCTTTAAATGATTTGGAGCGCCTGACCCGGCTTGCTGCCGGTCAGATCAATAATCCTGAATTTTACCGCCGCCCCGGCGCTATTGCCGATATACTTGAAAAGTGATATCAGGCAGTCGCCGCGGCCTGCTTGAGATGTGCTATTTCTCCTGCCCACAGCTCCGGAAACGGTGTTTCCAGAATTATCGGTATATTATCCAGATTCGGATCGCGCGCAATGCGCTCAAATGTTTCCCAGCCTAACGTGCCGCACCCCAGCGAATCATGGCGGTCAAGTTTGCTGCCCAGCGGAGCTTTGGCATCATTGAGGTGAATACCGCCCAGCCGGTCAAAACCGATGAGATGATCGAATCTCTGCCAGAACTCTGCATATTTTTCCGGGGTTTTCAAGTCATAACCTGCCGCGTAGCTGTGGCAGGTATCAATACAGACCCGGATCCGTTCATCGGCGGAAGCATATTCGATGATTTTAGCGATTTGTTCAAGTTCAAAGCCTACATTACTGCCTTGCCCGGCGGTATTTTCTATTACTGCCATGACCTGACTGGTTTCGGCAAGTGCCTTTTTTATACCGTCAGCGATCCGGCGCAGACACTCATCCATGCTGATAAGTTTAAGGTGGCTGCCGGGGTGAAAATTAAGCCGGTGCAGACCCAATGCTTCGCACCGTTTCATCTCTTCGGTAAATGCTGCGTGGGCGGCGAGCGCTTTACCCGGATCCGGCTGACCCAGATTGATCAGATAACTGTCGTGCGGCAGGATCATATCAAGCCGGAAGTTGTTGGCAGCGCAATTAGCTTTGAATTGAGCAATATCTTCGTCTTTCAATGGCGGAGCGCTCCATTGCCGCTGATTTTTAGTGAACAGGGCAAAAGTATCAGCTTGTATACTGGCGGCGTTGAGCGGAGCATTAAAAACTCCGCCGGAAGCGCTTACATGGGCTCCAAAATATTTCATAACGGGCAAAAACTCCATTTTTATTGCTGAATAACTGGCAATTTTTATGTTGCCGGTGTAGTTTACTATAACCTTTATTTTATGAAAAAGCAAATCGGCAAACTTCAAGGCGGCAACAATTTTATGATCAGAACAGTTTTTGATAATGGTACTCTGGTTTGGTCGGGCGATGAGATCGCCACGCTGGTGGCCGCCATGCCGGATGCTTTTAAATTTGACAGCCGGATCAATGCTTTTCGTTCCCGCGGATGTGATTATGCTGTTATATTGCAGAAAATCCACAGTATGCAGTTGGATCTGCACGATGAAGCGTGCGCTTTTGCTCCCATAAATGACCTCGTTTTGCAGGAAACGCTTATTCCGCGGCCGCATCAGCAGACGGCGTTTGATGCGTGGCGCCAAAGCTCTTACCGGGCGGTGGCGGCTCTGCCCACCGGCAGCGGCAAAACGATTCTGGCGGTAATGGCGATCGCCCGGCTGAAACGCCCCACGCTGATCCTGGTGCCGACTATTGATCTGATGGTGCAATGGGCGAATGTGCTCAAGCGCTTTTTCAATGTGCCGATCGGCATGTGGGGCGGAGGCAGCAATGAAACGCACGATATAACTGTTTCGACTTACAATTCGGCGATTTTGAAAATGGAGTTTTACGGCAACAGATTTGCTTTTCTCATTGCCGATGAGTGTCATCATCTGCCGGGACCGGCCAATCAGCTGGCGGCGCAATGGTCGATCGCACCCTACAGGTTGGGGTTGAGTGCTACCCCTGAGAGCGATCCGGAGCGGGATGAACTGCTCAAAGACCTGATGGGCGGAGTTTGCTGTTTAATTCAGATAGATGAGCTGTCGCAGGGGGTTTTATCTGATTATATAGTAGAAACTATTCCGCTGGAACTCACTGCTCTGGAGCGGGCAGAGTATATGGAAAACCGCAAGATTTATATTGATTTTCTGCATCAACACCATCTGGTGATGAATTCGATCCGTGCGTGGCGCAGTTTTATAATGCAGGCCGCGCGCAGCGGTCAAGCCGGACGCAAAGCTTTTGAGGCTTATCTCAAACAGAAAAATATTGCCCGCAATGGTGAAGAAAAATACCGTATGGTATGGAAACTCATCCGCAAACATGCCGGCGAAAGAATCATTATTTTTACAGCCGACAATGCCGCCGCTTACGAGTTGGGGCGGCGCTATTATCTGCCGGTTTTGACTCATCATACTAAAAGTGCCGAACGCAAAAGTATGTTGGAAAATTTCCGTACCGGCGATTGTCCGGTGCTGGTTTCCAGCAAAGTGCTCAACGAAGGCGTGGATGTGCCGGAAGCCAATATCGGCATTATTGTTTCCGGCGGCGCCAGTGTGCGCGAGCATGTCCAGCGGCTGGGGCGGATATTGCGTGCCAGACCCGGCAAACAGGCGGTGCTTTACGAGTTGGTCAATGCTTCGACCAGCGAAATAAATGTATCCAACCGCCGCCGTGAACACCGGGCATATTCCAGTAAAGTCGGGGGCGGCAGTTTATGCTGAATAAAGAATTATTGCAATTTACCCGCAATTCCGGCCGGATAAAGGTGCGTTTCCTTAAAGCCGATCAGGCTGATTTGAATATTGCATCAGTTTTGCTGGCGATCTATCAGGATGCTGCCGGCAGACAGCTTACCCGATCGGAGCTTTCAGAAAATCTGGAGCCTTTTCTGAAAGCTGCTCCGCAGGGCAAAGCGGCCGCCGGTATGAATAAAGTTATACTTGATCATTGTGAATTTTCTTCGCAAAGTTCGGAAGGTACCGCTGCTTTGCTGCGGGAAAAGTTGTTCAAATGCGCGTCTTCAGTACTGATGCAAGCGCCGGCTGATCCGGTCGTATACCGCCGCCGGGTGCAGGAACTTATGGGCAATGAAGGAGCGTTTGCCCGGTGCGATATTTACGGCGATCTGCCCGAGTTTGACCGGCTGACCGGTGTCCCGGAATGGAGCGCTGCAGAGCTTTGTAATGTATACAATGTAAATCTGGTACAGGGTTTGCTGCTGTACGCCGAAAGTCTGGATTTATTTCTGGCGGACCCCGACCCCATGACTTTGCGTAAATTCATGCGCCGGCTGAAGTTTTTCAGGCTGTTGGCCGAAGTGGAAAAAATTTCCTCTCATGAAGTCAAACTGACTGTCAGCGGTCCGGCTGTGCTCTTTGGCGAAAACCGCAAATACGGTTTGCAGCTGGCAGCTTTTTTTCAGGTGATACTTTTGATGAAAGAGTGGAAAATCCGCGCCAGATTGCGTTTGCTCAACAGTGATCGTGTGGAAATACTCAATCTTGCCGGCAAAAATTGCGCGTTGAAAAGTTCTGCTCAACGCTGGTCAAGCTGTGTGCCGGATGAAGTTGCTATGTTTATCCGGCAATTCAGAGCGCAGTCAACAGTTTATCGGGAGGCTGCCGATGCTGATTGGCCGCGGCTCGCGGGGCAGGGGCAGATTTTCCCGGATTTTTCCTTTGCGTGTAAAAGCGATCCCGGTAAAGTTTTGCATGTGGAACTCTTTCACCGTTATTACCGCAGTGCCCTGGAGGAGCGCCTTGAATTTTTGCAGCAAAATCCTCGTTATCCATTGATTGTCGGCATAGACCGTGCGCTTTTCGGTAAGGGCGGTGAAAAAGATTTTCTTGCCCGGTATGCCGATATAAAAGATCACATCTTCACTTACAGTAATTATCCGGGCGTGGAAAAACTTTGCAAAGCGTTGGATAAAGTTGCTGCACTGTAAAGTTATTGTGCCGTTCCGGCGTTGTGGAATACTTATTTGTTTCAGTACTGTTTTCTTATCCAGGTAGCGGTTATCCCGGCGGGCAGAACCCGGCCGGTAGTTTCCGGAATAGTCATTTCGCGGCTCCGGATGGAGCCTTTGCCCAGTACAGATTCCAACAGACGTTCCAACCCAAGCGGCGTGAAGCCCGGTGAGTGACAGCTCAAAGTAACAAACGCATTGCCGTCTTTTTCCAGCAGATCCCTGCACATGGCGAGCAGTTCAATGATCTGGTCATCGATCTTCCAGAGCTGACCGGCGCTGCCGCGGCCGAAACTCGGCGGATCGAGCGCAATGCCCCGGTAACGGTTGCCGCGGCGCAATTCGCGTTTGCAGAATTTATTCACATCGTCCACGATCCAGCGGATGCGGTCAGGAACATCATCGTTCATACTCTGATTTATCCGGCCCCATTCCACCATACCGCGTGAAGCATCGAGGTGTGAAACCAGCGCTCCGGCACGAGCCATGGCCATTGAACCGATACCGGAGTAGGCAAACAGATTCATGGTTTTCACTTCTTTTCCCAAGGTGGGGATGATCTCTTCAAAAAACTCCCAGTTCTGATATTGTTCGGCAAAAAATCCCAAATGCCCGAAACTGGTTGGTTTGATATGCAAATTGAAATTGCCCCAGCGCATTTCCCAGCTTTCCGCCAGCTGCCGCTGCATGGTCTTCCATTTGCCGTGGCCGGAACTGTCGCGGATAAATTCGGCATCGGCACGGCGCCATTCATCTTCCGGCAGCATGGGCTGCCAGCAGGCATTCAGAGCCGGGCGGATGAGCCGCCACGGGCCGACTTGTTCGAGTTTGCGGAAGTTGCCGGTATCCAGCAGTTGGTAATCGGCGATTTTATGATCGGATTTTTTCATATTTCAGCACTGTCCATATTTGTTTCAACCGGTGTCTGCACCGGTTTTATACCTTCGGCGCAGTACACGATTTCGCCCCGGCAGACTGTCATCAGCAGCCGGTTGGTCTCCTGTTCAAAGATTGCCATATCGGCCCGGGTTCCGGGGCGGAGGATCCCCCGGTCGGATAACCCCAGCGAAAATGCCGGATTGTAACTCACACTTCCGGCGGCATAAGTTTCATCGGTATTGGCATAATTCATCAAACTGTGCCAACCGGTATCCAGCAATGTGGTAGTGCCTGCAAGTTTGCCATCTACCGTATGCGAAAAACCATCTTCCACAACAATAACAGATTCGCCGATAAAATATTTGCCGTCGGGCATGCCAGAAGCCATGGTCCCGTCGCTGATAGCTACGAGTTTTGCCCCCGGCTTGCAGCGGCATGCTAGTTCCACCATGCGCGGGTGCAGATGGCGACCGTCAATGATAAGTTCGGTCGTTACCCGGTCATCGGTCAATGCTACTGCGGTAATGGAAATATTGCGTTGTTCCAGCGGAGGCATGCCGTTAAACAGATGGGTGCAGCAGCGGGCCCCGGCATCGATGGCGCGCAGCGTTTCTGCCTCGTTGGCAATGCTGTGCCCCATGGATGGCTGGATGTTGTTTTCGCACAACAGTTCCACAAGCTTATCGGCATGAGTCAGTTCCGGTGCAAACGTCACCCGCCGGATCAGGCCGTTGCCTGCGGCGATAAGTTCCCGCGCCAGCCCAAGATCGATCTTGCGGATAGATGCGGATTCTTGCGCTCCGCGTTTCTGGGCATTGATAAACGGTCCTTCCAGATGTATGCCTACTGGTTCTGCTCCGGGCATTTCCTGATTCATCACTGCTGCCAGAGCTGATATTTCGCGCAGCATCTGCTCTTTGGACAGACTTACTACGGTCGGAACAAATCCGGTTATGCCGCGCGATGCCAGCAGCAGGCTCATATTTTTTATATCGCAATTATTATAACTGGCCCGGGAGGCATCAAAACCGCCGGCTCCATGAATGTGAGAGTCGATAAAGCCGGGCATGATATAGGCATTGGGCAGGTCGTAGACTTCCAGTTCCGCATCCATATTGAATGCGGATGCCCCGCCGATACCCAGAATGGCGCTGTCTTCGCACAGCACTGCGCTTTGATCGATGCGTTTCTGTGGAGTCAGGGCATATTCGGTCTTGTAGAGCCGCCGGAGCCGTTTTTTTGTCTTCATATAAAAATCCTGAAAAGAGTTTGCAATATTCTGAATATTATTATAATATAATGTAATGCTATAAAACGAAAAAAGCAAAGGCTTTTGACTAATTTTCCCTTATATATCCAATATTGCAAAATGTCAAGTTCTGAAAACATAAATTTTGCAACTTTTTTTCTCGAAAACTTTTGAATTTTGATTTGTAATATTGACAAAAGCGTGTAAATTGATAATTGTTCGCCGCAAGCGAAAGCCGGGTGAGGTTGTTAATAACTTGTTAATAAGTTGTGCGCTGAATTGCAAAATTTGTTGTAAGTTGCGTTTGTTCTATAGGGTTTGATGGTTTTACAACAAATTCCGGTGATGTCCGGATGCAATGAAGCGGCTCTGATGGCAGTTTTTGAGCTTGTTTGAGGTCAAAAAAGCTGTAATTGCCTGTCAGTTTAAGAGTTGCAGAATACCCCGTTATCCGGTGCTTTTAAGCGGATGTTGCGGGTGGTGAATAGAGCAGCAAGCAGAATTTGCAGGGAGTTGTGAACAACTTGCGCTGTTTGTGATACGGAAATGTATTAAAAATAAAGTTTATATAAATGAATGCGGGCTCTGGGGAGAGTGACCGCTGGAAATCTTTTTGGGTAAAAAAATGTTTAACGGAGAAAAATCAGCTGCGGTTGTGTGGAAGATTGCCGCAGAAAAATTGCACGCTCTGGTGTCGGAAAATCTCTACAGTCAGTGGTTTTCCAGTATGCAGCCGCTGCGTTTGGAAGGAGCATGTCTGGTGCTGGGGGTATCAGATGAGTTCTTCGCTGAGTGGGTGGAGAGGTGTTATTCCACGCAGATAGTTGAAGCTTTGAGCAATATCGATGGTCAGGATTATGAATACAAGTTTGAAGCCGGGTATTTCCCCCTGCAGCCGGAAGAAGCCGCGGCAGAAAATCTTGAAGTTGTTGATTCTCCAGATGTTGAGGCTGAACCGTCCGGATGTGTGTTTGAAACAGCTGATACTCCGTTGAAGAGTGCCCGGGTGAACTCCAGTTATACCTTTGATAATTTTGTAGTCGGCGAAGAAAACCGCTTTGCTTTTACTGCTGCCCATCGTGCGGCAGAGCGTCCCGGGTTGTTCAATCCGCTTTACATTTACGGCAATACCGGTATTGGTAAAACTCATCTGCTGCATGCTGTGGCGCATGAAGCTCGCAGACTTAATCCGCAGATGGTTGTGCGTTATGCTACCTGCGAAGAAATCCTCAACAGTTTTGTTGAGTCGCTGAACAGTCACCGGTTTGGAGCGTTCCGTTCTCAGCTTCGTGATGTTGATATGCTGTTGGTGGATGATGTGCATGTGCTGGGTAATAAAGATCAGCTGCAGGAGCAGTTTTTCAATGCATTCAATGCACTCTATTCTGAAGGTAAACAGATTATTCTCACCTCGGATAAACGCCCGTCGGAAATTGCCGGTTTGGAAGCGCGTCTGGTTTCCCGTTTTGAACAGGGGTTGACTGCGGAGATCTATGCTCCGGGTTTGGAAGTGCGTATAGCGATTTTGCGCGGTATGCAGCGGGATTTTATGATGCGCTTTGATGATGAGATTCTGGAGTTTATTGCATCGCGTATTTCCAGTAATGTGCGCCGGTTGCGCGGAGCTCTTATGCAGCTGCTCACCCGTGTATCGCTGGATCCGGATATGCCGATTACCATTGAGCGTGTGGAGTATATACTTCATTCGGTCTTTGAAGAAGAATTTACTTCGCAGCAGATTACAGTCGATGAGATTCAGAAAAAAGTTGCCGAATACTTCAATTTGCGTGTCGGCGATCTTTTGAGCAACAAACGCCCCAAGAGTATTGCTGAGCCGCGGATGGTTGCCATGTATCTGGCAAGAAAGCTCACGACCAGCAGTTTTCCGCAGATCGGGAGTGCTTTTGGCCGCAATCATGCCACGATCATGAACGCGTGGGTGAAAGTTCCGGAACTTTGCAGTAAAGATGAAGAACTGCGCCGTGCGGTAGCTGTTCTTGAGCGTCAGCTCAAAAGCTGATCAGAAACTCTTCAAAATAATTCTTCATTTGCCGGTAAGTTTGCCAGTTGGTTCGCAAGAAAAAAAAGTCTTGCGAATTTGTGCTGTTTGCCGGTGAAAATATTTGCAAATATCTTTTGTTGTGCTATATTATAGGGATTGACACGGTATAAACCAAAATACCGTTACCGCCCTCGATCAGAATTCTCTGATCGCAGCAGTTGGGACAATGGGGTAACAACTGCGGGTTCCGTGAGGTGCATGAAGATTTGCAATTTGCTTCCAGTTTGCTGGTTGCTGCCGGATGAAAGAACCGGTAATGCAAGTTTTGATCGTTCCGGAGCCGTTGGATGGCAATGGTATTGCTCAAACGAGAGTAACGATCAAAAATGGACACAGCAAAAAACATTCGGGTTTACAGCGGTAGCTCGCATCCGCAGCTTTCCCGCGACATCGCTGACTATCTCGGGCTTTCGCTCGGCAGAGTTCATCTGGAACGTTTTCCTGATGGCGAAACTTGGGTGCAGTTCGAGGAAAATGTACGCCGCTCGGATGTATTTCTCATTCAGCCTACCTGCTCCCCGGTTAACGAAAATCTTATGGAGCTTTTGATTATGATCGACGCTGCCCGCCGGGCTTCGGCGGCGCGTATTACTGCGGTGCTGCCTTATTATGGCTATGCCCGTCAGGACCGCAAAGATCGACCCCGTGTTCCGATTACTTCCAAACTGGTGGCCAATCTGTTGGTTTCCGCCGGTGTTGATCGTATTATTACCATGGATTTGCACGCGCAGCAGATTCAGGGCTTCTTTGATATTCCCGTGGATCACCTTTATGCCCGCCCGGTACTGGTTCCTGAATTGCGTAAGGTTCTCGGTCCGGATCCGGTTGTCTGTTCGCCTGACAGCGGCAGCGCCAAGATGGCTATGTATTACTGCGATATGCTCCATGGTGGTTTTGCTGTGGTTGCTAAGCGTCGTCTTTCCGGCAGTTCGGTGGCCAGCAGCCATCTGGTTGGTGATGTGAAAGATAAAATCTGTGTGGTAACTGACGACCTGACCAGTACTGCCGGTACGCTCTGTGCTGCTGCGGATCTGCTCAAAAAAGCCGGTGCCAAAGAAGTTTATGCGGCGGTTTCGCACTGCCTGCTGAACGAAAAGGGTAAAAAGACCCTGTTGGAAAATGAAAATATCAAACAGCTTTTCACTACCGATGCTGTGCCGCAGAGAGATACTCTTAATGGTAAGATCAAAGTTGTATCGGTTGCTCCGCTGCTGGGTGAAGCTATCATGCGAATTCACGAAGGCAAATCTGTATCGTGTCTTTTTGATGAAGTTCGCGCGTAATATATAAAGAATTAACCGTAATAAGGTTTTAATAAACAGGCGGGGATATTGCAAGATGTCCCCCACAACAAAAAAGGAAAGTGGATCAATGAGTAAAGAAATCATGGTTACCACCAGAACTGAATCCGGCAAAGGCGCAATGGGTCGCGCCCGCAAGAACGGTCAGGTTCCCGCCGTACTGTACGGCAAAGGTACTGAAAATGTGATGCTTTTTGCATCGGTCGGTGAACTGGACAGCGCCAAGCTTGTCAAAGGCGAAGAAGTCACTCTCGTTCTGAATGGCGAAAAAGTTGCGGTCCGTGTCATGGAAGTCCAGGTCAACTACATGAAGAGCCAGATCGTGCATCTGGACTTCTGCCGGGCGTAAGTGATATAATCTGATTGCTTGAAAGGCAGATATGTCGTATAAACTGGTGGTTGGTCTGGGAAATCCCGGCAGTGAATATGCTGAAACCCGTCACAATATGGGGTTTATGCTAATTGAGGAATTTCTCCGTAGTCACCGGCCTGAACGTTGGGAAAAAATACATATCTGCAACAGTTTCTGTTATGTCGGCAGTTTTGCCGGAACAAAACTTATTCTGCAGTTGCCGCAAACATATATGAACAATAGCGGTACGGCAACAGCCAAACTTATGCGTCAGGAAAAGATCGATCCGTCGGAAGTGATCGTAGCTTACGACGATATGGATCTGGAACCGGGCAGATTGCGGATCAAACGCAATGGGTCTTCCGGTGGACATCACGGGATCGACTCGATCATAAGCGAGCTGGAAGGCAACAGCAACTTTACCCGGCTGCGGTTGGGTATCGGT
This sequence comes from Victivallaceae bacterium, assembly GCA_045635745.1. Classification (GTDB taxonomy): domain Bacteria; phylum Verrucomicrobiota; class Lentisphaeria; order Victivallales; family Victivallaceae; genus SIG78. Next base: position 24,677 of record JAZTWG010000056.1, read on the forward strand.
CACGGCAAGGAAACGATCGACCATGTGTTGAGTAAGTTTTCTGAAAGTGAAAAGCCGGCTGTGCATGCCGCGTTGACTGTGGGCTGCAAAGCGCTGGAAATGATCTTGCGCTGTGGAGTCGGCAAGGCGATGAATGAGTACAATTCATGGAGCTATCAGGCGCCTGAAGCAGAAACACAAGAATCGGATAAAGAAAAAGAAACAATAAAAGATCAATAAATTCAGGAGGTCTTATTTTGAAAAAGTATGAGTCGCTGTTTATTCTCGACGTTCGTAAGGTCGAGGACGAAGGTAATGCACTGAGCAAGGAATTCATCGGTCTGGTTGAAGGCTGGGGCGGCAAAATGACCGCGGCAGATGCCATGGGTCGTCTGCAGTTCAGCTATGAAATCAAAAAACGCAAGGCTGGTATCTATTGGGATTTCCACTTCGAATTGCCCGAAGACAAAGTCAATCTGATCAAAGAACAGTATGCGTTGGATGAACGCGTGCTGCGTATTCTTACCGTGATTGATGAACGTCCGGAAAATGCAGTCACCTGCTTCCAGACTCCGATCATGGATGAAGCTGAATAAGTTGTCCTGAGGGATACTCCAACGGAAAAGTTTGGTAAACAATCAACAGGAGCTTGAAAATGCCTTTGAACAAAGTGTTTTTGATGGGTAATCTGACGCGCGAACCGGAATTGCGCTATACTCCCGGCGGTGCCGCGGTGTGCGAGTTCGGTATTGCGATCAACCGCACCTTTACGAGCAACAATCAAACGCGTGAAGAAGTGTGTTTTGTCGATATTGTCGTATGGGGCAAAAGCGGCGAACTTTGCCAGCGTTACCTTAACAAAGGTTCACAGGCTTTGATCGAAGGTCGGCTGCAGTATGACCAGTGGGAAGATAAGACCACTGGCAAGCGTTCCAGCCGTTTGCGTGTGATCGCCGAAAACGTGCAGTTTGTCGGTGCCAAGCGTGAAGGCTCTGAAGGCGGCAGCAGCAATGCTCCGCAGGGTAATTACCGGAACAACGGCAATAATTTCGGCGGTAACGGCAACTACGGCAATCAGGGCGGCTACAACAATCGGCCCATGCCGCAGCAGTCTTACCAGAATGCTCCGAATGCAGGTGGTATGCCCCCCATGCCGCAGGAAGCGTTCAATCCGGATGCCGGCGAAGATGATATTCCGTTTTGAGTAAAAAAATTGTAATTAGAACACAAAAGATAAATTTATTTATAAAAAGTAAGAGGTTACACGATGTTGAAGAAGAGTTCCCGTCGGCGTCAGCCGGCCAAACCGAAAGTCTGCCGCTTCTGCGAAGCGAAGATCAACTTCCTGGATTTCAAAGATGCTGAAACTCTGAAGAAGTTCCAGACTGAAAAAGGCAAGATTCTGCCCCGCCGCATTACCGGTACCTGTCTGGATCACCAGAAGATGCTGGCAACTGCCATCAAACGCGCCCGTATTGCCGCGCTGGTTTTCTAATTTGAACTGATAAGGGAATAATATTATGGCTAATAGTGTTAAGCTCATTCTGCTGCAGGACGTGGAAAACCTGGGTCTTGCCGGTACTGAAGTGACTGTTGCTCCCGGCTATGCCCGCAACTACCTGATCCCCCGTGGTTTTGCTGCCAAGGCTACCCCCGGTATCCTGCGTGTTCTGGCTGCCAATAAGGAAAAAATCGAAGCCAAGCGCCGCGATGAACTCGTAGCTGCCCAGGCTGTGGCTGCCAAACTTATGGAAGCGAATATCGAAATCGCCATGCAGGCCAGCGAAGACAACCAGCTCTTCGGTTCTGTTTCCACCCGCAACATTGCGGATGCTCTGACCAAGGCCGGTTTTGAAATTGCTCACACCCGCATTGTGATCGAAAGCCCGATCAAATCCGTTGGCGAATTCACTGTTACGGTCAAACTTCACCACGAAGTTGCCGCTGCGTTGAAAGTCAATGTGGTGCGTGCGTAATCTGAACTGGTGGGATTAAAACCATGAGCGAAGAAACTTCCAGTCCGCGTTATAAAAGCGGACGGGAAGGACGACCGGAAGGGCGGCCCCGTGCCGCCTCGCCGGTAGCAGAACGTCCATCCCCTCATGATTTGGATGTAGAACGCGCAGTATTGTCCGCAATGCTGCGCGATCCCGCTTATTGCGGGAGCAAGGCTGTGGAGCTTTTGAATGCGCCTGGTGCATTTTATTCTCAGGTGCACCGGGAGATCTTTGCTGCTTATATGCGTTTATACAACGCAAGTGCATCTGGTATAGATGTACTCTCTCTTTCAGCAGAATTGCAGAAAGCCGGCAAGCTTGAAAGCTGCGGTGGACTGCCAGCATTGGCGGAGTTGGAAAATGCGATTGCATCGACATACAATTTTGACCGCTGGTGCACAATGCTGCGCGATTATGCTACATTGCGCAATATGATCAATGTCTGCAGCGATGCCATACGCAAGTGCTACGATGGCGAAAAAGATGCTGCAGATCTGGTTAATGAAATTGAAAATGACATCTACAAGGTTCGCGGTGACTCCGATGGCACGAGTATTGTGCCATTCAAAGAGAGTGTGCTGGCGGCCTTTGAACATATCAACAGAATCATCAATAAAGAAGAAGAGCCGGGTATAATGACCGGTTTTCCTGACTTGGACCACATGACCGGCGGCCTTAAACGCGGGGAAATGTTTGTGGTTGCGGCGCGTCCTTCGATCGGTAAAACGGCGCTTGCGCTGAATATCATCCGCAATATTGTAATGAAAAATCAGCCGAAGACCACGGTGCTGTTCAGTTTGGAAATGACCCATGAACAGATATCCACACGTTTGATCTGCACCGAGGCGGATTTGTCGGAACGTCAGTTTCGCGACGGCAACTTCCGTAATCAGAAGGATATGCTGCGTCTGACCAGTGCGGTAAGCAATCTTAAAAATGCCCCACTTTTTATCGACCCCACCGGAGGTCTGACGATCGCTGAATTGCGCGCCAAGGCCCGGCGCATGAAAATACAGCACGATATAGATCTGATCGTTATCGACTATCTGCAGCTCATGCAGGGATCTGGTAACGAAGAGAGCCGCCAACGCGAAGTTTCTGAAATTTCCAGCGGTATAAAATCTTTGGCCAAAGAATTGAAAATACCGGTGATGGTGCTGGCACAGTTGAACCGCGAAGTTGAAAAAGGTACTGCTTCGACATTACCGAAGTTGAGTCATTTGCGTGAATCGGGATCTATTGAACAGGATGCTGACGTGGTGGTTTTTCTGCACCGCGACCGCGATCAGGCGAAAAACCTGCCGCCGGGACAGTCGGTGGAAGCCAAGCTTATTGTGGAAAAGAACCGTAACGGTGAAACCGGGTATGTGAATTTGGAGTTCTATCCATCGAGAATGGAGTTTGTAAATGTCCGGTACACGACCGACGACCGTCCGGCGGTGGAAAAAGAGCAGAAAAGTTGAAAAAAGTAAAAAAAAAGTTCCTTGGAAAGTGGCATTTTCAAAGGAACTGTCTATTATTTATACAATAAACATTTCCGCTTTGCGGAGAAAATGAAAAATACTATATCAAATTGGTAGACTTATGAAGCGAGCTTATATTACAGGACGGGGTTTGGTTACCCCATTGGGTATCGGGCAGAAAGAAAATATTGCTGCATTGGCAAGCGGAGTAAGCGGCATTTGTGCCATACCTGATTTTATTGAACATAATTTGGAATCGCATGTGGGCGGTATGGTCAAAGTTCTGCCGGATGCTTCCAAATATGACCGTAAGCAGCTGCGTTTCTGCCAGCCCAATGCACTTTTTGCGCTCGAAGCTGTAAGCGAAGCACTTGCCGAGGCGCAGATCGCCCGTGAAGATATTCCCCATTTGCGTATTGCTTTGATCGGCGGGGTCGCTGGCAGCTATTTTTCTTTGATTTACAGCATGACCCGTGGATACTGCGACAGTGGTAAATTACGCGAAGTTTCACCTTTGAGTGTGCCGCGGGTGATGCCTTCCAGTACGGTGGCAAATCTTTCGCTGCACTTCGGATTCAATGGCGAAAGCTACGACGTGAGCGCCGCATGTTCCAGTGGAGCGATCGCGGTGATGCAGGGAGCCCGCCTGATCGAAAGTGGGCTCTATGATATAGTGGTTGCCGGCGGTGCGGAAAATCTGGACTGGGTGCAGGCATTGGGTTTTACCGCTGCGCGTGCATTATCCAGAGCATACAATGATTGTCCTGAAAAATCAAGCCGTCCGTTTGATGTTGACCGCGATGGTTTTGTGCTTGCCGAAGGTGCCGGCTTTGTGGTGCTTGAGTCAGAAGAAAGCATGAAGCGCCGCGGTGTAAAGCCCATTACTTGTATCAGCGGATGCGCCAGCAACAGCAATGCCAAAGATATGGTGGTGCCGGATGCTGCCGCCAGCGAAGCGGTCATGCGTGAAGCGGTGAAAAATGCCGGACTGGCTGTAAGCGATATATCTTACATCAACACTCACGGCACAGCTACCAGGGTCGGCGACCCGGTGGAAATGGATGCGATCAAAGCGGTGTTCGGTTCAAATGTTGCGGTCAACAGTACCAAATCCCAAACCGGGCATATGATCGGGGCGACCGGGGCGGTGGAATTGATTTTTTCGTCGCTGATGATGGAACATAAATTTATTTCGCCTTCGATAAATCTTGATAATCCTGAGCCGGATTTTGCCTGGGCGGATCTGGTGCGCAGCTGTCGGAAAGATGTAACGCTCAAACATGTATTGAGCAACAGCTTTGCTTTTGGCGGCAGTAATGTAAGTGTTGTTTTGAGCGATTGTGTTAATTGATCTATGAGTGAACTTGTATTGCCGCGCAAAAAACTTGCACGGCCTGATTGGTTGAGAATTCGTGTTCAGCCGGGGGATGAGCGGGAAAAAGTACGCGCATTGATGACCCGGCTCAAGCTGCACACAGTGTGCGCCAGCGCGCAATGCCCGAATTTGTGCGAATGTTTTCATCACTCCACCGCTACTTACCTTATATTGGGCAGCGAATGTACCCGCGACTGCAAATTCTGTGCGGTGCCGCACAATTCGCACCCTGCACCGCCGGATCCGGGCGAACCGGAACGGGTCGCGGAGGCTTCGGCGGAACTTGGTTTGAAGTTTGTAGTGGTAACTTGTGTTACGCGCGATGATCTTCCTGATGGCGGTGCCGGACACTTTGCCGCTACAATCAAAGCGCTGAAAGCGCGCATCCCCGGGGTGAAAGTGGAAGTGCTGACTTCGGATCTGCATGCCAAAGAAGAGCTTATCAAGATAGTTTTGGATGCTGAACCCACGGTGTTCAATCATAATATAGAAACTGTTGAGCGGCTTTCGGCAAGTATCCGTTCGGTGGCAACCTACCGGAAAACGCTGGAGGTTCTTTCCATTGCCAGCAAGTTATCCGCCGGCAGGATTCCGGTCAAATCCGGATTGATGGTTGGTTTGGGCGAAACGGATGAGGAAGTGGAAGCCACATTGCGCGATCTGCGGTCTGTTGGCGTATCGATCGTAACGATCGGGCAGTATCTGCCGCCATCGGATACGCATTGGCCTTTGCAGAGATATGTTACGCCGGAGAAATTTGCTGAATGGGCTGAATATGCTAAAAAGCTTGGTTTTGAACAGGTTGCAAGTGCACCGCTGGTGCGCAGTTCTTACCGGGCAGGGGAGCTTGCCGGTGGCTGTTAAATTCAATATAGTATTGGTTGCGCCTGAAATACCGCAGAATACCGGGAATATCGGGCGTATTTGTGTATCGACCAACTGCCGTTTGCATTTGATCAAGCCTTACGGTTTTATTCTGGATGATAAACATTTGCGTCGGGCGGGTATGGATTACTGGCAGTTTCTGGATGTTACAGAATACGAATCATGGGATGATTTTCTTGTCCGCAATCCCGGCGCAGAAATGGTATTTTTTTCCACCAAAGGTGAACGCAGTTACTGGCAGATAGATTATCCGGATGGGCTTTATCTGGTCTACGGCAACGAAGGCCATGGGCTGCCGGAAGAGTTTTATGGCCGTTATGCTGACAGGCTTTGTACGATCCCCATGCCCGGCGATCACAGCCGCAGTTTGAACCTTGCCAATTCAGTGGCGTTGGGGATCTATGAAGGTTTGCGGCAGCAGGAAATGAAAAAATGAAGAAGATTGGCGACTATCTCGAAATTTATTCATTGCAGGCTGAAACCGCTTCGGAAATGCTTGATCAGCGGCGCGAAAAGGCGGTGATTAAAGGTTTTCTCAAGGCCGCAACACCGGTAAAAGTGCTTTATATGGCCTCGCTGGAACTGGATAATATGGAAATGCATGAGTCGTTCCGGTTGGCAATAGAGCCGGGCGAAGAGCTTTGGGCGCTGCCGGAGATCGCGGTGATAAATCCAATTCGCAGCAGCGATGAAAATATCGGCAATTATAAATTGACCCTGAAGATTTATACCGCCGGTGGAGTGGTGCACGAATTTTCGCACATTGTGCGTTTCTGATTTTAATCTGTGAGTAATACCATGCCGGAACAAGAGTATTTTTTTTGCCGTAAAGGCATGCTCAGAATCGGCCCTTTGAGCAGAAAAACGCTGCGCTGGTATCTGGCTGCAGGCTTGATTGATGCCCAGACTCTGGTATCATATAACGAGGATGGGTGCATGCTTCCGCTGGGGGCCAGTGTGGCCGCCGGAGAGATCAGCCGGACTATTCATACCTGGCAGAGAATGTTTTCGCTGCCAATCTATCTGTTATGGCTTACGTTTGTGCCGCTTTTTTCGGCTGGTGTGGCGGCATTCGGTGTATATTCTACTTTGCACAACTGGTGGATGCTGCCATATGCATTGCTTATTGCACAGCTGGGCATGAGCTACTGGCTGTGGCGTACCTGGAATCTGCTGCTGGCTGATAAACATTCGCTGACTGCAGTTTTATATGCATTGCCGATGATACTGCCGGGGGTGAATTGTGTTTGGATATGGATCGGTTACATGCAGCTGCCGAGATATTGGGATAAATATAAACGCCGTTTGAACATTACAACCCGTACACTTTACTGGCCGTATTATCTGGCAATGATATTTTTTTACCTGATGATTATCGGTACTGTATTGATATTTTTTATTGATGCAAGTGACCGTACATTGTTAATAAAAGCTGTTGGCGTGATAAGCTGGCTCTGGTTCGGTTGTTCTTTGTTGTCGCTGGCGATCGCAGATTGTTTCAGTACCCGGGTCATTCAGGAAAAATTGAGCCATCTGGCATTCGGGGCTGTGCGCTTTTGTGCCAATATAGATTATGATTTGCTGCACCGGACAGTGCTGACGGTAAGAAACAGCAACCGGAAAGCTTCCCGTGTATTGGCAATTTGTGTCTTGGCAATCAGCTGGACTATGGGCGGATGGTTCTGGATGCATGCATTGGAAAGCACGCTTGATTATCTCCGGGGGGAAAACAAACCGCTGGTGAATATCAGAAATTACCGGGAATGGAAGACGCTTTTGCTGAAGACTTTTCCGGCTGAAAATACTCAATCCACTTTGGTCAACACTAATGCTGATCGGCTCGGTAAATAGAGCTTCAGCTCGTGTTTAAGGATATTTTCTGCCGTTTCCGGCCGGGTGAAATAATATTGTTTCGGGGTAAGTCTGCCACTGCCGCCAAAGCGTACTTCGTCGCTGTCCAGCAAAAGCTGATATTTCCCCGGCAGAACTTCCACTCCATAACCGGTGTATGAATTCACCGCATGGAAGTTGAAAAATATCCAGAGATTTCCGCGTTCAAAAGCTATTATCTTGTCAAAATTATCGATTTTAAGCGGCCTGACCGTGTACTGCCATATATCAAATTTTTTGAGCAGCTCGAGCATTGCCCGGTCAAAAAGCCCCAGCGCAGAGTAAAAAAGCTCTTCATTGTCTGCCAGCGACCATTGCCGTCTGGCATAGTGGTAACTCCAGTTGTTGCCTTCGCGCGGAAAATCTATCCACTCCGGATGTGCAAACTCATTGCCCATAAAGTTGAGATATCCGCTGTTGGCTGCCGCGGCGGTTGAAAGCCGAGTGAGTTTGTGCAATGCCACGGCGCGGGCGATATTGTCATTGGTGTCAAAAATTCGCATTTTGGTATAAATATCGCTGCCGGCAAGCCGGAAAAATGCCGTTTGCCCGCCGACGATCGCCTGATCATGGCACTCCACATAACTTATGCAGCGTTCATCGCGGCGGCAATTCTGCAATTCGTAAAAGAGTTGATGCATATCCCACGCTTCATCGGGCAGATCAAAGAGTTTGAACCACAGATCGGTCACATTCATTGCCATACGCATATCAAATCCGGCGCCGCCTTCGCTGACTGCGGCGGCAATTCCCGGCATTCCGCTTACATCTTCGGCCACGGTGCGCGCATCGGGACGGATCTCGTGAATAAGGGTGTTGGCAAGCGCCAGATAAGTGTAAGCAGCTTCGTCCACACTCAAATTGAAGTAATCGCTGTATGAGGAAAAGACCATGTTCAAGCCGTGGTGAGTATAAAGCATGCTGGTAACGCCATCAAAGCGGAATCCGTCAAGATTATATTCTTCCAGATAAAACCGCAAGTTGGATAACAGAAACTTTATCACCTCGACTTTTCCATAATCAAAACAGAGCGAATCCCATGCTGTATGCTCCCCGCGGCTGCCGGTGTGAAAATATTGTTCGCGCGTGCCGTCAAATCGCCCCAGCCCTTCCACTTCATTTTTTACTGCATGTGAATGGACCACGTCCATAATAACGCGCAAATTCAGCTCATGTGCCCGGTCAACGAGTTTTTTCAGATCATCGGGCGTCCCGAAGCGGCTGGCAATGGAAAAAAAGTTTGCCACATGGTAGCCGAAACTCCCGTAATAAGGGTGACTCATTATCGCCATAAGCTGAACTGTGGTATAGCCGTTACGGGCGATCCGGGGCAGAATTTTTTCTGTAAATTCTGCAAAAGATCCCACTTTGCCTTCGTCTTGCGCCATACCTACATGGGCTTCGTAGATAAGTTCTGCTGATGGCGGGGCAGGGGATTTATGCTTGAATTTATATGGCGCTGCCGGTTCGTAGACCTGGGCGGTAAAAATATTGCTCACCGGATCTTGCACCACATACCGGGCATATGCCGGAATCCGCACTCCTTTTGTGCCGTCGGCAAAGTATATATGCAAATAATAGTGCATGCCGTGCTGCAGCGAGTCCGGCGGCAGAGTGATCTCCCAGCAGCCATGCGGTTTATCGGTACGGCGCAGCTCAAAACGTTCCTCTTCGGCGAAATGGGAAAAATCGCCGACCAGAAAGATTTTTTTTGCTGCCGGCGCCCATTCCCGGAATATCCAGCTTTTATCTTTAAGGCGGTGCAATCCGAAAAATTTGTGTTCGCCGGCGGCTTTGTTTTTCAGTTTGCCGCAAGTGGAACCGGTCAGCTGTTTACGCATGGCAGCTGTCCGGGCCTTGCGGCGGTCAAGATCTGCGCTGTACGCTGCCAGAGCAGGATCGCTGCGCAATGCAGTTTGCTGGAGTTTATTGCAGCTTGCAGGCGTAGTTTTCATTATTACTGATCCCGGTCGACCACCAGCGGACATTGGAGCATTTCTTCGTAAATACGGATATATGCCTGTGCGGTAACATCGTGGTTGAAGCGCCGCTGCGACTCATCCATGATCCGGGCGATTTCCCTGGCGCGGATTTCGGGTGGATTATCGTAAAACTCCATGGCGCGATCAATTGCCCACGACAGGGCGTGCGAATCGTAATCATTGAAGATAAAACCGTTGCCCCGATGCTGTTGGATATCCAGCATTTCCACCGTGTCGTGCAAACCGCCGGTATTATGCACCACCGGCAGACTGCCATATTTGGGCGCGATCATCTGCGGTAAGCCACAAGGTTCAAACAAACTGGGCATAAGCATGAAATCGCTGGCAGCAAAACCCAGTTGCGAGAGATCGTTATCAAACGGCACCACCGCCAGCCGGTCGCCGATATTGTGCATATTGCGGATGCGTTCAAAAACTTCGTAATACGCACCATTGGCCACTATCGCGATCTGCAGATTTTTGTGATTGTAGCGCGCAATGGTATGGTAGAGTATTTCTGCCAGCAGCTGACAACCTTTCTGGGCCGGATCAAGCCGCGACGGCCAGAAAAACACCGGTGCATCGGCATTGACCTGCAAATTGAGTTTTTGCTGAAAAAGAGTTTTCAAGCGGCGCTTGACTTCATAGTGATTGTTGCTGTTGTAGTTTTCAGGCAATGCCGGATCCAGCTCCGGAGTTTGATTTTCATCCGGAGCATTGAGTATGCCGGAGGCACAGCCGGCATTGTATTTGCCCCGGATCTCGCTGCGTACAGCGTGCGGTACAAAATCAAACCATCCCTGGACGAGCTCTTCAAGAAATGTGGGACTTACCGTGTTGATAAAGTGTGCCGCAAAAATACCGCTTGCCATCATATCCACCGGATTTCCGGACCGGCTTTCTTCGTAATTTGCCGGAATATGGTCATAATAAAGCTCTTTCCAGAAAGTTGCCGCATCGATTCCGCGGTCTTCGATCTGTTCGAGCGTGGTTTTCTGCGTATGTATATTATGCACTGTAAACAGGCACGGTATCCCCAATCGCCGCGCCATACCGGGGATCAGTCCGGTCATCCAGTCGTTGCAATGGATCAGGTCGGGGTTGACTTTGGGGATGATGTTGTTGATCACTTCGCGCTGAAAAGCCAGCGCTACAAGCATACTTTCTGCCGAATAGCTGGAGTATACCCGGTCGCGGTAATAAAATATCCGGTCTTCGGCCAAATGTACCCGGTTATCGGTCAAACCCGCCAGATACATACGCAATTCGCGGCTTACCAGATGGTTGGTGGAAACCTTGAAAATCTGCCGGTAGTCCGGCAGCGCCACATGCACATCTGCCCCCTGGCGGTACAGCGCCGATACCAGCGAAGCCGATACATCTGCCAATCCGCCGGCTTTGGCTTTGAGCCGGTTGGCCATATTGCCCATGCCTTCGGGCAGATAGGTTATCTCCGGGGTTACAACCAGAATGCGCGGATTTTTCTTTTTTCTCGGTTTTATGACTACCTTTGCCATAACAAACTCCTTGATGCCGAACGATATTTATTGCGGCCAGCAGATAAATCCCGGTACGCTGTTTTCCCAACTCTTACCTACCGGAGTGATTCGGGCGGTCAGCCCGAAACGGCCTGAATGCCGGCATATGACCCGGTGTTCATAAAGATAATTGCCGTTGCCGAGATCTTCGAGCAGTTTCATGCTGCAACTGTGGCTGGAAATAATTTCATTATGAACATTTACATGACCGGTATAGATCTGCACATCCACTTCTTCCGGACGCAGTTCATTAAGGAACACCTTTACCTTGACATTGAAGCTGTCGCCCACATGGATCTCGCCCTTGAAATCGCCATCGATCACCGGTTCTTCGATCCGCATATGGGGGAAGTTGGTCTGCAGTCGGCGTTTCTGTTCCACCAGCGCCGCGGCGCTGGCGGCATTGTCCTTGCTGAGTTCTTCATAATTTTTCTGCGCCGGAGTGTAGAACATATCGCGGTAGTCTTCCACCATACGCAGGCTCGAGAACATGCCCAGCCCCATGGCAATAGAATTTTTCATCATGCGTATCCAGCGCGTCGGCAGGTCATTATTGCTGCGTTCATAGAACAGCGGGATCACTTCGGTTTCCAGCAGATTGAAGAGTTCCTGTGCTTCAAAATTATCGCAGTCATCCGGATTCTGATAATTTTCGTTGCCGGGGATTGCCCAACCATTGCCGGGGGTGTAGGCTTCATCCCACCAGCCGTCGAGAATACTGAGATTCAAACAGCCGTTGATCGCCGCTTTCATGCCCGAAGTGCCGCTGGCTTCCTGCGGACGGCGCGGATTGTTGAGCCACACATCCACTCCCTGCACGAGTTTGCGCGCCATGCCGATATCGTAGTCTTCCAGAAAGACCAGGCGGTGCGATATGCCATTCTGGCGGGCGAACTGCACCAGTTCCTGAATCAGCCGTTTGCCGTTGTCATCAGCCGGATGTGCTTTACCGGCAAAGATGAACTGTACCGGAGTTGTTTTATTGGAAAGCAGCCGCAGCAGCCGGTCGCGATAGCGCAGCAGTAATGTGCCGCGTTTGTAAGTTGCAAAGCGCCGGGCAAAGCCGATAGTGAGAATATGCGGATCAAGTATGCCGCGGCTGGCATTTTCCTGCGGATCAGTTACTACGCATTTCAATGACTTCTGCAGCCGCTGGCGGGTATAACGCACCAGACTCTGTCGGCAGAGTTCATGCGCAGTCCACAACTCATAGTCCGGTATCTGATCCAGCCGCTGACGCAGCTTTTCATATTGGGGACTCAACAGATAATCGCCAGGCAGGTAGTGGTCAAAAAGTGTCCGTTTGCGCGTGGAAATCCACGATGAGGGGTGAATACCATTGGTGATATGCTTGATCGGTATTTCGTCCAGCGCTCTGCCCGGCCAGAGGTTTTTCCACATCTGCCGAGCAACTTCGCCGTGGAGTTTGCTTACCCCGTTGCTGAAATTGGCCAGACGCATACCCAATACTGTCATCGACATCTGATTGCTGCTGTTGCGTTCACCGATCGGCACGCCCCATTTGAGCATGCGTTCCACATCAATACCCGCAGCTGCGCACAGCGGCGCTACAAACGGCCGCACCAGATTGAAGTCAAATACTTCGTTGCCGGCCGGAACCGGCGTGTGGGTGGTAAATACATTGCTGCGCCAGACGATTTCCAGCGCGGTATCCGGCGAATAGTTGAATTCGCGCACCAGATGTTCGATCCTTGCCAGCGAAAGAAATGCTGCATGCCCTTCGTTCATGTGGCATACTGCCGGAGTTATACCCATGGCCACCAATGCTTTATAGCCGCCCACGCCCAACAGCAGTTCCTGCTGGATGCGATTACGGGTGTCGCCGCCGTAAAGACGCCAGGTCAGCGAACGCAGTTCCGGCGGATTTTGCGGTATTTCTGTATCCAGCAACACCAGCGGCACATTACCTACTTTCAAGACCCAGACCGCAGCGCTTACAGTGCGTTCGCCCAGCGGAATGGTAATGGTCACTTCGTTGCCTTGCGGATCCAGCGCCCGGGTAATGGGCATATTGTGGATCTCGTTTTCCGGGTAACGCTCCTGCTGCCAGCCGTTGCTGTCCAGTACCTGCCGGAAATATCCCTGATGATAGAGCAGACCCACCCCCACCAGCGGCAGATGCAGATCGCTGGCTGCTTTCAAGTGGTCGCCGGCCAGTACTCCCAGACCGCCGGAAAAGATTCGCACACTTTCATGAATACCGAACTCCATGGAAAAATATGCTATCTTGCGGTCACGGATATCATTGCCGGTGACATCTCGCCGGAAATTGGTTTCAGCATTTTTAAGTTCCCGCAAATAAAGTTGATCGGTTGCCAGCTCTTCCAGTTTACCCTGCGGCAGTTTGCTCATGAATAAACGGGTGTTGCCTTCCACTTCCTGCCAGAGTACCGGGTCGATACGTTCAAAAAGTGCCAGGGCTTCGGGGTGATAGCACCACCACATATTGTAAGAAAGTTCTTCCAGAAATGCCAGCTCGGCGGGTACCGACGGCGCAACGTTATAAAGTCTCAAAGTATTTATCATAAAAAAGTCCCCGGTTTTATCAAGGTTTTCTCTTCTCACAAAAAAGCTCCGGAGTTACTGAGTTTTTATCAGTTTACCGGAGCTTGCATCAGTTACCTGTCAATTTTATTCAACGATCAGAAGACTGTTTAATGTTCCCAGATCGTTGGGCGCAAAGTTGGGGTTGCTGGTGTCTACACACCACACTCCATCTATAACAAATTTGTATTCATAATTGCCCGGCTTAAGCAACAATGTGCAGCGGTAAACCCCATCACCATTTTTGTCGAGCATCGGCTTGGCGCTCGGATCCCAATCATTGAAGTTGCCGGCAACACTTACATTTTTGCCGGGCCCCAGATCAGCGGTCAACACCACCCGGCGACGCTTTACGGCGCCTTCGGCGGTTTTGGTCTTGGTAGCCATTATGCAAATCCTCTTGTCTTATCTGCAATATTTCAGGAGTCATAAACCGCTTCTGAAATACATGCAAAGTTTTTTATTAACACTCACAGTAATTAATATACCATAAATTCGTGTTTTTTCAAGTCGTTATAGCACTTTTTATGGCTTGATAACTTTTCAAGACAAGTTATTTACAGCGATTGTTCCGTGTTATTACATACTTTCCGGCACTTTGATCGTCATTGTTGCCAAACCATCAACCAGTACTTTTCTTGTCTGTTCTGCAAGGCGGGCGCGGGCTTGAGCCAGTTCGGTATTTTCTGCCGCCAGAATAGGACATTCGCGGTAGAAACGATTGAAGCTCTTGGCCAGATTCAAAAGGTATTCCGCCAAACCCGAGGCATCGCGCCGGGCCGCCGCCTGTTGGACTGCTGCCGGGTAGAAGCTCAAATCCAGAGCCAGAAGTTTTTCTTCTTTGCTGGTCATCAGCGCCCAGTTCACATCGCCGGAGAGATCGATTCCGCGTTCGGCTGCCTTACGCCCGATCGAAGCTATACGCGCACAGGCATACTGCACATAGGGACCTGTATCGCCTTCAAAGCGAATGGAGGCATTGGGATCGAACATTATAGTTGTTTTGGCGTTGAACTTGAGCAGCATGAATTTGAGTGCGCCCAACCCGATGATTTCGGCTCTTTCGCGCAGCACTGCATCGTCGGTGGAGTTGTTGTCGCGTTCTTTGCATGCGTTATACGCCAGATTGGCCATTTCGTCGCACAGATCGTCGGCATCGACCACCGTGCCTTCGCGGCTCTTCATTCTGCCGCTGGGCAGATTGACCATGCCGTAGGCCAGATGCGAAAGGTTGTTCGCCCAGTCAAAGCCCAGACTCTTGAGGATGGCAAAGAGCATCTGAAAATGCAGATTCTGTTCATCGCCCACCACCCAGATCTGTTCTTCGGGCTTATAATCATTGTATTTTTTTACTGTGGTTCCGATATCCTGCGTAATATATACGCTGGTGCCGTCGGAACGCAGCACCACTTTTTTTCCCATTTTGCCGAGATCGGCGATCACCGCACCATCTTCGCGCTTGCTGAATACGCCTTTGGCAAGGCCGTCGGCAATCAGGTCTTTGCCCAGCAGATAAGTTTCGCTTTCAAGATAGGTGTGTTCAAACTCAATACCCAAACGCTTGTAGGTTTCATCAAAACCGGCCAGCACCCACGAATTCATCTTCTGCCACAAGTTGCGGACTGCCGGATCGTTGGCTTCCCACTTGCGGAGCATTTCCTGTGCCGCCGCGCCGATTTCGGTTTCCAGAAAGAGTGCATCGTCGTCCTTATCGGCCAGATCAGGACGGCTGGCACGCAGCGCTTTGATTTCTTCCGAAAGCGCTGCAGCATATTTTACATAAAAGTTGCCGACCAGATGATCGCCTTTGATACCCGAACTTTCGGGCGTGACACCTTCGCCGAACCGTTCATATGCAAGCATGGATTTGCAAATATGTATGCCGCGGTCATTAACCAGATTGATCGGTATTACATCGTGCCCGACCCGTGAGAGCATACTGGCGGTTGCCTGACCGATGGTGTTGTTGCGTACATGGCCGAGATGCTGGGGTTTGTTGGTGTTGGGCGCGGAAAATTCGATCAGAATACGTTTGCGTTCTGCTTCCGGAAGTTTCACATCAGCAAGCAGCTCTTCGATATCCTGCACTGTATCGCGGTAAAGAGCGGCGGGTTTGAGTGTGATATTGATAAACGCTTTGACCGTTTCAACTTTTTCAACATCTTCGTGGGCTGCGAGTATTTCGGCTGCTGCCGCGGCTACTTTATCAGGGGCCTGACCGAAAACGCGGGCAAAGCGGAACGCATTGATCGTCAGTTCGCCATCCATGGTTTCGGGGCATTTTTCCGGCACGATGTGCCAATTTGCATCGGCTTTGCCGGGAAACTGCTGCTTCAGGGCATTTTCCAGATCGGATATAAATTTATAATCAGACATTTTATTTTCCTTGGTTTTATATGATTTTATGCCAGATAACTTTTCAAAACGGTGGCACTGCCATCCAGCGGTTCCACAATGTAATTTCCGGTGATCGCCGGTATCAGGGCGCTGTCGCCAAAGCCGAGAGTTACAGAGGGTTTGTTTTCCGCCGAGATCTTTATTGATCCTTTCATAACGCTCAAGAGGTGGAAACTTCCGGCCAGCTTGCCGGTATTATCGGGGTGTTTTTCCACCAGGCGCAGACAATCGACTTTGAAACAATGCCGATCCACCAGATTGAATTTGCGGTTGAAAGATGTTTCGCCGATCACCGCCGGTATTCTCGGCGAAATGCGGTTTGCAAAGCCGATCGCTTTGATCCCCTGTTCCAGATGCAGAGTGCGCGGGTTACCGTTTTTATCGACTCTTCCCCAGTCGCTGATACGGTAAGTCGTATCGCTGTTCTGCTGGATTTCAAAAATCAGATTTCCCGCACCGATGGCGTGTACTGTGCCGGCCTGAATAAAGTAGCTGTCGCCCACCTGCGAGGGAAAACGCTGCAGCAGATCTGCTGCTTGCGGGCTGGCAAGAGTGTTGATCAGCAGATCCCGGGTGGCGCGCGGAGTCAAACCGGCAAGGATTTCACCGTGACTTTCGCAATCGGCAATATACCACATTTCGGTTTTGGGTTCGGAGCCGTCGTTGGCTTCGCGGCAGTAATTTTCGTCGGGATGCACCTGCAGCGAAAGACGCTGTCCGGCATCGATAAATTTCACCAGCAGCGGGAAGCGCCCCCCCTGCCAGAGATTGCCCAGCAGAGTCTGCTGATAATGTTTGATGAGTTCTCCCAGCGTAAAACCGGCCAGTTCACCATCGGTTACCACGCTTTGAGCATCGTCACGGTCGGTTATTTCCCATGATTCACCGATGGGTTCATCGTTTGCCGTGAGTTCCGGCAGATCGCTGCGGTTCAAGGTCTTCTGCAGAAGATTACCGCCCCAGATGCGCTGCATATATACAGGCTTGAACTGCAGGAAATAGAGATTTTGCGAATCAACAAAGTTTTTCATCAGTACACACCGTATTTTCGGGTTAATCAGTTATGGTCAGCAGTTTTACCGCTTCGAGCAGTTGGCCCGGCAGTCGGGTCACTTTGTGCTGATCGTTTACACAGCAGAGCGTTACACTGCCGGAGACCAGCAGTTCTTCGCCCCGCCGGACTTCGCTGGCAATGGTCAATCGTGCGCCGCGTGCTTCGCTGACATAGCTTCGTAAAGTCAGAAGATCATCGTAACGGGCGCTGGAGTGATAAGTAACATGCGCTTCTTTCACCGGCAGGAAAAATCCGAGTTTTTCCATTTCAGAATAAGGAAAACCGATACTGCGGAGCATTTCTGTGCGGCTGCGTTCAAAATATTCCAGATAATTTGCGTAGTAAACCACCTGCATCTGATCAGTGTCGGCATACGGCACCCGGTAGGAGCAATCAAAGTATGGCATTTTTCACCTTGTTGTAAATATAATTAAAAGTTTCTTCATAAGTCATATTGCTGTTGTCCACAAGTTCAGCATCTGCTGCCGGTTTTAAAGGCGCTACGGCGCGGGTGCTGTCCTGAAGATCCCGCGCTGCGATGGCGGCGGCGACTTCTTCGAGCGAGCCGCCGGCTTTATCGCCTTCCTGGACCAGACGGCGGCGGGCGCGTTCCATGGGCGAAGCGGTGATGAAAAATTTGAATGCCGCTTCCGGAAAGATCACCGTGCCGATATCTCTGCCTTCCATAACGATCCAGCCGATCTTGCTCATCTCCTGCTGCAGACGTTTGAGTTCACTTCTTACAGCCGTATATGTTCCGACTTTGCTGGCTCCGGCAGCTATTTCGGAGGTACGCAGTTCTTCGCCGGGGAATGTGTCATCGCAGAACAGGTCAAAATCTCCATCGTCTTTACGACGGTATTCCATGGTAAGATTTTGCAGCATTGCTGCCAGTGCCTGTTCATCATCCCACGCTATATTGCGTTTGGCGGCTGCCCATGCTGTGGCGCGGAACATACTGCCGGTATTGATATAGGGTATGTGCAAGGCGCTTGAAAGATTGCGTGCAAGTGTACTTTTGCCCGAAGCCGACGGTCCATCGATGGCGATCACTTTATCCATACATCAAAATCCTTTGCAATTTATTACAAAACACTGCTATCTGGTAATATAACTTTAGATTGCGTTTTTCACAAGTTTGCTTATCCAAAAAAAGCTGAAATCTTTGTGTAAATGTGGCAAAAATCGGTTTGCGGGTGTAAATTAAGACCGTGTTGATATGTCAATTTTAATAAAAAGGATATTTTTATGAGTTTTTCATGTGGTCTTGTCGGATTGCCCAACGTGGGCAAATCCACTCTTTTCAACGCTTTGAGCCGTGGCGGTGCCGAAGCGGCAAACTTTCCCTTTTGCACCATTGAACCCAATACCGGTATCGTGGCAGTGCCGGATGCAAGACTGCAAGTTTTGTCGGATATGGAAAAATCCGGCCGGATCGTGCCTTCCAGCTTGAAATTCATTGATATTGCCGGTCTGGTTCGCGGTGCCAGTCAGGGGCAGGGGCTGGGAAATCAGTTTCTGGGGCATATCCGCAGCGTGGATGCCATTGCGCATGTGGTGCGTGTTTTTGAAAATTCCGATGTTGTGCACGTTGCCGGCAAAGTCGATCCGGCTGAAGATCTGGAAGTTATTTCAACCGAACTTATGCTCGCGGATCTGGAAATGGTCGAAAAACGCCGCGACAAAGCATCCAAGCTTGCCCGCTCCAATGACCCTGATGCCAAACTGGAATTTGAACTGCTCAAAGATATCGCCGCGCAGCTGAGCGATGGCCGCCGTCCGGAATATGATCTCAACAATCCCAAAGTTGTGGATATGGTGAAATCATTCGGTTTGCTTTCCACCATGCCGGCTTTTATTTGTGCCAATACCGACGAAAGTGGTGTGGCGGATTTCAAGAATCTGCCCATGGCGCAGAAATTGCTGGATAAAGCTGCGGAAATGAATATGGAAGTTATTCCCGTTTGCGCCAAGATCGAAGAAGAACTCGGTCAGCTTTCCGATGAAGAAGCGCAGATGTTTATGGAAGAACTCGGAATTAAGGAAACCGGTCTTGCTCAAGTCATTCAGACCGGCTACCGTTTGCTCAATTATATAACATTTTTTACCGCCGGTCCGATGGAATCCAGAGCATGGACCGTTACCAAAGGTACCCTCGCTCCGGATGCCGCCGGCAAGATCCATACCGATATGTGCCGCGGGTTTATCCGTATGGAAACTGTTTCATATACCGATATGGTCGAATGCGGCGGATGGAATGCCGCCCAGAACGCCGGCAAGCTCCGCATTGAAGGTAAAGACTATGTTGTTCAGGATGGCGATGTCATCCATGTCCGTTTTTCGGTGTGATAAGTACGCAAGCAAAATTGTGGAAAATCTCGAGCCTTGCTGCAGAAAACCGCTCGGTCATATACGGGGGTATACTCCCTCGCTTGTTTCCTTTGCAAAACTCGACCTTTGCTCACACTTTTGCTTGCTGCGATAGTATGATGTGGTGAAGTTTTTCTTACTGCAATAGTATGAGTTGGTGAAGTTTTTCTTACTGCAATAGTATGAGTTGGTCGAGAGTTAGCGTTCCCGATTTCTTGCTTGCTGCGATAGTGTGAGTTTGTAGCGGTTTGGCGGTAACTGCACCTTTGCTTGCTGCGATAGTTGGCGATTGGGGAAAATAGCCAACTATTGCCTTATTATTCAAAATACGCTCAAAACCAATCCGCTGAAGATCAGTATAAAACCGATTATCCGCGGCAGCGTGATCTTTTCTTTCAGTATCAGTACTCCTGCCAGCGCGCAGATCGGCAGACTCAACTGGCGGAAGGCCTGTACCAAACTTACGTTGGTAACCATAGGCATTGCCAGCAGGATCATGCCATAGGCAAGGGTACTGAAGATACCGGAAAACGATGGGTAGATCGTCCGGCAGAAGCGTTGTTTGAATTCCAGCTGCTCTTCTTTGAAGAACTGTATGCCAATGAACATACTTGAACAGATCCCCAGTTCCAGCAACCCCAGATACATGCAGCTGATGATCACTTTATCATCGGCGCTGAATGAATCTTTCAAAAACTTGATCGCCTGACTGTCGAAGATCGTGTAGCCGGTAGTACCCAGCGCGGCAAGTACTATAAAGATAAAATGGCTGTTGAGATAAGTTTTGAGTTTCAACTCTCTGAAGCTCGGCAGCGGCATGATAAAGCAGCCGAAAAAGATGCACACCATACCGATAAGACTGAATAGTCCCAGCGGTTTGCCGATATGCAGGATCGAGGTCAATATGGCTGTAAACAGCACCGGCAGCGCTCTGGCCATCGGGTATGCCATGCTTATATCTGCCCGGCGGTAGGTGTTGGCCAGGCTTGTAAAGTACAATACTTCGCACAGCACGCTGCCGATTATCATAATATAAAAGATATCAGGTACTGTGCTCCAGTTGACTTTATGTATACCCCATATTGTCATACCCAGCCACATGATCGCCGCAGTCATGGAAGCCTGCATGTAGAATGCCATTGAAGGACGTTTGGATTTGCTCAACAAATTCCAGCTGGCGTGAAATCCGGCGGAAGCGAGAATTAAAATAAAAGCGGCAAATGTCATAGTCTGTCTTATCCTTTAATGATTGATGTTTTCGGGTCAAATGCCTTGCGCAGGCCTTCTCCGGCAAGGTTGAAACCGGCAACGGCCCAGAAGAGCATAAAGCCGGGAAAAAGTGTCATGTGCCACGCACTCAACGGATCGCTGAACGCGCTGCGCAGCATACCGCCCCAGCTGGCGGTTGGCGGTTGGACTCCAAATCCGAGAAAACTCAGCGAACTTTCTGCGAGAATTGAGCCTGCTACACCAAACGAAAATGTGATCATTACTGTACCCAGTATGTTGGGCAGTATATGAAAAAAAACAATTCTCCACACCGGAAATCCGGCAGTCTGTGCCGCCTGCACATAAGTCATCTCCCGCTGTTTGAGCACCTCGCCGCGGGTGAGTTGTGCCATGCCGATCCAGCCGGTCAGTCCGATTACTGCGATTACCGCCAGAATTGATTGTTCAAACTTATATTCCTGAAAAAATGCCATGATTATCAGAAGCAGCAGAAATACCGGAAAACATATCAATATTTCCACTATACGCATAATCACCAGATCGAACCAGCCTCCGTAGTAGCCTGAAAAAATTCCGATCACCACCCCGATAAACATTGCTATTGCAGTGGCGAGCAATCCGGCGGCCAGCGATATTCTGCTGCCGTAGATCAGCCGGGCGGCAAGATCGCGCCCCAGCTCGTCGCAGCCGAGAATATGTTTGGCTGAAGGTGCCGCCAGTGGCTCGCTTACCTGTTCAAAAGGTCCGTAGGGCAGGGGAGCCATTATCCGGAACGAATCTCCGGATAATTCCATATTTCGGTAATCCACCCGTTCCAGCTTGGGTTTTACGGCAATAAACGGCAGTATCAGCAACAGCAGCAGTATGCTCAAAACTATCCGGCGGAGTGTTTGTATTTTTATCAGGCGTGTCAGGGCATATACCAACAGCGCGGCAAGCGCGTAGTTGAAAAACTGCTCTATGCAGTATTCGGTACTTTCCGGCGCAAAAAAACTCCGCCAGAACGGCATGGAAAAAACTTCGCCGGGTTTATAAAGCAGCAGCGGTCGCGGATTGGCCAACAGCGGGGCAAAAAGCGCGGTCAGCAGCAAGACAGTCAGCATGATCAAAGCCAGTACAGCAAGTTTATCCGAGCGGAATCTCTGCCACGCCGCATGCCATGGCGTATTTTTTTCTGCATTTTTCATTTTTTATAAAGGCGCATTGCTGATATTTTTTGAGAAAACTTTTATTATGCGGAACGACAATTCTTATTGGTATATTAAGATACACCAATATATTTTTTTTTCAATCTTTTATCCTTTGCAACAGTATGCTTTTTCGGTAAAAGTTGGCTGTCCGCCGGAAGCAGCGCTATTGCGACCGAAAAACTTTGCATACACAAAGAAATTTGCAAAAAATCTGCCTGCGTGTATATTACAGCTCCATTCACTGCTCTTCCGTGGTGAACAATTTATGTTTGCGGGATAATGTTCTATGAAAAAAATATATGCTCTCTCTGCCATGCTGCTGGCAACTGTATTGTGGGGATTTGCTTTTTCGGCTCAAAGCAGCGGCATGAATTTTGTCGGAGCCATGCAGTTTGTGGCGCTGCGTTCCATTGTGGGCGTGGCGGCGCTGGTGATTGTTATTGCTGTACTGGATATTGTTTTACGCAAACGCATTACCGTTTGGGGCGATGCGGCAGATGATAAAAACAGAAAACGTCTGCTTGCCGGCGGTATCTTATGCGGCACAGTCATTAGTTGTGCAAGTACTTTTCAGCAGTTGGGGCTGTTGTATGTTACGGCCGGCAAAACCGGATTTCTGACCGCGCTTTACATTATAATTGTTCCTTTGCTGGGGATTTTCTGCCGGAGACGCACTCCGTTTCTGCTTTGGCTTGCTGTATTGCTGGCTTTGGCTGGAGCTTATCTGTTGTGCGGTGGAGTGAGCAATATCGGCATCGGAGAAATATTTGTGATGATCTGTGCATTGCTTTTTGCTTTGCATATTATGATAATTGACCATTTTGCCGCTGATTGCGATTGTGTGCGCCTGTCATGTGTGCAATTTATGGCGGCAACGGTGGTTTCGGCGATTGCTTCGCTGATATTCCGTGAAAAATGGTTATGGGATAATATCATTGCTTCGCTGCCGTTTTGGGTATTTTGCGGCCTCGGCTCAAGTGCCGCTGCTTTTACTTTGCAAATGTTTGCCCAGAAATATCTTCATCCGGCAGCCGCAGCGCTGATCATGAGTCTGGAATCGGTTTTTGCGGTGCTTGGCGGCTGGCTATTTCTCAACGAAATACTTTCGTGGCGCGAACTTGCCGGGTGTGGTGTTATCCTGGTTGCCGTGATTGCCGCCCAGTTGCCCGGATGGTGGAAAAACAACCGGAAAAATGTATAGCTTCAGTCCATTTCGCTGAATATCTGAAATACCATTTCAAGATCGTCAAACTTCCAGTCAGCGTATTTATCCAGCGTAGTCGGCTGGCTGTTGATGATTGCAAGTTTGCCGCCGCCGCGGAGTGTGTATTGCGGCAACAGCGCCGCCGGATTGACCGTGAGACTGCTGCCGAGTACGATCGCCAGATCGGCAGCGGCAAAATCGCTGAAAGCCTGTTTTAACAGCTGTGAGTTCAACTGTTCGCCGTAAAACACGATTTCCGGCTTGATGATCCCGCCGCAATTGCATTGGGGACAGTTGCCGGATTGTACTATTGGCGCTATATCATTATAACTGTAATGTTTGCGGCAGTTCAGGCAATGATGGTGCGCCGGGCTGCCGTGGAGCTCGTACAAACGCTGACTGCCGGCGTGCTGGTGGAGTATATCTATATTCTGGGTGTAAGTGCGGTAAATAATATTGCGCTTTTCCCAATCGGCAATTACTTTGTGCACAATATTGGGTTGATAATTTTCCAGACCGTAAACAAAGGTCTGTGCCCATTCGTAAAAATATTCCGGGTGTTTCAGAAAGCAGGGTATGGAGAGGATTTCCTCCACTTCCATGCCATGCCACTTTTTCCGGTAAACACCTTTTACTCCCCGGAAATCCGGGATGCCGGACAGGGTGGAAATTCCCGCCCCGGTAAAGATCAATACTTTATCGGAGTTGAGGATCGTTTTATAGAGTGATTCAACAGCAGAATTCATCTTGCCCGGCATCCATAATTTTACAGATCTTCCGACTTGACAGTACGATTGACCTTTTTTACGGTTTCAACATATTCTTTTATCGGCATGAGATTGGCTTTTTGCGCTGCAATCGCTTTGCCTTTTGCGCCGTCGCCGTAAAGCAGGTCGATAGCGACCAATGCTTCGACTTTGGCATTACAGACGTATGCTGAATATTTATCGACCACCGCATAATCCACACCGTGACTGGTGCCGGCGCTGCCCGGAACATAACCGTGGACCGCGGGAATCACCGTGGCAATATCACCCATGTCGGTGCTGCTGGCAAGGAAAGAACTGTTTTCATTGAAATATGCTTCGGGATCAATGAATTTAACGGCTTCTTTCATTACCGTACCCAGATCTTTATTGTCGTAAAGCGGCATGTAGCCATTGAGCGACTCAATGGTTGCTTCGCATTCGGCAGCTTTGGCTGCGTGCATGACTATCTGGTCAAAACGGTCATTGAGCTTGAGCATATCTTCCAAGAGCGGCATACGGAGCATGTAGTCCATAGTTACTTCATTGGGTATGACATTTACTGCGTCGCCGCCGTGAGTTATTACTCCGTGGATACGGATCTTATCATGGTAACCGAGCGATTCGCGCAGCAGACCTATTGCCGACATTGCCAATGTTGCGGCGTTGAGGGCGTTTTTGCCATTCTGCGGACTCGCGGCATGACAGCTTTTGCCGCGAAAGATCAACTTTTTATTGATTGCTCCATTGTGGTCAAGATAACCGTAGCGGCCGCCCAAGTGGTTCATGAATGCTATATCAACATCGTCGAAAACACCTTCGATCAGTAGCTGTGATTTTCCGGCGATCGCCTGTATTTTACCTTGCCGGATAAGTTCTTTGCGGAAGGTCATTTCGATACCTTCTTCTGCCGGAGTGCCGATAAGTGCTATCTTGCCGCAAAGCTGATCTTTGACGGCCAAGACCGCTTTGGCTGTGCCTACCAGACCGGCTCCGCCGATATTGTGTCCGCAGGCATGAACTGCGCCGGTAACTTTGTCGCTTTCCGGGTGGTTGGGGATTATCAGCGAATCCAATTCCCCCAGAATAGCCACAGTAGGACCGGGTCTCCCGGTATCAATATCAGCCCGGAAACCGGTAACTGCCAGATCGGTTTTCACTGTCAAGCCGAGTTTTTCCAGCTCTTTGACAATGTATTCTGATGTTTTATATTCCCGATAACCGGGTTCCGGATTGTTCCAGATATGTTCACCGATCGCAATGATCTCATCGGCAGCAGCATCGATAACTGCCATTGCCTGTAATTTCACCTTGTCAAGTTCCGACATAAACAGACCTTTCATTAAAAAAGCACCGTCAGCAAATGCTGACGGTGCTTGATTGCCGTATCACGGATTAAAGCGTGCCGTTCTGCAAGCGGATCTCGTATTCGGGATCCACATAGCAATCATTGGTAGCCGCAAGCGCATCCACCAGCGGGTTGAATTCTGCATCGCAGAAACCCACATGGCTGTGACGCACCCAGCCTTCAGCATACTTATAGTGTTTGGAAAGTCTGCCGAAGTGCTCACCCTTGTTGAGCAGGTCAGTAATATAGGCATCTTTGCCCTGACTTACATCCAGCCAATGTTTCTGGCTGACATGGCAGACCAGTCCGGCGACTTTCTGATCGATTACCGATTCTACATTTACATAGATTTCCGGTACTACCGGACGGCGCATGGCATCCGTCAAACTGTGGGGCATGGAGTGATAGACACGCACATCGTTGGTCACGATCGGAGTCGGCGTGGCGCAGAGGAAGTTCTGCATACCGCGGCAGAAAGCCGCCGATACCGCCAGTCGGCCAGTATTGGTGTGGTCTTCCATATAGTCATAAGGACCGTGGGTCAGGATGATCTCCGGCGCAACTTCACGCACGATCGGCACGAGTTTGCTCAAGAGTTCATGCGTGTAATACACCTGCAAATCGTCGCAAAGAGGTTCGTGGAACACGGCACCGATGGTTTTGGCCGAGTTTCTGGCTTCTTCCAGACGGATCTTTACAATTTCTTCGTAGGTATATTCGGCAGTACCCAGACTTCCGTTGGCTACATCCATATAATGGATCTCGTAGCCGGCTTTTTTGAGCATCATAAGCGTACCGGACATGCCGAAGTCGATATCATCGGGATGACAGGCGATCGCCATTGCAGTTTTAGCCATTTATTTCACGCTTTCTTCAATAGATCAATGCATTTCCACGCCGCAGACACCGAAACCGCCGCGGTAGAAGTTGAAAATCACCGACGGGTGGTCGCTCAACAGAGACATCGGCACGCGGCTGTCCGCGATCTTGCGGCTGATCATGTAAGTGGTAAGCCGCTGACCGAAGGGATTGTCGTGGTGGCCGGGGTGCCAGATCGACACGTTTTCCGCTTTCCAGGTCTGGACGGGACCAACGGTTACCGCGCTGGTGGGTACGTTCTGTACAGTACCGCCGCCGGAGGTACGGGCGTTCTGAATCAGAGTGATCGGATGCAGTTCCACCTGACGGGTGGAGAGCTTGCGGTATTCTTCCGGAGTGGGCGGTTCATCTTTGTACTGACCGGCGCGTTTGACGGGGTCATTGAATGCCCAGTGCTTGGTTTCGCCCTGACCGCCCTGCATGAGCAGGCAGCGGGCCTGATCCCAGGATTTGATGTATTCGGTGGGATCTTCGGAGGGGAAGTGCAGGTTTTCCATGGGCATACGCAATTCAGGACGGATACGGTTGAAGCAAAGTTCCATATCGGCCTTGGCAAAACCCAGCGGGAAATTCATGTCAGCAGCTTTGCCGTCAACGATCCATTCGTCCATGCCCCAGAAGTGGCAGTTCTTCAAGCTGATATCCAGCGCGTTGACGATTTCAGCAACGATCGGCAGCTGTTCGGTCGGGCCGATGGGGCCGCAGAGTCCGACGGGATTGGAGGGGGTGGCCTGTTTCCAGACTTTCACATATTCCAGCGCTTCAGCAGCATAGAATTCCTGCAGAGTATCGAAAATATTGATCTTGAAGCCGGGGCGTTCATAGCTCTTGAGGGTATCAATAGTAATTTTTGCGGCTTCATCGAGGATTTCCCGATCCAGAGTTGTGTAATCCCACCAATCCGGTGAAATCTTGCTGAAAGGTTTCATCTTTTCCTGCTTTCGTTTATTGTTTGATTTGTTTTTCAGGGATTATGCTCATCCCGGAAAAAAAGTTACACACTTTATCACTATAACCCCAAGCGTGAAAAAATCAAAGTCTTTTGAGCGTTTTTTTACAGAATTTTTCAATATTTATAAAAAAAAGCGCCCTTGAACTTGAAAAATCGGCAAAATGTGGTAGAATAAAATCATGTGAAATACCCCGAAGATATACAGGAGTTCTTTTTGATGAAAAAGTTTGTTTTATTGATTTTTGCTGCGACGATCGTGTTGACCGGCGGCTGCGCCGGCAATGAAAAGAAAAAAATGCTTTCCGAGGATATCGAAGTGTTGACCGTGTTTGCTGATGAAATAAGCGTGTTGAAAAATCCTCGGCTGCTTACTACTTCCAGGGAAAAGTATCTGGCGGCAAAACGTCTGGCCGAAGGTGTGGATTTCTCGCTTACCCGCAGTGTGGAGACCATTGAGCAGATATTTCTGCCCAAGGATGCATTGACTACCCGCAGTATCGAATATGGCGATGAAATAGCGTTTTATTATCATCATCAGAACAACTATGTGCGATTCCGTTTCTGGCGCTCCAAAAACGCCATTACGGATTCCGAGGTGCGTATCAAGTGAGAACACTGCTTAACGATGAATATTTCATGTTCCGCGCGCTGGCCGAAGCGCAGAATGCTTTTGAATTGGGTGAAGTTCCGGTCGGTGCGGTGGCGGTGAAAGGCACACAGATAATCGGCAGGGCTTACAATCAGGTGGAAACGCTCAAAGATGCTACTGCGCATGCCGAAGTACTTGCATTGACCCAGGCCGCGGCCTTTCTGGGGGATTGGCGGCTGGAAGAAGTGGAACTTTTTGTGACCAAAGAACCTTGTGCCATGTGTGCCGGAGCTTGCGTGAACTCCCGGTTGAAACGGGTGGTTTTCGGTATGCCGGATCCGCGGTGCGGTGCCTGCGGATCATCGGACCTTAATGTGGCAAATTTTCCGGGGATGCTCTGGCAGGTGGAAGTCAAAGGTGGGGTGCTGGCCGATGAGTGCGGCGCGCTCGTTAAAGAATTTTTCCGCCGGGTGCGTGAAAAAAAACTCAATAAACCTTCCTGAAAAAAACTTTTTTAATTTATGGATAACGAAGATTTTTCAATAAAGTTGCTGCATTTATCCGAAGTCGGCTCTACCAATACCTACTGCCGTGAACACCTTGATGATCTTGCGGATGCCACTTTAGTTCATGCCGATATTCAGACTGCGGGCAGGGGACGGCTGGGCAGAACGTGGTTGTCTCGCAAAGGGAATTTTTTCGGCAGTCTGCTGATGAAAAAACTTACCAATCCATTCCTCGGAACCATGGTGCTGTCGCTGGGGGCGCTTGATGCGATCAAAAATCTCGCTCCTGAAGTGCCGGTATGGCTCAAATGGCCCAACGATCTTTATTGTGAAGATGCCAAACTTGCCGGCATACTTTCCGAAACAGTTCAACAATCTGACGGCAGCCGGGCGATCATTGCCGGGATCGGTGTGAATCTGACCCTTTCGCAAGAAGATCAGAGCGTTATCGGCAAACCGGCTGCGGCGATCGGAAATGATAAAATAAATCCGGAAAAATTTGCTTTTGAACTGGCAAAATGTGCAAAAATGTACTATATTATGGGAATAGCTTGTAGTGAGAAACTTTTTGATCTCTGGCGAAATCGCAACGATCTTGTTGGTATGGAACTGGTTCTGGAACTTGGCGGCGACAAGAGTGTTTGCGGAATTGCAGCCGGGATCGCTGCTGACGGCGGCTTGATCCTGAAGCATGCCGATGGTCTTGAAAAAACTTACTATTGCGGCGATGTCAGCGTAAGCAGGGAATCGGTACGCGCTGCATGGGAAAGCCGTAAGCTTGTTTGAACAGGGGCCGACGGTCTCTGGCTGTTTTAGATTTTTTTCACCAAAAAATAACAACCGCTGTTGGCGCGTAAATAAGTCCGAGTACTGTTTGCGCGTCTTTGGCACATTAAAACCAAAGGACTTTTTATGTCAGACAAAGTACAGCTTTTGCTCGACGGTGTCAAACTCATGGTTATGGGTATGGTTGCCGTGTATGTCTTTCTGATTCTGATGGTCTTCCTGATGAATCTCCTGTCGAAACTCTTGGCTCCGCTCGGCAAGGCCGGTTTTATGGAACCTGCCGCCCCGGTCAAGAAAGCGGCCCCCAAAAAAGCCGCCTCCGGCAACGATGCCGCGCTCGCAGCGGTGGCGGTTGCTGCGGTCAAAGCTCACACCAGCAAATAATCAACAAAGTTTTGTCAATATATTAAGGATTGCAAATGAAAAAAATCAGTTTTATGGATTGCTCCTTCCGGGATGGTTTCCAGTCCTGTGTTGGTGCCCGCGTCAAAACCGAAGACTTCCTGCCCGCATTGGCCGCAGCTAAAGAAGCCGGTATTGATAACTTTGAAATCGGTGGCGGTGCCCGCTTCCAGAGCCTTTATTTCTACTGCCAGGAAGATGCTTTTGATATGATGGACAAGTGCCGCGAAGTGGTCGGTCCCGATGTCAACTTGCAGACCCTGAGCCGCGGTGCCAACGTTGTCGGTCTGATCAGCCACTCCACTGATATGATCGAACTGCACGCCAAACTGTTCAAAAAACACTGCGTTTCCACCATTCGTAACTTCGATGCTCTCAACGACGTCCGCAATCTGGCGGTTTCCGGTCGTGCCATTGCCAAATACGGCTGCAAGCATCAGGTAACTGTTACCATGATGAGTCTGCCACCCGGCTTGAACGAAAAATATGCCCACACTCCGGAATTCTACATCGACAGCCTGAAAAAGATCCTCGATGACGGCGTGCCGTTCGACAGCGTGGCTTTCAAAGATGCGTCCGGTACTGCCACCGCGCAGACCGTTTATGAA
>JAZTWG010000057.1:0-53851 GCA_045635745.1 Victivallaceae bacterium
CTCATAGTTGCAAACAACATTGTTTTATGTCATCAAATGCATCCGCATTTGATTGATGACTTCGTCATCTTGAAGCTAAAGCTATTTCGGCAACATACCGGCTCAGCCGGTAGTTTTTTTACACTAAAGCAATATAAAAAAATCCGCCGGAGAAATTTCCAGCGGATATTTTTGCACTGCTCAGTAGATATCGCCGATACCGGCCGAACTGGGCTTGCCCACCGTATCCGAGGGGAAGTAGGGCATCCCGTTAGGTTTGAGCATACGCGCCGTTACAAAGATCAGCAGATTGGTTTTTTTGACCGTTGACGATTTGGACTTGAAAAAGTTGCCCAGCAGCGGAATATCGCCGAGGAAAGGCACTTTGTCATTGACGGTCTGGGTAAAGTCTTTGATCATACCGCCGACCACCACGGTTTCTTCGTTGTAAATCGTCAGATTGGTGCTGGTGTGACGTTCGGAAATGATCGGACGGGTGATCTCTGTTTCGTTACCGCCTTCGTCGATGTATGTATAAGCAGTCCAACCCACATGCGCAGTCACCCACGGCTGCACATCCATCATGATCAGACGGTTTTCTTTATCGACCTTGGGGGTCACTTCCATGGTGATACCCAATTCCTGCTTTTCGAATTCCGGCCACGGCGGAGTTACCGAAGTCATGGTCACACCGCCTTCAGTGGTCGATTCAGTATCGCCTTCTTCCCATTCCCAGGCAAAGTAGCGTTCGCTCACCATCTTGATCGTGACTTTTTTGCCGTCATCGGTAAGAACTTTCGGCGAAGAAAGAATATCTTTGGTGTTCATCTGATTGACCGCATTGACTATCAGATTGTAGTCATAGCCATTTTCAGAACGGCTGAACACAATGGTATCTTTACCGGAATTGTTGATCACATTCTCATTGGTATCAAACTGCAGACGGCCATTGGTCTGCCCCTTGTCGCCATTGGGACGGCCAAGTGACTGGATAAATCCGAGCTCTTTGAGGTCATCCTGTTCGATTTCCACAAATTTCACCTGGATCTGAACCAGCACCGGCGGATCCTGCTGACGGATCGCCAGCAAAGCCTGGTCGATCTTGGCAAGGTTTTCCGGAGTATTCAAAACGATCAGTGAACGGAATTTCGGGTCATACATAACCTTGGAACCAAAAGGAAACTCAATGTCGGTCTTCGGGTCAAGCTTAAGATTTTCCATGATCGATTCCGGTTCGCTGTTGCCGCCAAGCGCAGTAAGCATAGCTTCGTCGAAAGGAAACACCTGGATCTGCATATCGTCCAAAGCAGCATCCTGCGGCGCAAAGATAACTGCATTCTTTTCGATTTTATACTTCATATTGGTATTTTTAGCCAACAAATCGATGATCTCTTTCAAAGGTTTGTTGGTCAAGCTCAAATTCACCAGCGGATACTGACTGGCAACAGCAGAAGCCTGCGGTGCAGGGGTGTTGCTGTCTGTTTCTTCTTCTTCATCTTCCTCGTCATCGTCGCTGGCGGCGTTCTTCTGGGTTATACCCAACTGCCCCGCATCTTCAGCAGGAGCAGCAGGCGCACCGGGAGCAGCATTGGGGTAATAGAGGAAAAAGTTGACCTTGGTCTTATCGCGCAGATATTTCAACGCTTCCGGCAGCGGAGTACCGGCATTGCGCGAGTCACCATCAAAAGTTACAGTGTATTCTTTCTGGAGTTCTTCGCGGATCTTTTTGGTTTCTTCATTTTCCTGAATCGCAAAGTTTTTCCGGATATCAAAAACGTCGGCTACTTTCTTGACTTCTTCCTGTTTTTTCAACGAAGGCAATACCGTACCCCACGCCGCTTCAACAACGCCGCGTTTGTGAGTCAGCCGGAAACGTTCTCTGCCGGCGGCTTTGATCTTTTCATCACAGGCTTTCATGCCCTGCACAGCTTCAGGTGAAATACTGTCGATAAACAACACTTCCTGAAAACGTTTGCGCGCAATTTCGTACTGACCGGTATAGAAAAGCAATTTTGCCTGTTTAAGCAATACCTGGATCTTGTATTGGTCATCACTCAAGCCGGGAATAACATTGGCCTGATTCAACGCAGTACGTTTGGCCGCGGCCGCACGCATCTTTTCATAAGTTGCGATCCGGGCATTCATTTCCTTGGCAGAGGCCGGATAAATATTGATCGCTTCTTTGCAGAGCGCTATAGCTTTGTCAAAATCATTGGCATTGGCTTCTTCGTGTGCCTTGAGCGCTGTTTCCTGTGCCAGATAGTAGTAGGACTTGGCGATCATTTCCTGCGTTTTATTGTATTTATCAGTAAAATACTCGCTGTTGGGCATCAATGACTGATAGATACGCGCCGCATCGGCATAATTTTTGGCGGCATCAAGATACTGACCTGCCAGAAACAACTCAGTACCTTTGCTGACAAACTCTTTGGCAGAGGCCTCTTCCTTCTGTTTATCCACGCTGAAAGCATCAACTGTTGTATTGATACTGCTAACGATTTTTTCATCATCCGCCATTACCGGCAAACCGGCGGAACATACCGCAGCGAACAACAGCATTTTCACATATTTTCTGCTCATAGTCTAACGAAACTCCTCTGATATTAGCGATTGAAATCCACCAACGCACGGTTTTTGGTCGATCCCGGATTCCAGGGCGTGCCTTTGGGGGTCATCAAACGTGCTGTAATGAACATAAGCATTGTGCGGTTGGCTATATTATTCTGCTGATCCCGGAAGAAATTACCGATAAACGGTATTTCGCCCAGCAGCGGCCACTTGTCATCACGGGCACTGGTTTCATTATCAACCATGCCGCCGATCAATACGGTTTCGCCATCATAAAGTGTGATATTGGTTAAAATTTCACGACGGGCAATTTCCGGCATTTTCAGATTGAATTCGCGACGGGCAAGCCAGGTTCTCGGCTGACCATTGCCTTCGGTATATACCCCGTAAACCATCGGGTTGTCATGGTCGCGGGTATGAGACAGAAAGACCGGTTTGATATCATTGAGTTTGATCGTGTAGTTATCGGTCAAAACTTCCGGTTTTACCGAGAAGGTCACACCGATATCAAGAGCATCGCCCCAATCCGGAGCATCCCCTTCCAATTTGATATTGAAGCCGTCACTTTCCATATCCGGCTGTTCCCATTCAGTAATGAAGTAGGTCTTTTCGGTCATCTTGATCTCGGCGGGACGTGCGGGAGCGTTTTCCGAAAGAATTCGCGGCGATGCCAGCACTTCTGCCTGACGATTCTGCGCCACAGCATTGATCGACAGACTCAAGTCCACTTTCATATCCGAGCCGAAGATCTTTTCGCCGAAGTTCGGGAAGATCTTGAGATCGTTCAGCACCCGGAACATCTGGCCGCCTTCTTCAGGATCGCCGGTGCCATGACGGGTGGGGTCTTTAGTGCCCAGACTCCAGACATTGCCTTTGGTTCTGCCGGCGCTGAAGGTCCATTCAAAGCCCAATTCATTCAAATTGGTATCATTCAGTTCGATCATCTTGATCTCCACCATGATCAACGGTTTATCCAACGCATCGAGCTGACGGAGCAAAGCACCCATACGGCGCAGATTTTCGGTGGTGTTGCGCACCAGCAGACGTTCCGTGGCAGGATTGTAGATAATGTTGCTGCCGGGACCGAAGGTGATCCAGCGTTTCTCAAAATATTCTTTCAAGGCCGCTGAAGTCAGCAGGGTCTTATTGCCTTCGGCAGTAACTGCGGGCGCAGATGACTCGGATGAAACATCGCCGCCTTCATCTTCCGGAGCGCCGTCACCGCTGCTGCTTTCCATAGATTTCATGCCGGAAGAAGTGGTGCGGGTGGTTTTGGAATCAATGATTTCAGCAATGATATCGCTGCGTACCGGAAAATCTTCTGTGCTGAGGTTGTCCACATTGCCGAAGATCACCTGATTGCCGTTGAAACTGTAGGAAAGACCCGATGCCATGCTGAAATAACGAACAATATCCAGCATGCTCGATCTGCCCAGATCCAGCGAAACCGGACGGTTGTTTTCATTCGGATCACTGAATTTGCTGATCACAACCACGCCGGCATTTTTCACCACGTCGTTCATATAACGGATAACCGCACCAACGGTACTGGTGCCGTGAGGAACCTTTTCAACTTCAATGGCTTCAAGCTTGTTATAAAGATCGGTATGGGCATTTTTGCGGATCGATGCCTGACGCCCGGTGCCCAGATCCTGCACCGCAATACGGCTCAAAGGTTCGGCCCATTCCCAAGCGTTGCGCGCATCAGTAATGAGAATGCTTTCTTTGCTGCGGTCAACACCCATATTGTAGAGGCGTTTGTAAACCAGCGAAAGCATATTCACCGCTTCGAGATTATACGGATCGATCAGCAGAACCCGTTCCAGCTTGATGATCGCATTTTCCAACTTGTTGTTGCGGATCAGCAGTTGAGCTTCCCGCAAATTCATATCAATATTCTTCTGACGGGCAGCATAATCCGGAGATACTGTTTCCAAACTTACCTGTTTATTAAATTTACCCGCCTGCAGATGTTTCTGGCACTCCAGAATAAAATTGGTTATATATTCGCGATCCGGAGTCAGATCATGTGCCTTCTGAGCCTTATCCAGAGCTTCACTGTATTTTTTGCTCTCGGCAAGCTTGTTGGCCTCTTTCATCATATCACTGCTGTAAACACGTTTGATACGCTTGATATTGTTCTGAATTTCAGCACGCTTGTTCACTGCCAGATCGCCGCTGAGTTTCTCGATTTTCTTCAGCGCCTCATTCAAACCATTCAGCGCTTTAGCATATTCGCCATCGCTGGCGGCAATGACCGCATTGCGGCGTTCAGCTTCAACCGCATCAAGCACACTCTGTCTGGCAGCATGATTTGATTGATAAAAAGCTTGCGCCTGTTCTGCAATATCTGTCGCAGCAGATTTTTCTGCACCGTTCAAACCGAGCGGCAGCACCAGAGCTCCAGCCAAACCAAGCGGCCCGACCTGACGCAGCCATATTGATCTTGTTGTCTTACTCATGCACGGATTCCCTTTGATATGTTTATTTTATACTTAAATTTCTTTCCTGAAAATCAATTCCTGCGCCCACGTGAACGGCGACCGGGAACTTGCCGGGGCTCCGGAGTCATCGACTCCTGACCGGCATTGAGATCGCTGTTATTGCTGCTGCCGTATGCAGAGCGCAAACGCTGGTACAGTGTATTTTCTTCGTCAATCAGATTTAAAGTAACTTTCCGGACTTTGCCGGCACTTGGCGTATATTCCAGAACAACGGATTTTTCCTGGATGGCAAGTACTTTGCATTTGCCGGTTTCCGCATTTTCACCATCGCCCTGAATATCAAAAACATCACCCACGGTCACATAGCTGCGCTTTTTGGAACTGTTCGGCTGCTGAATACGGATCTTGCGGCCGGGATTGCGGATATCACGCAAATCAGCTGTACGTTTATGCGGGTCATACACCTTCTGGCCGACACGCATTTCAATACGGTCCTTGGGATCGTTGCTGTCAACCGGCATAATATAAACGGTCGAATCATCTTCCTTAAATGCCGATGAAGTACCCTGCACGCTCTTTTCGCGCTTGATCGCATCCACAAAACGGTATCGCACTCCATTAAGATTGATATTGCCGGAGTTATACATCATCGTCAACGAATGGCGGTTCACCGCCACCTGAATCTCGTAAGTATTTTTATCCTTGGGATTGCGCGTGAATACACCGCGCAGTGCAAGCGGCAGCTCCACCCGGCGGATACGGGAAACAAAAAGCAATTTATCCAACGTAGGAACACTCTTATTATTAGTAATATCACTGCCGCAATAATATTCAAACCAGTTGGAGTATTTATCTCCATCTTTATCCTGATCAGCATCGGTGCCATTGGCAGGATCAAGACCTACGCGCATTTCAACACGGTCGGGCAGACCATCGCCATCGGTATCGCGGTTGACGAGTTTCTTTTCAAAATCTTCCGGATCTTTCGGGTCAGTAAGCTCCTGACCGCAATCGGTAAACGGGCATTTGATATCGCCGGCACGCAGCTGGGCCCAGGGAATGATTTTTTTGCAATCACGGCAGCGCAGTGCTTTGACCGGCACCATCAGACCGGGCTTGCCGTAACCGATCAAACCTTCGCCGGCACGCTCCTGCCAGTTGATTTGCAGATTACCGGGCGAAAACATGCTTGCCTCTTCTTGCGACTGCATGTAATACTTTATTTCTTTTATCTCCAACTCACTTTTGCCGGAAGCAGTTCCCATGCTGGTATCAGTATTGTTAACAATATTCAAAAGATAAGTCAACGCAACAATAAAGCTCAACATCAGGAAGCCGAGCAGAAATTTTTCATAATGTTGTTTTATCAGATCCACAATACCACCACCATTAATTTCAGTTTATCTCATCTTTGCTGTACTCTATATAGTCAACCACAATTGTTGCCTTACAGAACGTACTGCGGCCGGCAACACATTCCGGATACACACCCTTTTCCTCAAATATCGAGCTGTCTTCCGCAATTTTTCTGTTTTCGCCGCGATCATCCATATTGCCGGAATTGCCGTTGTTTGCAGCAGCAGCATTATTAAACAGCCCCTGGGCTTTGTCAATAATTGCCTGGATCTGATCTTCCTGTTTCTGCAATTCAAAGCGCTTTACAACATACATGCGGTTATCTTTGTACGCATCGTTGAGCTGCTTGAGAAATTCACGGATCTCCACTTCACGGCTGATCACGGTTATAATGTAGGTGAATTTTTTATAGTTGGGATTGCTGGTATCGCCAGCCAGATTCACATATGAAAAATCCGTCAGCGAGTCGATATTGGAACTCACCATACGCTTGGCAACATCGCCGACGATCTCCCAATGCCGGATAACATCAGCCGGATTGGCTGTGAGCAAAGCCCCGTTGGCTTTTCCATCCATTGAAGAACTGTTCTGGGAAGAAGCCGTTTGCTGCGTGATACTGCGTTTATCGCCAACATCAACAAATCCTTTGTTATCTTTGAGCTGCGGAAGAGTTTTCTGACCGTAGCCCACACCGGCATTGAACACGTTGCCGGCATCCAGAATTTTTTTGATCTCTTCGTACATCTTGCGCGAATAGGCTTCCAGACGCGATGTCGATTGACCGAGATTACGCGGCAGCCCCAGACTTGCCAGAAAGATTTCTTCGCGGTTGCGGCTGTCGACTGTTTCCGGAGTAATCTTCTGGATTTCGCTGGTAAAGATATCCATTGAGTTTTCCCACAGTTTAGTATCCCACAGCACCGATTTGGGATCGTTGGCAATGCGTTCCGGTGTAGCACCACGCTCATTGACAAAACGGCGGTAGGTCTGTTCGCGCGGCCCGAGCATATCTTTTTCTTTCTGCCAGAAATCGCGGAAAATACTCTTCATTACTTCCGGCGAAACATTTCCATCGCAGATATTAAAATAAAAATCAAACAATTTTGCATCTTCGGCTTTAGTCTTTATGAGCTCCCGCATAGCATCGTTAGCGGAGCTGCTGGAGATATAGCTGAAGAATTCCATGCGTTTTTTCTGGGCCGCAGCCAAATTAAGACTGATTGCAGAACGGAGTTCGTCCTGCTGTTTCTCGGCAGCGCTGATCTTTCTCCTCTGTTCCTGAACTACACGCAGCTTACCTTCCTGGGTATCCTCATTGTCTTCAAGAACTTTTGCTTCTTTCCTCATCTTTTGAAGCTCAGCGGATTTTTTGTCATAATCACTCAAACTGTCGACGAATTTCTTGTGGGCTGCCTCAAATTCGTTTCTTTTCTTGACAAAAACTTCGCTTTTGTCAAATATTTCAAAAATTTTTGCCAGTTCATCCAGCGCCTGTTTATTGAGATCGTACACAAAAATCTCCAACGCCGGCTCTTTCACCCGCCCGAAAAATATTTTCAATTTTTCTGCTTTGTTGCGGAAAGCTTCGGCATCTTTCTGTACTAATCCGATATTTTCTGCCTGTGCACCAACCTGCCCGCGGTTTACCGCAATAAAGCGGCCTTTCATCTTTTCTGCATCTTCCTGATGGGTATGCATCTCATTAAACTTTATTGCCGACATCACCAGCAGCACCAGAATAGCAACAGCAGCAATTGCCAGCACACCGACCAGAAATATATTCTTTTTTATGAACTTGTTCATTATATCTTCAATCTCCTGTTACTGGCTGATGGCATTTTTAAGCTGCACATAGATAACAAAACTTGTTACATTATCTTTACCAGACCCGAGCGTAAGTGCCGGATTTTTGTAACCCTCGATCTTGTCATCGTCATTCTTAAAAACTTTGAATACGCTGTTTGGCGATTTGGAGGAATTCACCAGATTTTCCTGGAAATGGTCTTCCAGCGTTTTGGGATCATCTTCATTCATCACCAGCGAATGACCTTTCAAACGCAGCCATGCTACCTCCTGTGCCGGAGCCGACGGCACATTTTCCATCATTCCTTCTCCCATTTCGTCCGGCGGCGGACCATCGCCCATACCGTCATCGACCGGATGATGCACCGGTGCAGCGGATTGCTCGGTAAAATCAACTTTGGTCACACCGTCGATCTGGGTGAACCACATATTTTCCGGAGTGCATTTCTGCAGTTCATTAAGTACATCCACCCAACGGGAGCGTTTCACAGCTATATCACGCAAAGCTTCGTAAACAGCTTTATGTTCATTACGTTTGGAGATCTCTTTATTGATATGACCTCTGATTTCTTCGGCGTTCGTAATAGTCTGGTCCTTGCTTTTGGTCAAACGCCAATGGAAGTAGGCGTTGGCACTGACCCCGCCGTAAAACACCAACAGCAGCAATACTGTAATCGCAGCGCTGATATAAAAGTAGGGCTTACGGCGCACAAGATCGCGGCTTTTCTGAATAACTTTCGGGATCAGAGAAATTTCGATCGGACAGGTACGGATATGTTTGATCCCCAGACCGATCAGCGGGGTAAGCACATGTGCATATTCCAAAAGGTGTTCTTTATCAATAAGTTCGCTGATATTGATCACCGGAAAGGTGTTCAAAAAGTTGACTTCAAGATGCAGTTTTTCATTAAGGAAGTGCGGCACATAAGGTATAATCGAGCTGCCGCCGGCAATAAAAAGCCGCTGCGGACGGTTGCCGCCGTACATGGAACGCCAGGCGTTGATCGAACGGTTGATTTCACCATGCAGACGGGTCATCACGTTACGGGCAATCTTGGAAATGGTCGCCGCCACTTCGGAGTCAGAATCTTCGTAAGCACCGCCGAGAGCCACAAAACCGTGTTTGCGTTTCATTTCTTCGGCATCGTCAAAACTGATGGTGAATTCTTTGGCGATCTGCTGGGTAATGGTATTACCGCCGATCGGAATGGCACGGATGAATACGCGAGCGCCGTCAATAATAATCAGGTTGGATCCTCTGCCGCCAAGGTCAAGGATCATATCGCAGCTTTCTTCACCGAACATATTCGCGCGCGCAGCATTATACACCGCTGTCGGCGACACTTCCACAGAAAGCACCTCAAAATCGGCATCCAGCAAAGTAGCGCATATTGCCGAAGCAAGGTCATCTTTGAGCGCCACAAAAAGTGCTTCGAGTTCTTCGACTGTTTCGGTGAGCTTTTCTGCCGGAGCATCATCTTCTCCGCTGCTTTCGGCTTCGATTTCGTAAGTTCTGGTATGTTTGATCAGCTGGTAATCCCACAAAACTTCTTCCAGCGGATATGGTACAGTGAGTTTGGCTTCGCTTTCCACCACGGCGGTGGCGCGGCTGCGGTTGCCCATAAGCGGCGGCAGCTTGCTCAAACGCTGAAACGCATGCAAACTGCTTATGGAAAGACGTACCTGACGGGAGATGAAATTGTTTTCCTCCATCAGGGCTTTAAATGCCTCGGCAAATGCCTCCGGAAAGTTTTCTTCAGCCAATTCGCTGGAATACTCTTTGACTGCATAACTCATCAAAGTAATGGAGTCACCGGAGTTATCAATCTGAAACTCCGCCATCTTGAGGCAAGTACCGCCTACATCAATTGTCAGAACCGAACTGTCTTTTATCATATCTGCTGCGCTTTGTTTACCTGATTCACTTTTCCCGTTTTACAGACGATGCTGTACCCAGCTTCCCCGAACTTTCAGCCAGCCTGCACCACGACAAATTTTCACAGTAAATCAATCGTGACACACATTCTGCTTTCGCAATCTCAAAAAACAGATGCTGAAGCGAACAAGGTTACAATATTACTCTTTTGCAATTATTGCAACTCATTTTGTTGCCAAAACTGCAAAATTCCACAATAAAATACGACTTTTACCGTAAAAAACGGTCAAAATTAATAATTCCGCCGTTTTTACGGTACCATTTTTTTTAAAAAAACACTTCCGGATATGGAAAAATGTTCTTTATTTTATTTTTCAGCTGCCGGTGCCGCCGGTTTGGCATCTTTTACTGCCTTTACCGCTTCTTTTGCATCAGTTTTTGCCGGAGCGGCAACTGCCTGCGGTTCTTCGTCGGCAACAGCTTCAACCAGAGAACGGCTGCTGCGGTTGTGACCGATCAATGCCGCCAGCGTCAGCGCCAGCACAAAAAAGATAACTGTCAACACCACAGTAGCTTTAGTAAGGTGACTGCCGGCGCGGGCACCGAATACGGACTCACCCACCCCGCCGAACACTGCACCGAAACCACCGGACTTGGAGGGCTGGATCAGGATCAGAGCCGCCAGCAGCAGCGCAACCACGATCACCAGCGCGTACAATATTGTCATCAATACTTCCATGAGATCACCTGTTTGTTTTCCGGATCTTCCGTACCACTATCGCGTTACAGAAGATCACTTTTTTCAAGCTGTCAAATTCAGCAGCCAGCGCCTTTGATCGCATTTTTCACCAGAGCAGCAAAGCTGTCGGCCTTGAGTGCGGCACCACCGATCAAACCGCCGTCGATATCAGCCTGACGGACCAGTTCTTCAGCGTTTTCCGGCTTCATGCTGCCGCCGTACTGGATACGGACGTTTTCAGCGGCTTCTTTACCGAAGAGTTCAGCAACTTTGGCACGGATGAATGCGTGAGTTTCCTGCGCCATTTCGGGGGTGGCAGTCTTGCCGGTACCGATCGCCCATACAGGTTCATAAGCCAGCACCAGAGCGCCGACGGTAGCAGCATCGAGATCTTTCAGACCATCTTCGAGCTGTTTGCCCAACACGGCTTCGGTCTTGTTGCCTTCGCGTTCTTCAAGAGTTTCGCCAATACAGACGATCGGTTTCAGACCAGCGGCGATGGCGGCCTTCAGACGGCTGTTGACCGTGGCATCGGTTTCGCCGAAATACTGACGGCGTTCGCTGTGACCGAGAATAACATATTCCACGCCGGCTTCTTTGAGCATGGCGGCGGAAATTTCACCGGTAAAAGCACCGGATTCAGCCCAGTGCACGTTCTGGGCACCAACTTTGACATTGCTGCCTTTGCAGGCTTCGACCACCGAAGCAAGAGTGGTGAAGGTCGGGCAGACTACAACTTCGGCGCAGCAGCTGCAGACATCTGCCACGAGCGGTTTGAGAGCTTCCACCAGCGCCACACCTTCAGCGGCAGTTTTGTTCATTTTCCAGTTACCGGCAACAATTACTTTACGAGCCATTTTTCTTCTCCTTTTTTAAATTATATGTAAATGGTTGCGTATTACAAAAACACCATCTGATACTCACCGGCAAAACACTCCGGCGATAATCAGCGTTCTACAAAATAGCACTTGGAAGCGATTTTTGCAATATTATAGGGCAAAATTTCTTTAAAAAGGTTGACTTTTTAATGCTTTATGACGATTTAACACCATTTTTTATTTGATTTTGCGCCGCTGTGGTGTTAAATTCTATTAAAGCATTTTTTATAAATCAAAGTGAAAGGAAAAATTATCATGCAGCAGCACTTGAATGTACCGCCGGCAAATCATGTAAAAGTTCTTGACGGCCAGGGCTGGGTCGGTCTGATCGACCATCTGGGCAGCGAAGCGACCATTGTCAACGCCGCAAGAGTGAGTTTCGGCAAGATCAAAACCGAAATCGATGCCCGCGATGAAGCTCTCATGGAATATCTGATCGCCAACCGCCACACCAGTCCGCTGGAACACCTCGTTTTCACCTTCAGCGTGCATTGCCCGCTCTTTGTCCGCGGCCAGTGGCACCGGCACCGTACCTGGAGCTATAACGAAATTTCCCGCCGCTATACGGAAATCGATCTGGAGTGTTTCACCCCCGCACAGCTGCGTAAGCAGAGCACCAACAACCGTCAGGCTTCTTATGTTGACGAAGACTTCAAAGCTCCGGAACTGGTCGAAGCCATCCGCAAACATAACGAAGA
The DNA here is from genome assembly GCA_045635745.1 of Victivallaceae bacterium. Classification (GTDB taxonomy): domain Bacteria; phylum Verrucomicrobiota; class Lentisphaeria; order Victivallales; family Victivallaceae; genus SIG78. The sequence goes on from JAZTWG010000057.1 coordinate 12,342, forward strand.
AAGCCTTGCGCTCTACAATAAACTGCTCGATGGCGGTGTCTGCCGCGAACAGGCCCGCGGTGTGCTGCCGCAGAATATGATGGTGACATTCTGGGGAACGGTGGATCTTTCCAATCTGCTGCACTTCCTTGAATTGCGCGACAGCGATCACGCACAGGTCGAAATACGCGAATACGCACAGGCAATCAAAAAACTGATCAAACCCATTGTACCGCATGTAGCTGCCTACTTTGAAAAGCAGGGGCAAACCTGGTAAGTACAAATGACGGTAAATTGACGGATATTATCCGTCAATTGTAAAATTCAAGCTGAAAAAGTGACGGATACAGCATCCGTCACTTTTTTTTATGATAAATATCCGGCAGTTATAGGGCAACCCATGAATTTTGCGTAAAATACCCCGGAGAGTGAAAAAAGCCGGAAAACTCTATTACGGATGGCATCAGGCTTTGTAATGCTTGCAGATTTTGAACATTTGCCGGATGGAACTCTGAAAAGCAGCAGGAATGTTTTTAAAATTTTTCAAACCGCCGCCGCCAGCTGCTTTCTCTATTGTGTATGTGTAAAAAATAAAATAAGACAGAATTTTTCTGAAAATATTGCACCCGGCAACCGGATACTGGATTGAATATTGGACTGGATGATGGACCGGATTTTAAACCGGATTTTGGATGGTATATAATATAATTAATTTAAATAGTATTATATAAATATATTATTATTATACCCTGTTAATAGTGTTAATAACTCAAAATCAAGCTCAAAAATGGAGTTTTTGCCTGTTAGTAATTCTGTAAACAGTATGACAACAATTTCAGACCACCGAAGTAATCTACAACCTTTGAACAATCTTCTGACAGTATTTTAACAGACTTATCAACAACCCCATATAATATTACTTCAATTTTATTCTTGGGTCGGCTGCTGTGTACAGCAGATCGGCTGCAAATATGCTTATCAGGGTCAGGGCGCCGGAAAAGACAAAGAGAGCCATTTGCAGCGGATAATCCCGGCTGGATAATGCCAGAAGCGACAAACTGCCCATACCAGGTATATTGAATATATGTTCTACAATGATACTTCCTGCCACCAGCGACGGCAGCAGACCTGAAAAGAGCGTTATGAGAGTTATAAGAGTATTGCAGAAGCCGTGCTTCCAGATCACGATCAATTCAGAGAGTCCTTTGGCGCGTGCGGTGCGTATAAAGTCGCTGTTCAATATTTCCAGCATATTTGCTCTGGTGTAGCGTGCCAGACCGGCAAGCGAGCCGTATGCCAGACAGAATGCCGGCAGGATCATGCAGTAAATTTCATTATACATGGCTTCAAAAGTGCCGGTTTCCACATTGGGTGTATAGGTTCCGCGCAGAGGGAAAAGCGGATATTTTCCACCTTCGCAAAACATGCTCTGCAGCAGCAGAGCCACCCACATTACCGGCAGACTGTAAAGCATGAAAAGTACAAAAGTGCCGGTGCGGTCAAATTTTCCATCGGCATATCTGGCAGAATAAACACCGATGATTATAGCGATCATGTAGGCAAAAGTTATGGCCAGCAGATTGAGTTTTACAGTTACCGGCAAACGTTCCGAAATCATTTCAACAACTGATCTGCCGGGTTCCACGGTGGCTGAAGTACCGAAATCGCCGCGTGATGCAATATTTTTAAACCAGTGAATAAAACCGCTGATAATGGGTTTATCGAGCATGAGTTTATCACGCAAGGCCTGATTTTTCGCCAATTCGTTTTTTTCGGAGCTGGAAACTCCGGCACTGCTGCCGTCGAGAAAATTGCTGCGTGTTGGATCGCCGGGAGCCATCCGCAGCATAAAATAGCTGGCGAACATGATCACAAACATTGTGAGTGCGCCCAGAAAAATCCGTTTGACGATATATTTTATCATATATTACACTTCCACAATGCGTGAAACTGCTGTAATACTTTTGGCTTTGCCGGTCAGATGGTCATAACTTATCACACAGCCATCCAGCCGCGCCGGACCTTCGGCCACCGGCAGCCGGCGGGGCATACCGCTGCGGAATTTTTTGACAACTTCTTCCACAGTACGGCCCAGAACAGAGTATTCTCCGCCGACCATACCGACATCGGTAATATAGGCTGTACCTTTCGGAAGTATCTTGAAATCGTTGGTCTGAACATGAGTGTGCGTACCCAGCACCGCCGTAACTCTGCCGTCAAGAAAATAGCCCATGGCGATTTTTTCGCTGGTGGCTTCGGCATGAAAATCCACAAAAATACTTTTCACGCTGCCGGGTATTTCAGTAAGGAGTCTTTCCACAGTTTCAAAAGGGCAATTGGCGCTGTCGCGCATGAAAACCTTGCCCTGCAGCGCGATCACAGCAATATCGCCGGCCACCGGATTACGCACGATCTTCATGCCCACGCCCGGCTGCATACTGCTCAAATTTGCCGGTCGGACAATATCGTGTACTCCATTGATCTCTTTTTCAAAGTCTTTCTGATCCCACACATGGTCTCCAGCGGTAAAAAAATCCACACATTTACGCAGATCTTTAAGACAGCTGTTGGTCAGACCGGCTCCGGCGGCACAATTTTCCGCATTGGCTATGACCATGGAAAGGTTGAATTCTTTACGCAGCTGCGGCACCAGCTGCTGAACAGCATTTCTTCCGGTATTGCCCACAATATCGCCGATAAACAATATATTCATAAAAAACACCCTGATTTATACTTATTTACTTTTTGCATAGTTTAATATAGGCTTTATATTAACATTTGACAAACTGTAATCGAGGATTTATATATGTTTTTTTCCGCTGAATCATTGAACAACATTACACAGATCGACCGCGATACTCTTTTGCTTATGAGCAATGCTGACTTGCTGGATTGCTGTTCAATGGACGTTTTTGTGGGCAAAGGCCCCGGCGGACAACACCGCAACCGCAATTATACAGCAGTGCGTCTGGTATTCAGATACGACAAAAATTTCACTGTCGAAGAGAGTTCATCGCGCAGTCAGAAACAGAATATCGAACTGGCGCTGAACAAACTGCGTACAGAATTGGCGATGTTCTGGCGGAAAAAACCTGCCGAAAACTCAGTTTATACACATTTGAATTCCGGCAATCAGCTTTATGCGTTCGAATTTGCCAAACTTCTGGATGTGCTTGCAGATTCGGAGTTTGAACATAAAATTGCAGCACAGAAGCTGGGTGTATCAAATACTTTTCTGCTCAAAGAGCTGGCGCGTGACTACCGCATTTGGGAAATCTTTCAGCAGAGTCGGAAGTTTCTGAATAAAAGCGAACTCAAAAAACCGGGAAATTGACCGCTTATGCCCGATAATAACAAATCTTTGCTGGAAAAGTGGAAAAATTCCGTTGAAGCAAAGCAAATCCGGAAAAACTTCAAACTTTCACAGGCCGGGTATCTCAAAGAACTCTTCCGGCAATCCGCTGATCCGGGAAATCTGCTGGAAATGGTGCTGGATTTCTGCAATGAAAATCTGCGTAAAGATCAGGGAACATTTTATACGCCGCCGAAAACCGCTTACGCCATGGTAAAGCGGGCAGTTGACTGGTTTTTCAAGGAAAATTCCGGTGATTTTTCTGACCGTCTGAAAAATATAAAGATACTGGATCCCGCTTGCGGATGCGGTGAATTTCTGTTGGCCGCAATCAAAGTGCTGTTGGAAAAATACCGGGAAACCGATCCGGACTATCAGCATAATGTACACAAATATATAAAATGGATCATCAGAAATAATCTCTACGGTATGGATTGCAACGGCAATGCGCTGGAACTGCTGCTGGAGCGGCTGCAGCTGCTGGCCGGTGAAATGCCGGATAAAACACATATTATTCAAACTGATACGCTGAACTATTTTTACAGCGGCAAATGTTTCAAGGAAGTTGGCAAATTTGATATTGTTATCGGCAATCCGCCGTATGTAAGTTACGGTTTGCGCAATGTGGGCAAGATCAGCAGAGCGCGGGCAGAAGAATTGAAAAAACGTTTTGTCAATTCCGCAGAATACAAGCTCAATATTTACGCACTTTTCATGGAATTTGCCATCAATTCCACCCGCGATAACGGCATACACTCATTTATTGTGCCGGATAGTTTCCTTACCGGGCAGTATTTTACAAAATTGCGGAATTTTATGCTGCAGAATTGCTCATTCCGCGAATTTTTCTTTATCCGGCAAAAGCTTTTCCGGGCGGTTCCCGGCTCGCTGGTGATCTACTTTGCCGCCGGCAAAAAAGCTGACAGAAAAAACACCTTTTCTGCTGCCATGGCCGGCGATACGGCGGATTTCACTTTGCCGGAAAGCGGTTATAAAATGCTCCAGAGCGAATTTGCCGGCAATCACCGGCAGCGTTTCCGGCTCTTTTTTGATGAAAAAACTCACCGGATGGTTAAAAATATGGAAGCGGAAAGTATCTGCCGCCTGGGAGATCTGTTAAAACTTTCCAGCGGCATTATCGGCAAAAACGGCAAGGCTTCCATCATCAGCGATAAACCCGTGACAAGTTCGTTCAAACCCGGCGTAACTTCCGGCAAAGCCATACCCGGCAACGGCAAAGTTCTCTGGGACGGCATGTACATAAATTCAGATAAAGAAGCCATAAAAAGCGGTATAAGCAATGTAGATTACAATTCTGCAAAAATCATGATCCGGCAGACCGGCGACCGGATAATCGCCGGAGTTGATTACAACAATTTACTGGCATTAAACAATATACATATCGGCAACAGTCAGGTTCCCGATTTGGATCTGGAAGAACTCTGCAGCTATCTCAACAGTCCGGAAATGGTCAGATATTATCAGGCAATAACTCTCGAATCCGGCAGAGCCATGGCACAAATCGATTTGGAAACCTTGCGCGAACTGCCGGTAATTTGCAAAGCGATACGCAAAAAATCTTGAGTGATGTTTTTTACAATTTTTCACCAAAAAAAAAGTGACGGATAATTATTTCCGTCACTTTTTGAGCTTATTTTTTGTAAATGACGGATATTATCCGTCACTTTACCGTCATTTAATTACCGGTATTTCGCCCATTTGGGATCGTTTTCAAAGACTTCTTTGTAGAAATCTTTGAGCTTGAGATCCGCTGCTGCGGCTTCGTCAAGAATGATCACTGTATCGGGGTGCAGCTGCAGCGCAGTACTGCTGATCATGGCGGTCATGGGCCCTTCAATGGCAGCGGCGGCGATGGCGGGTTTGCGTTCACCGGTGATCAGCTGCAGAACTTTTTTGGCATCGAGCACAGTACCCAGTGGGGCGGTGTAAGCACGGCGCGGCATGGATTCCGGCGGATTAAAGTAGATCTTGTTCTGTTCATAGGTGGTGTTGTTCAAATACGCCACATGGGTACGGCTGGCAAAGCTTGTGCCGGGATCGTTGAAACCAACGTGACCGGATTTGCCGATACCCACCAGCCACAGGTCGATGCCGCCGGCTTCGTCAATGGATTCATCGTAGCGCGCGGCTTCGTATTCTTCATCCTCAGCCAGACCATCGGGCAGATGGGTGTTGCGTATGTCGATATTCACATTGTTGAAGAGGTGCTTGTTCATGTAATAGCGGTAGCTCTGATCGTGTTCGGGAGCAAGACCGGCGTATTCATCGAGGTTCCAGCTGCGCACCTGCGAAAAATCGACTTCGCCGGCCTTATTGAGTCTGGAAAGTTCGGCATACACATTTTCCATGGTCGCGCCGGTGGCAAGACCGAGTTTGAATTCCGGCTTGGCATTGATCGCATCGGCGATCATGCGGGCGGCGAGCTTTTCCGCATCAGCGGAAGTTTTGCAGATGATCACATCCATAGTTAAAAATCCTTCAGTTAGTGGTTTGAAATGGATTACTTGGAAAATATAACATAAATAATGATTTTTACAATGTGTTTTTGCTAAATAATGGATATTTTCAGAACTTGCAGCGCATAATTATGGTACAAAAATGAATTTTTATGGACTTTCAGATAATCCGCTAATATTTACGCAGTTGAACAGTGTGTTATAAAATCATGGTATTTATGTGGGGAAAATTTGCTTTTCAGCTGAAATGATGTTATCTTTAAACCACTTGTCCAATTTTCAACCAAAGGAAAAATTATGATCAGAAAAATCGTTATGCTGTTTGCCGCAGTTTGTGCACTCTTTTCTTTGAGCGCTGCAGAAACTGCTGCTCCCGCCGCCGAAAAAGCTGCCAAACCTGCCGCCCAGGCTGCCGCCAAGCCTGCTGCTGAAAAAGCCGCTAAAAAGCCGGCGAAAAAGCCGGCGAAAAAATATGTTATGCCGGCTGACGGCGGTATGAAAGTTTCCACCACCGCCGCCTCCCGCCAGAATCCCAAAGCCACGAGAAAGTCCGGTTGGCACAAGCGTTACGATGCCAAACTCAAGCAGATTGCCGGATACAAAAACGATGTGGAAATCGTCTTTATCGGCGACAGCATCACCCATTACTGGGATCAGGACTGCAAAAAGAACAAGCGGAAGATCGGCGGACTTGCTACTTACAACAAGTATTTCAGCAAATACCGGATCGTCAACCTCGGTTACTCCGGTGACCGTACCCAGCATGCGCTGTGGATCGCCGCCAAGAGCCCCTATCTTGACAATATCAAACCCAAGATGGTTTCGGTCATGATCGGTACCAACAACATCGGTCACAACGCCTCCACTCCGGAAGCTGCTGCTGCCGGTGTCACCAAGGTCGTGGAAGCTTTGCGTGCCAGACTGCCGGAAGCCAAAATATTGCTTTTCGGTGTATTCCCCCGCGATGCCAAAGCCAACAGCGCCCGGCGTGCCAAAGTCAAGACCATCAACAGCATCATTTGCAAGCTTGCTGATGATAAAAATGTCTTCTACTGCGACATCACCGATAAATTCCTCGACAAAAATGGCAATCTGCCCAAGAGCATGATGCCGGACTTCCTGCACCCCAACGACAACGGTTACGAAGTCTGGGCGCAGGCCATGATGCCTTATGTCGAAAAATTCGTCGGCAAAAAATAATTTGATTTTATGAAAGTATTGACTGCGCCGACCATTGCTGAAATGGTGGTGAAAAAATCCCGGTTCTTATCCGAAGCGATCCCGGTGGAGAGCGCGGAAAAGGCGCGGGAGATCTGGCGCAGTCAGAAACTTAAATACGATAATGGCGGACACATTGTGTTCGCCTTTGCCGTTGGCAGCTCGGGAGGTATTCTGGGGTGTTCCGATGACGGCGAACCTGCCGGAACCGCCGGCAGACCCACATTGGAAGTGGTGAAAAACTGCGGTATAACCAACCTTATTGTGACCACCGCCCGCTGGTATGGCGGCATCAAGCTGGGTACCGGCGGCCTGGTCAAAGCCTACACCGAAGCAGCACAGTTTGCGCTGGAAGATGCTCAAACCCGCGAATTGCAGATGATGGCGCATGTGAACTTTGCTCTGCCTTATAATTTTCTGGAACAGACCAAAAAACGCCTTGAAGAGTTTGAATTTGAGCTTTTTCAGGAAAATTACGCCGGCAATATCGAATTTACCGGCCGGCTGCCCGAAACTTTCCGCCCGGAACTTGAGACATTTTTAAGGGATTTGAGCAAAGGTACCGTTTTGCTCAATACCGAAGATATTGTTCTTGAATAAAACGCCGATAAAAAAACAGCGCCGACATCAGACCGGCGCTGTTTTTCTGCTGCATAACGTTACTTCTGCGCTCCGATTGCAGCAATTGCTTTATTGCCCATGGGGTTATAGCTGTAATGCCCCATATCGGGTATGCCGGTAATGGAGCTTTTTTTGGCGATACGATGATTGAATGCGGCGAAAACGTGAGCGGCGTGTTTATCATAAAGCCCTACTGCCACATGGAATTCGCAAGTTATACGGCGCATGAAAAATGCTCCGTCGATGTAGTCGAACTTTTTGGCGATTCCGGTAATATCTTTTTTCTGATAGAAATCGTCGTAGTATGGGAATGGCCATGCAGCTTCAACTTTGTCGCGGAGGGTGAATTCTGCGCTGCCGACCATGGCGGGAATATTCGGTACTGCCAGAGTCACATGTTTATCCAGCGCTGCCGCCGCCAGAGTCTGCACGCCGCCCTGACTGCCGCCGGTAACGATCAGATCTTTACCGTTCCATTCCGGAAGGGTTCGGACATACTCCAGGGCACGCAATGCACGCAAAAACATATACTGGAACATTTCAAAACGTTTTCCGGCGCTTTGCAAATAGGGGTTGCGCTGCTTGTTTTCGGTTATATCCGAATAAAACTTCTTGGGTTGGCGGTTGGGCAAACCATGAGCATTGACATTGAAAGTTATAAAACCCGGCTGCAAATTTACATTGGCCGAGCGTACGCCGGCGCCGTGATACTGCACCATGGCCGGATATTTTCGCGATTTATCTCTGGGTATGGTGATAATGCCTGAAACCGGAACCGGACCGGCACAGGCAAGTTTCATGTCGTAAATTTCAAACTCTTTTGCCAATGCTGCTTTGCTGGTAAAAGCTTCTTTTTCCAGAACTTTGAGCGGCACTTTGGCAAGTTCATCTTTTTTCCTGTTCCAGAATTCATCAAAGTCGGCAGGTTCTTCGCGCACGATGCGCTGTTTATCGGGGTCGGCAAAAAATCCGATACCATGCCGGTTGATCCTGTGTTTGCTGTTGCGGGGATTTTTGACCATTATCACAGCGTTGCGCTCTTTTTTGCTTTTGATCGTGCAGACAAGATAGGCTCTGCCCGGCTGTTCCATGGCAACACTCCAGACATATTCCGTATCGATGGGGGCTTTGATAATTTCAGAACCCTTGCCATCGGCATACTGTTTGATCTGCAGATAAAGATCTTCATCGGCAATGGCTTTGCCATCTTTGAGCGCCTGTACTTTCAATGTAACAGTTTCGCCGCACTTGACGATACCATCTTCACCGGCACTGGAAGAAGTTTTGATTTCGTAGGCCGCAAGTGCGGTGCAGCAGAACAGGAGCAGGGCCGGGAGAGCTTTTTGCAAAGACATAGTTTTTTCCTTGTTTTGAAAAATATATTTATGTTTATCTTATTTTAAGAACTGTTTGGAGTACCGGCAGCACATGCTCATACATGCGGAAAAAGCCCAGATCATTGGGGTGGGTGCCGTCAACGGTGCAACTGTCGCGCAAATCACCGGCAAAAAGTGTTTCGCCATCTATAAAATAGACGTTTTTATCGCCGGAAGCGATGGCATTTTCATAAGTTTTCCGGATGACAGCGCGCCGTGCTTTATCCGCTGTTGAGTTACGGAAATTACATTTTGAAAGAATTATCACCGGCAGTTCCGGCTGCATGGAACGGATTATTTTGAAAAATTTTTCATGTGTTTTCTGCAGATGATCTACCGTTGGAGCATTGTGGTCGTAATCGTAAACAAAACAGGAGAGTTTTAACTTGCCGATAAGTTTTGCCATTGCTTCTTCGCCTTTGGCCGAACCGGAAAATCCCAGATTTATCTGCGGAGCATCGACCGCCCGGCAGAGCATCGATGTATAGTTGTTGCCGGGACGCGAAGCACATCCGCCTTGAGTGATGCTGCTGCCGTAAAAGAGCACCGGGTCGGCGATCCGGTGCGGTGTCGGCGGCTGGATGGAGCTGTTTTTATCGATTGCTATTTCCAGACTTTCCACTCCGCCGTAAAGCGGCAGATTTATCAGCCAGTCGCGCATCTTTTTTTCCGGATTTCTGCCGATCAGGGCATGGATGAATTTTTCGCCGGCGCGTGGCATGATCGTTTTGTGATAGAGCAGTTTGCCGCCGTTGGAAGTGTAGGAGTCAAATCCGGCACTTCCGGCGCGGGTCATGTGGCTCATATCATAGGAGTATGCAAGTTTTGCGCGAATGACGATATTGGGCGAATCGGTACGGAACCTTACGCACGCTCCGGAAGTGTGATTGGCAAGAAAAATCACCCCTTTATTGACATCTTTGAGGGTCATTGTGCGCGGTATCCGGTAAAAATCTCCGTTATTTTCTGCCATAAAAGGCAGGCCTTCAAGCGAGAGCGGCGCTGATTTTGCATTGTAATAAACGCCGTCAAACTTTTCAATGCCTTTGATCTTGAAATTGCGGTCTATGGAACTCAAGTCCACATTTTTTTTCACCGCTTCGCTGCCGCCGGCCATACCGGCGGCAAACAGTATCAGCAACAATAATGGATACATACGCATTGTTTTTTATTCCTCAACCAATGGAAGCACCGCTGGGCATATCGCCTTCCACGGTCACCAGAGCGAGTTTTTTGCCGCTCTTGGCCGCCAGAAGCATGCCCGCAGATTCCACTCCGCGGATCACCGCCGGTTTGAGGTTGGCCACGATCACGATGGTTTTGCCCACCATTTCTTCAGGCGTGTAATACTGGGCCACACCGGCGACCAGCGGGCGCTTTTCGCTGCCGACTTCAATGGAGAGCTTGAGGAGTTTATCCGCACCTTCCACGCGTTCAGCGGTCAGGACTTTAGCGGTTTTGAGCTTGATTTTTGCAAAGTCGGTTATTTCCACAAGTTCTTCGGGAGCAACAACATTGACCGCTTTTTCAGCTTTCTTTTCCTTGGCCGGCTTCTGACACACCGCAGCGGGTTCTTCGGTTTGTATACGCATAAAGAGACCGCCGCGGTCAAGCACCGCGCTGCCGGAAAGGATATTGTCATGATTGTGCAGAGATTCCAGCGTGGCGGGCAGTTCCGGATTCATACCCAGCATGTCGCGCAGCTCTTTCATCTTATTGGGCATTACCGGGTCGAGCAGCACTGCCACGCGGCGCATGGCTTCGGCGGCGGTATAAACCACAGTTTCCAGCCGTTCGATGTTGCCGGTTTTGGCCAGGGTCCACGGTGCGGCGGCTTCAAAGTATTTGTTGCCCAGGCGCACTACATCCATTACCGCAGTTATGCCGCTGTCGAGCGCCAGAGTGTTCAGGCTTTTTTCCATAACTTCCAGCGCTTTGTCGGCTGCGGCAAGCAGTTCTTTATCTTCGGCAAGCATTTCGTGCGGAGTCGGGATCGTGCCGCTGCAGTTGCGCAGAGCCATTTTCAAAACGCGGCTGGCGAGGTTGCCGAGGTCGTTGGCAAGATCGGTATTGTAGCGGTTGATAAAACTTTCTTCAGTAAAGCTGGCATCGTTGCCGGGGCTCATTTCCGCCATCAGGTAGTAGCGGAAAGCATCCACGCCGCAACGTTCGATCATATCCATGGGGTTGACCACATTGCCGAGACTCTTGCTCATCTTGGTTTTGCCGGTGAGCCACCAGCCGTGAGCAAAAATGGTTTTGGGCAGCGGCAGATCCATGGCTTTGAGCATAGTCGTCCAGTAAACGGTGTGCGTAGTGAGAATATCTTTGCCGATAAGCTGGCAGCTTGCCGGCCACCATTTGGCAAACTCTTCATCGTTCTGCAGATAACCCACGCCGGAAAGGTAGTTCAAAAGAGCATCAAACCACACATAGCAGACGTAATCTTTGTCGAACGGCAGCTCAATACCCCATGCCAGTCGCGATTTGGGGCGCGAAATGCAGAGGTCCTCAAGATCGCGGCGCAAAAATCCCAGCGTTTCGTTGGCGCGGAACTTCGGCAGAATAAAGTCCGGATGAGTTTCGATATACTCAATAAGCCAGTCCTGATATTTGCTCATGCGGAAAAAGTAATTGCTTTCCACGATTTCATTTACTTCGCGTCCGCAATCGGGGCATTTGCCTTCCACAAGGTCTTTTTCGGTGAAAAATCGTTCGCAGCCCACGCAATACCAGCCGGTGTATTCGGCGCGGTAGATAAGATCGCGGTCGTAAAGATTCTGCAAAACTTTCTGCACCACAGTTTTGTGGTAATCATCGGTTGTGCGGATAAAGCGGTCGTTGGTGATTCCGAGGATGTTCCAGAGTTCCTGAAAACGCACCACGGTTTCGTCGCAATGCTGTTTGCATTCCATATTGTTCTTTTCAGCGGCTTTCTGAACTTTCTGCCCGTGTTCGTCGGTACCGGTCAGGAAAAAAGTGGCATCGCCGGCAGAACGGTGAAAACGCGAAAGAACGTCGGCAAGAATGGTGGTATAGGCGTGTCCGATATGCGGTTTATCGTTCACATAATAAATCGGTGTGGTGGTATAAAACTTTTTTTCCATGGCAAATGTCCCTTTTATTTAAAAAAACTTGACTATAATTTAATACACTTTTTCATTATTGCAATATCCGTTTGGCATGATATATTACCAAAAAGTATGTTTTTTTAAATATAAGGAGCTTTTATGAGTAAAAAAGAGTTGCCGGAACGCAAAGATATCCCCCTGGCTATGACATGGGACCTGACAGTTGTCTACCCCGATACCGAGGCCTGGGAAAGAGAATTTGCGGAATTAGATCTTTACGTTGAAAAATTCAATGCCTACCGCGGACGCCTGGCAGAAAGTGCCGCAGTGCTGCACGATGCCATCGCTGCGCTGGACAATATGGAGCGCCGGCTGGAAAAACTCTACACCTACGCTCATTTGAAGCACGACGAAGATACTGCCGAACCGCTGGCCAAAACGCTGGAAAACCGTGCCTCCGGCAAAGCGGCGGCGATTTCAGCAGAGTGTGCATGGTTTGAGCCGGAGCTGCTGGCGGTGGACGATGAAAAAATTTCTGCCATGCTTCAGGAGGAAGTCCTGCAGTTTTACAAGCCTTCCATTGAAGAACTGCTGCGGGCGAAAAAGCATACCTTGAGCGAAAAAGAAGAACGCATTCTGGGTGCGTTGTCCGATGTATTGTCGGCGCCGTCGGAAATCTATGAAAGTCTGACCGATGCAGATATGCGTTTCCCGGTCATCAGACGGGCAAACAAGGACAAAGTCGAACTCACTTGCGGCAACTACATAAAGTTTCTGGAAAGTCCTGAACGCAAAGTGCGCAAACGCGCTTTCAAAGCCATGTTCACCAGTTACAAAAATGTGGTCAACAGCTGCGCTTCCACCATGGATGCCACCGTCAAAAAACATGTGGTTTCCGCCCGTTTGCGCAATTATGCAAGCGCGCTGGAAAAAGCGTTGTTTACCGATGAACTGCCGCGCGAACTTTACACCAATCTGATTGAAAGTGTGCACCGGCACATACCTGAATTGACCGCATATCTCAAGTTCCGCAGTAAAAAACTCAAGCTCAAAAACTTGAATATGTACGACCTTTACACGCCACTGACCAAACGCGCTGAACACGTTTACACCTACGAAGAAGCTCAAAATATGGTGCTCGAAGCTTTCAAAGTTATGGGCGAAGAATATGTGAGCGTGGTCAGACGCGCCTTTGATGAGCGTTGGGTGGATGTTATGGAATGCCGCAGAAAACGCTCCGGGGCCTACTCCAGCGGCTGCTACGATACGCCGCCGTATCTGCTGCTCAATTTCAACGGCACTCTGAACGATGTTTTTACTTTGGCGCACGAGCTGGGGCACAGCATGCACAGCTATTTTTCGCACAAAAATCAGGAATATCACTACGCAAGTTATCCGATATTTGCTGCTGAAATAGCTTCCACGACCAACGAGTTGCTGCTGCATGATTACCTGATGAAAAAATACGCCGCTGATCCGGCCATGCAAGCTGCGCTGCTGGTGCATCTTATTGACGAGATCCGGGCCTGCATTTACCGCCAGACCATGTTTGCGGAATTCGAGCTTGATATTCACGAACTGCGCGAAAAAGATGTGCCGCTGACCGCCGATTTGCTGTGCAGAAATTATTACAAACTCAACGACCGCTATTACGGTGGCGCGGTCAAAGCCGATGAACTTATCAAGTACGAATGGGCGCGGATACCGCACTTTTACTACAACTTTTATGTTTTCAAATACGCCACCGGACTTTCGGCGGCCATGAAGTTTGCCGCCAACATCCTTTCCGGAGACGAATCTTTGCGCGATAAATACTACACTTTCCTGAAAGCCGGCGACAGCCGCAATGTGCTGGATATTCTCCGCGATGCCGGGGTGGACTTCATCAATTCTCCGGTGGTGGACGATGCGCTTGAAGAATTCGGCAGACTGGTCAGAAAACTCAAAAAGGTATTGTAATTATGTATGAAGAACTTTTGAGTTTGTTGAGCAAAAAATCCTGGCGTCTGGCGGCGGCTGAATCCTGTACCGGCGGTCTGGTCAGTGCTGCAATTACCGATATACCCGGTATTTCGCAGGTCTACGCCGGAAGCATCACCAGTTACGCCAATGAAGTCAAGGAAAATCTGCTTAAAGTGCCGCCGCAGGTATTGGCAAGTGCCGGGGCGGTCAGCGAAGAGTGTGCCGGATTTATGGCAGAAGGTGTTGCCGGAGCATTATCCTGCGAAGTGGCTGTATCGACTACCGGCATAGCGGGTCCCACGGGGGCGGTTCCCGGCAAACCGGTGGGAACGGTGTGCATCGGCTATTACATCCGGGGCAGGATCTTTACTGAAACCAACCACTTTCCCGGCAGCCGCAGCGAAGTGCGCGCCGCGGCGGTCCACCGGGCATTATCAAAACTCGCAGAACTGCTCGCAGAATACAAGTAATTTGTGTTAATGTAAAGAAAACAGATTACCGGTTTGCGTAAACGATTTTTACATCGTCAATAGCAAAGTTTGTCCAGTATTTGCTGTTCATATAGCTTTTGCCCGACAGATACTGTTTGGCGGCATCGTAGTTCAAATACGATTCTCCGGCACCGGTCTGGTCGTTGAGGCATACAATGATGCTGTTGGCGGAAAAGCCGTTGAATTTCAGCGGCACATTATCCTTTTGCATAACAGTTTTGCCGGCGGCATTGGCAAGCGATACACTGACGGAATTGCTTTCGGCATGATATTTTATGGTAATCAGCAACGGCTCAATTTTGACTCCGGCAAGCGGTTTTATTAGGGGGGTGCAGTTGCGGCCGGAACCGAAAAAGAGCTGTGAGCGGTTTTTGTCGCCCAGACGCAATTTTACATTAACTTGTTGAGCCGTCAGTTTGTCATTGCCGATGCCCACCGCAACTCCGGCATACGCCTTGAAACGCAACGGAATGAGTTTGCACTCAAAAGTAAAATCCTTACCGGCAGTTTCCGGAATGGCAATAAAGTATTCAGCCAAATCATTTTTCTTTTTGGCATTGGTGGTAACACGCTTGACATCGATTTTTTCGGGAGCAATGGAAAAATCCATATCCACACACCGTTCCGCCGCCGTAATTCCGGCGGCAGAGGCAGCAAACAAACTTGCAATAATGATTTTTTTCAACATAACTTTATACCTTTACTGTTCAAGAAAATATTTTCTGCACATTTCATCGACTTGCTTGAGGAAAGAAGTATCCGCTTCGCTTGAATAAAATGCGATCCCCGGCGACATGGGCAATACTTCACGCACCAGCTTGATCTGTTCTTCAATAAATTTGGCATGTTTATCCGGCGAACCGCCCCAGCCGAGATAATTGCGGTGGGTGCCCAAGCCTATAAGCATATATTGAGCCACTCCGGTCTGACGCAACTTTTCCAACCGGGAGCGCAAACTTTTCAACGCCTTCTGCTGTTCTTCAGGAGAACCGTCTTTATAATAGATTTCCGGCATTATCAAATCGATTTTCCGCTCTTTGAGTGCCTGAATGACCTCTTTCTGCGGACTGTACCCGATGTGCCAGACCGCACTCAAGAGTTCCGGGTGGCGGCTTTCCAGATCAATGATCGCCGGCAGAAAACGCGTGGCTTTCAGTCGGCCGCCGATTTCGTCGAGCTGCATACCAACGGCACCAGCAGCTTTTATGCGTTTGTAGTAATCTTCGCCGCTTTTGTCGGTGGTTCTGGAAGCAGTGCTCAAGTTTTTGCCGCCCCGCCGGATAAACTCTTCCCGGTCATTTTCATGCACCGAGGCATAATTGGCGTATTCCAAATCCATAACATTGCCGCCGTACCACATTACATAAAACGGTTTGAGTGTGGTGTAAAGCGGAAGTTTAAGTACATTATTGACGGTATTGACATCGTTGGCGGATTTTATTACCAGCTCAAGCATGACTTTGCCCGCTTTTTCCGGGGTGTAATTTACGCTGACAACTTCCTGCTCTCCGGCGGCAATGTTGATACTCTTCTGCAAAAGCTCCTGCACCGAACCGGCTTTATTGGTTACTTTGATTGCAATAACCGCATTGCCGGAAGCACCGCCATTGTTGCTTACGGTAAAACTCAAAACCGATTTTTTACCGACAGTCATGTAGCGGTCGCTCAAGCGGACATCTTTGTTTTGCGAAACCAGTGCGGAACCATTGATGCTGAAATCGGGCCGGCTGCCGCAGTAAAGCCAGCGTGACGGCATAAGATAATTACCGGCACGGTCGGCAGCAGTCAACGCCACATAGCCCTGCGAAAGATCATCCGGCAGGGCAAGTGCTTGCAAACTCTTTGCCGCCGCTCCGGCAACAGTTTTGACCGGCTTGCCGGGGGCTTCACAAGTTAAGAGCAGGATTTTTTCCACATCTTCTGTCGGCACAGCAAGCAGTTTCAATGCGGCTTTTTTCCCTTCACGCTCCAGCTTGCAGCTTATTGCCGGCGGCGGGGTGCGGTCAAATTCCATGACCGTCTGTTCGGCGGATAATTTTCCGGCAACTTTCCGGTAAGGTGTAAGTTCTGCGATCCGGTAATAATGCTTACCGCTGTTGCGGGCGGTTATAATACCCTGTTTACTGCCGGACTGGAAAATATACTTTTCGGCAAAAAAGAGTTCATCGCCTTCCAGTTTGCGGTCACTGCGGTAAACAACAACGCCGTTTTTGGGGTCAATCCCACTCCATTGCACCGTTGTTCTGCCGCTCTCTTTATCGTGCGACAAACCGGTGATTTCCGCTCCGGCAGTTAAAAACGGCAAACTTATTGCCAACAAAAATAGTGCTTTTGCACAATACATGCTTCACCCCTTTTACCGGACAAACAGAGTGCGTTCCAGCGAACCGTTGATCACTTCGGTATCAGCGGGAGCTGCCAGTTCAAAGACTATGCGGTGATTGCCTGATATCTTGGGTGCAAAGTCAAAGGTCAGGGTACGGCGGCCGAGGTTGATAACTTTCAAACCGGGTGATTTGCCGAGAGCCTTGCGATTGGTCACCAGATATTTGTTGCCGCCTTCGCTGTGTTCGATGACCGGCTCTTTGCTGTCAGGCAACGCCGCCTGTTTCAAGCCCACACCAATACCGGGGAGCCTGACTTCGCCGACCAGCGAGCGTTTTCCGGCGGGATCGACTGCAAACGCCTTGACCGAAAACGGCTTGTAAAGCTGCATACCGCCAATGTTTGCCACTTCGCAGATAAGTTTGACCTTGCTCTTGGCTTTCGGAGTGTAAACATCGGCAAAAGCGTTGTTCAAATGCAGAACCGGCTTGACATAATAGCGTTCCAGCAGTTCGTTCTGCAAGGTGTAAGGTATATATTTTTCGGAATACGCCTGATCGCCGTTGCTGCTCCAGAGAGCCAGTCCGCCCATTTCCGGAGCGGTTTTCTTGAGGTAGCGGATATAGCCTTCCAGTTTGGGTACAAAAGGTTCTTCGATCACGCCGAAGCAGTTGTTCAATCCCAGCAGAATGATACCGCAGCCTTTTTTGAATGTGGCAGCCGTGGCATCGACCTTGTAGCCGCGCTCAAAAAGCATATCAGTTTCGCGCAGAACATTGATGCGGGCATCCAGATATTTTTCAAAACTGAACGTACCGAAAACAGCACTGGTGCAGTCCGGATAGACTTCCGGACAGAGAATGATATTGTTGCTCTTGCAAACCGCCGACTGTTCGCGCAAAGTCGTTCCGGCGTTGGCTACCATAATGATCGTATCGGGGAAAAGTTTCCGCATTTTCTGCAAAGCCACACTGAAAATACGGTTCTTTTCCAAACCGGCATAGTTGGGATAAAGCCCGAGTTCATCGATCCAGATACCGTCAGCGCCGTTATCCAGACCTTTGCGCCACTTGGCGATCATCTTTTCAACCATTTTATTTTCCGGTATTTTAAGACTGATCTGAGAGGCACGGAATGATACAAATGCCAGCGGAGTTATGCCGTAACTGCGGTATTCAGCATATTTTTCCGGAGTACCGCCTACTACGATAGCACACGAACCCAACACCGGAACTTTTGCCAGTTCCTGCGGGGTCTTGGGTACTACCCAGCCGTAAAAATACATCTTGCGCCAAACGGCAGGAACTTCCCGCACGGCAGAAATATCCGTTCCGGAGAGTTCGAGTTTGTAATAACCGGTAGTCTTGGCTTTCCAGGTAAAAAACGCTTTGCCGCTTTCCAGAGTTACATCGTGTTTTTCCACTTTGCCACATGGCGAAGTGATCGAAAGAACTGCTTTTCTGCTGCCTTCAAACTTATCCGGCACAATAAGTTTGGATTCTATATCCTGCGTGGCAGGATAAGGGTAAACGCTCAAAGTTGCCGCCGATGCGATCGAAGCGCCCAGCAGACTCAATACAGTAAAAACTGCAATACGGGACATTGTTTTCTCCTTTTATTATGAATATTTTTTATAAACTTGTAGCTGCTTTTTTATTGGGCTGGAAGTAGTCGCGAGGATCTTCGCCGCTGGAAAATTTGCTGTAAGGCACATGGCTTATGTGCATATCGCCAAACATGTAGTTACCGCCTTCGCGATGACACTTTGCCAGGCATTTTCCAGTTGGTGATTTATCGATCGCGCGGCGGTAATAGTGGTAGCCGTTGGACTTGTCACTGCCGGTCCAGAGATGGGCGGCATCACAGAATACAACCGTGTTGGGGTTGACTTTTTCCAGCATATAGATCGAATAATAATTGAAAGAACGGTTGAAGCCGTAACTGCTGGCTGGGTAGTAGCTTCGCGGAGCGCTCATATCAAAGCGGATTTCGTTATCGCTGCCGCAAGTGAAGACCCGCGTATCCTTGGTCAGCAGATCCGGATAAAGATTTCGAAACAATATGACCCAGCGTTCTTCATTAGATGTGGCACGCAACAGATAACCCGAAAAATCATCGGCATACATTTGGGTAAATTGCCCGATCTGCCGCAGATTATTGACACAGTTGGTCTCTTTGGCACTCGCCCGAGCCGCCGACAACGCCGGCAACAGCATTGCCGCCAAGATAGCGATGATAGCAATTACCACGAGCAGTTCAATAAGAGTAAAGCGTAATATAAGTTTTACTCCCCGGCGGGCATTTCTGCCGGGACTCTGATTGATTTTTAACATACATCCTCCTTATTTTTGCCTATTTTATTCTCTTTTTGCAGCATAAGTTTTTTCCACGCCATCTCTCCCAGATGGCGGAATAACGCATTATTTTTTGAACCGAAATATTCGCAGTTTGAAAAACCGAATTCAGACCATTTTATATCGCAGTAAACCATTACCGACGGATAAGACTTTTGTAAAAACTGTAATGTATCAAACATCTGTCTGTCGCCCAACGGCAATTCAAAACACAATATACAGTCGGGGTGATCACCGTTACCGGCAAACCAGTATGCAAGATTGTCTTTTAATTTGCGGGTAAAAAATTCTATTGAGGGCGAATAATTTTTTATCCCGTAATAATTGCACACATCGCTCCAGCAATCCATATATTCCTGTGCCAAAGCGTTGCTGTACGACTGGGCACAGGCAACTGCCGGACGGCAAAAGCCTTTCTGCAATTTTGCCCCCGCTGTTTTGAACATCTTTTTTTTCCAGTCCATCCAGACCGAGTGTTCATTTTTACCCGGCAGATAATTTGTGCATACATACGGCACTTGCATTTTTTCAAAGCCGTACTTCTGCAGACGGTAACCGGTGCTGTAAATAAACACTATACCGCCGCAGAAATCCTGATTGTAAAAATCTATCCAACTTTTGAAATTATTCCGGTTCAGCTTCAGCAACACTACTTCGTACCCTGCGGCTTTTGCGGCGGTACAGATTTCGGCTTTCAGCGGGTCTTCCTTCAGCGAGAGCTGATCCTTTTGCGGTGCGGCGATCACTATTACTTGAGAACCATTATCCGACAACCCATGCCCGGTAATAAAGCTCCCGCGCGGAGTCGGACGGAAAACGCCACGTTCTTTGAGCATCGCCAAGGCTTTATAAACCGTCCGGGTGGAAACTTTGAATTCAAGCGCCAATTCCCGGTGGGCAGGCAATCTACCGCCGACAGTATATACTCTGTCAGCAATTCTGCGGCAGATTTCATCAGCAATTTGATTATACAGCTTGTGCGACACTTTTTCCTCCACTGACAGAATATACAACAAAGAAATTTCTTTTTCAATACTTCGCATTTGTTTTTTTAAAAAAACAGACATCTCAAGGTAAGGCACTGATTTTATACGGCTTGTACGCCGATATGCCAATATGTGCTTCTTCGGTTGATCTCTTATTCATCCGGATAAGAGCGGTTTTATTACACCCAAAGTCCGGCTTGGCCATTAAACGATACACTTTTGCGTGATGCAACTTTTCGAAATCCAAACTTGTCTTGTGCGACGGCGAAAAATAAAATGAAAAATGTTTAAGTTTTTGAGTTTGTCAACTTGCGAAAATCAGTTTTAAGGTGTATAGTTCCTTTTGTATATTTGTATATAAGTCCAAGTAAAAAATAAATTAAAAAACAGGAGAAAAAAATGCTTGATCAGATCTTGATTGCAACCGCCAATGCCGCCCAGTCCGGAGCCGCCGCCCAACAGCAGCCCGGCATGATGAGTTTTCTGGTGCCTCTGCTGGTGGTCATTGTGGTAATGACCTTTATCTCTGGCCGCAGCCAGCGCAAACAGCGCGAAAAGCAGCAGAAAATGTACGACAGCATCGTCAAAGGCACCAAAGTCCGCACTATCGGTGGTTTTACCGGCAAAGTGGTGGAAGTCGGCGCCGAAACTTTTATGATCGAACTGGCCGACAAGATGCCGCCGGTGGAAATTGTCAAAAACGCTGTGGCAGCTGTGATCGATGAAAAAGCTGCTGAAGAAAAGAAATAATTAAAACTCCGTCGGCCGGGAACCTGAAAGTGAGGTTTCCGGCTTTCGGTGTATAAACCAAGAAAGTTTTTTTAGTTATGGCAGTAAATGACAAACGCCCGGTGATTTTGAGAACGGTCATCGCGCTGCTCGTAATCGGTGTTTTTGCCTGGAGTACTTATCCGCTGCAGGAACGCGATTTTTACCAGACCTTTCTCTCGGTGCTGAAAAAAGCAGATAACCCCGATGCCAGAAAGCTCGTGGAAAATGCACAGGCTTTGCAGAAGAAAAGCCCGGATATGTTTGACTCCAACGCGCTCTTGAAAGCCGCCAACGATAATGGTGTGCTGCTTTCGGATCTGGCCAGAATTCCGGCCGCCGAGGATAATCGCGACAGCATCAGCGCTTTGCGTAAACTCACCAGCGCTTCGATCCGCCGCGGTATCGACCTTGCCGGCGGGGTGGAGTTTATGATGGAACTGGTTCCCGATCAGGACTTTCTGGAACGGGTTGGCGCATTGGATGCCAAGAGCAAGGAAGAAGCCAGCACCCGCATGACCGAAGAATTCAACCGCTACCGCGATCTGGCGATCGAAGTTTTGCGTAAGCGTCTGGAATCCAACCACATTTTTGAATCGGAAATCGCCCCGGCCGGCGGCAGATTCATTTCGCTCAAGGCGCCGATCACCAGCAAGGATGAAAAATCCCAGCTCAAAGATCTCCTGAGCATGAGTGCCAAACTGCATTTCCGGCTGGTACATGAAAATTCGGCCGCTCTGGTCGATCAGATGCTCCGCAATCCGGCCGGTTTCACCGCGCCTATCGGCTATGAACTCATGACCATCGAAGAGTTCCAGCGCGGCAAACAGGCCCGGGTCCAGCGTTATTTTGTCAAAAAGCGCTGGGAAATGGATGGCAAAGGCATTGTGGATGCCCGTGCGGTGCGCGACGAATACAACCGCCGCAAGATCGTCTTCCGCTTTGACAGCGAAGGCACCCGAAACTTTGCCAATATTACCAGAAAATACAAGGGCCGTCAGCTGGCGGTCGTGCTCGATGGCAAACTTTATACCGCGCCGACCATCCAGACCGAGATCCTGGCCGGTTCCGGTGAAATCACCGGTCAGTTCAGCGATGAAGAAGTCAACAATATTGCCAATGCTCTCGTGAGCGGCAGTTTCCCCTTCATGATCCGGGTGGACAGTATCTACGATGTGGATCCCACACTCGGTGCCGACAACGTGGCCAACGGTGTGCGCGCCGGGATTTACGGCATGATCGCAGTAGTGGTCTTTATGATTGCGTACTATCTGCTGGCGGGTTTGATCGCGGTATTGGCTCTGGGGATCAACGTGGTGCTGGTGCTGGGTGCGCTGGCGGCGTTTGATGCCACATTGACTCTGCCCGGTATTGCCGGTATTGTTCTGACTATCGGTATGGCAGTAGATGCCAATGTGCTGGTTTTTGAACGTATCCGCGAAGAACTCAATAGCGGCAAGACTCTTGCCACCGCAGTCGATGCCGGTTACGGCAAAGCTTTGAGCGCGGTGCTGGATGCCAACCTGACTACACTTTTTACCGGTCTGATCCTCTATTGGGCGGGGTCTGGTGCAGTAAAAGGTTTTGCTGTAACGCTGTGTATCGGTATTCTCACAAGTTTGTTTACGGCACTGTTCGTCACCCGTCTGGTCTTTGATTACCTGCTGCGCATGGGCTTGAAAAAGCTTTCGATGCATCAGCTGCTCAAAAATCCCAAGTTAGACTTTTTGGGCAGCCGCAAGATCGCGTTCAGCATCTCCGGCATACTGATCATCGGCAGTCTGGTGCTCATGGGAGTAAAAAATACCGATATGTTCGGGGTGGATCTCTCCGGCGGTTCGGTGGTGGTCTACAACTACAAAGAAGCGGTCCCCCAGCAGAAAATTGTTGATACTCTCAACGCCAACGGTTTTGTCAATGCGCGTATAGCCTACAAGAGCAGCGCGGCAAGCGTTGACGGCAACAAGCTGGAAATCATGGTGCGCGAGTCCGGCATTGACAAGCAGAACCGCACACCCGGGGCACGGATCCAGGATATTCTCAACAAAGTCTATCCCAAGCTGGCGCTTTCCGGTGCACAGGAAAACAGCGTGGGCGGTCTGATCGGTGCTGAATTCAGCAAATCTGCGATCATTGCTCTGATCGCCAGCATGATCGGCATGATCATTTATATATCGCTGCGTTATGAATTTGCCTACGCCATGGCCGGTATCATTGCTCTGGTGCACGACGTGATCATATCGCTGGGTATCTTCCTGCTGCTCGACCGCCAGATTTCGCTGCCGGTGATTGCGGCGGTGCTGACGGTTATCGGTTACTCGATCAACGATACCATTGTTATCTTTGACCGTATCCGCGAAGACTTGCGCGGCAAATCGGGCATGAGTTATGCTGCGATCATCAATTTCAGTATCAACCAGACCCTCAACCGTACATTGCTGACCAGTATCACTACGGCTCTGGCGGTGCTGATGCTGTTGATTTTCGGCGGTGTGGCGATCAGCGACTTTGTGCTGCTGATGCTGCTGGGTGTGATCATCGGTACTTATTCGTCGGTATTCATTGCCAGCCCGATCGTTGCCCTGTGGCACCGCAAGGTGGTCGGCATCAGGGAAACCGATACCAACTTTGACGAAAGCAAAGTTGTGGAAAACTGATAAATTTCTGTCAGTTAAAGCAGAAAATAATATATTGCCGGAACGGCCGGAATTTTCTGACCGGTCCGGCAAATTTTATAAAAAGTTTATATTGCCAACCGGCGCTTGGAGATGTTTGAGAGTCCAGGCGGTTATCAGAGTTGGAAGAGAACAATGAAAAAGAGAGTGGTGGTACTTGGCTCTTCCGGGTCGATCGGCAAAAATACGGTCCGGGTGCTTGAGCAGTTTCCCGACCGGTTTGAAACAGTCGGTCTGGCGGTAAACAACAGCGTGGAAATACTTGCCGGACAGGCGGCCGGATTGAATTGCAGAAATCTGGCGGTTGCCGATGCCGGTGCGCTGGAAAAGCTCCGGAGTATGGCTCCGGCGGGCTGCCGATGTTCATGCGGCAGCGAGGCTCTGGTGGAAATGGTAACCTGCAGCAATGTGGATATAGTAGTGTGTGCTATTGTGGGTACCGGCGGATTGCTGCCGGTGCTGGCGGCGCTCAAAGCCGGTAAACGCGTGGCGTTGGCAAGTAAAGAAGTCATGGTCATGGCCGGCGAGCTGGTAAATGAGCTGCTGGATGCCGGGCATGGCGAAATCATACCGGTAGATAGCGAACACAGCGCGATTTTCCAATGTCTTTCGGGGTGCGCCGCGGAGAGCGTGAATAAACTTATAATCACGGCTTCCGGCGGAGCGTTCCGCGACTGGAAAGCCGAAGACCTGGCCCGGGCAACCTGGCGCGATGCCCTGAAACATCCGGTATGGAGTATGGGTGCCAAGATCACCATCGATTCGGCCACGCTGATGAACAAAGCTCTGGAGATCGTGGAAGCGGGGCGGCTGTTCCGCATGGATGCCGATAAGATCGATGTGGTCATTCATCCGCAGTCGCTGGTGCACAGCATGGTGGAATTTGTTGACGGCAGCATCATGGCCCAGCTTTCGGTGCCGGATATGCGTTTTGCCATACAGTATGCCATGACTTATCCGGAGCGGTACGCAGGAAAATTGCCGCAGCTGGATTTCCGCACTCTGGGCAGTTTGGAGTTTGCCGGGCCGGATTGGAAAAAATATCCGAGTCTGGCTATGGCTTACGCTGCGCTCCGGGCCGGCGGCACGCTGCCGGCGGTGATGAATGCGGCCAACGAAGTGGCAGTAGATGCGTTCTGCCGGGAAAAGATCACATTGCCGCAGATCTGGAATTGTGTGGAAACAGTTATGCAGAAGCATAAAGTGCAGCAGCTCGATCATTTGGAAACAGCAATAAATGCCGACCGCGAGGCGCGGATAGCGGCTGAAGAATATATCAGAAAAATCATATAAAAAAGGCAGCAGAAAACTATGGATTATGAGTATTTGGTCAACTATGTGCTGAATATACTGGGTATTGCCGGATCGGTATTGTTTGTGGTATTCTTTTTCGGCATGTGCATATTTGTGCACGAGCTGGGGCATTTTCTGGTGGCTCGCTGGCGCGGGCTGCATGTGGATGCTTTTTCCATAGGTTTCAAAAAGATCTGGGCAAAGAAAATCAATGGTGTGGAATACCGTATCGGCTGTCTGCCGCTGGGCGGCTATGTGGAGCTGCCGCAGGTGGATACTGCTACTGAAACGCCCAAAGCTGCCGATGGTACCGAATTGCCGCCGGCCAAACCGCTTGACCGGCTGCTGACGGCGGCCGCCGGACCGATCTGCAATATCATTTTCGGTCTGCTGCTGGGGTGCGTGGTCTGGCTTGTGGGCATACCGCAGGATACGCCCAAGATGCGTGTGGTGGAAGTTGCTTCCATAGAAGAAAAAAGTCCCGAGTGGAACGCCGGTCTGCGCGAAGGCGATATAATCACCCGGATCAACGGCAAAAAATTCCACATGGCGTGGAAAGATATTGTTGTGGAAATCCTCACCACCATTGGCGAAGTTACTTTGGAAGTTGAGCGCGACGGCAAGGTTTTTGAAGTAAAATATCTGCCTAAAGTCAATCCGAAAAAGATGGCGGTGGAAAAGACCGCATACCCGTTCTTCAATCCCCGCATCCCCATTGAGTTCCATCCGGAAAAAGGTTCGGTGGCAGAAAAATCCGGTATTAAATCCGGCGATCAGCTTTTGAGCATCAACGGTCTGCCCTGCGAGCACTTTTTTGTGGTGCAGCAGTTTATCAATTACTACGGCGATAAACCGCTCAAGCTTGAAATGCGTAAAAAAGATTCGCGCGAAAAATATATTGCCGAAGTACAGCCCGTTGATTTGCCCGACGAGCTGGAGTTCATGACTCAGTATTTTACCGGGGTAACGCTGACTCCGCAGCTGCAGATCATGGGTATTCTGCGGGATTTCCCGGCAGAAAAATCCGGTCTGCTTCCCGGCGATATCATCAAAAAGTTCAATGATAAAGAGGTAAAAGTCTTTCAGGATTTTGCCGACAACGTACAGGCCAACAAAGGCGAAAAATTCCGGATCACCGTGCTGCGCGGCGATAAGCTCCTGACTCTGGAAACCAGCGCCAAAGCGGTACGTCCGCGCTCGATAGGAGTAAAATTCATGCTGCGCGACTATCCCAATCCCTTCCAGCAGTTCACCGGCTTGATCGAACTTACCGCCAAGAGCATCCGCAGTATGGCGGTAAAACTCGGTTATGTGCTGGGCATTACCGAAAAACAGAGCAATCTTTCGGCGCGCAATATGTCCGGGCCCATGGGTATGGCGGTGGTGCTCTACCGCTCGGTGCGGCTTTCGCCGGCTATGGGGCTGTACTTTGTGGTGATGATCAGTTTTGCGCTGGCGATCTTCAATCTGCTGCCGCTGCCGGTGCTCGATGGCGGACATGTGTTTATGGCGCTTATTGAAATAGTCTTCCGTCGGCCGCTGCCGGTGATCGTGGTCAAAGTTTTGAGCTACATATTTATCGGACTGCTGATCATACTTATGCTTTACGTTACCTACATGGATGTATTGCGTGTATCGCCTGCCGCGCAGAAGCTGGAACAGAAACTGACTGCTCAAGAGCCGGAAAAAGCTCCGGAAAAAACTTCCGTCAAGGCTGAAAAATAATGGTCAGACGCAAGATTTTCATCGGCAATACCGCCGTGGGCGGCGATGCGGCTGTTTCCATTCAGAGCATGTGCAACACTCCCACGGCAGATGTGAGGGCCACGCTGCAGCAGATCAATACTCTTGCTGCGGCCGGCTGCGAGATCATCCGACTGGCGGTGCCCGATATGGCATCAGCGGCGGCTTTCAAAGCCATTACCGCATCTTCACCCATACCGGTCATTGCCGATATCCACTTTGATCACCGTCTGGCAATAAAAGCCATTGAAAACGGTGCTGCCGCCATCCGGGTAAACCCCGGCAATCTGGGCGGGATCGAGGAAGTGAAAGCAGTTGCTGAAGCGCTTTTAAAATACCGTGTTCCAGTGCGCGTGGGGGCCAATTCCGGCAGTCTGCCCCATGAATTCACCGCTCATTTATCGGCAAAAACTCCTGCTGAACACGATGAGCTTTTGAGTGATGCACTGGTTGAAGCGGTTTTGCATCAGGCTGCGGCATTTGAAAGTTTCGGCGTAAAAGATATAAAATTATCGCTCAAGGCCTCCAGCGTGCCGGCTACGGTCAAAGCTTACCGCAAGATCGCTGAACGGACCGATTATCCTCTGCATGTAGGCGTGACCGAGGCTGGAACTCCAGGCAAAGGGATCGTAAAAAGTTCCATTGGTATCGGCGCACTGCTGCTCGACGGCATTGGCGACACCATCCGCGTGAGTCTGACCGCCGATCCGCTGCAGGAAGTGATTGCGGCGATACGGATTCTGGAAAGCATCGGATTGCGCGAAGCTGCGCCGGATCTGGTGGCGTGTCCCACCTGCGGCAGAACCCGGATCGATCTGGTGGCTCTGGCGGAAAAAGTGGAAAATCTCATCAACCGCATCAAAGCGGAAAAAGGCGTTATCAAGCTCAAAAAGATCGCCGTAATGGGTTGTGTGGTCAATGGTCCCGGCGAAGCCAGAGATGCCGATCTGGGCATTGCCGGCGGCGATGGCAAAGTAGTGCTCTTCCGCCAGGGCTCGATAGTTGCCACCCTCAACGAGGCTGAAGGCTTTGAAACATTGGAAAAAATAATCCGCGAAAACACGATTTTTCTGTGATAAAAGTGCGAACTCCGGTGCCCCGTACCGGTATAATTGAGAAGATGCGGCCGGAGAATCCGGCTGCCGCTCCGGATTATAAGCATTATGCTGCGTAAAGCCGCTCCCAGTCCTGCCCAATTCGGCAAATACTCTCTTTACCGGAGATGTCATCTGCCGTACATTATCCGCGCATACGGCGATTACATTCTGAAATCAGCTCCCAGAGCCCGGAAATCTTTTATAAAGTCCGGATAAGTTACCGCGCAGGACTCTGCATCGAGTATTTCTGTGGTGCCTTCAGCCGCGAGCGCCGCCACTGCCAGCGCCATTGCCAGACGGTGGTCTTTACAGCTTTCCACTACCGCGCCGTGCAGCCGGGTACCGGCGATTATCATGGCATCGTGTTTTTCTTCGATAACAGCGCCCATTTTGCGCAATTCGCTGGTCATACAGGCAATGCGGTCGGTTTCCTTATTGCGGGCCTGTGCGGCATTGCCCAGAGTTATAACCGTACCTTCGTTGGCTGCGGCAACGGCGGCCAGAAGCGGCAATGCATCCGGAGTCTGCCCCAGATCGAGTTCGCCGGAGCGCAGTTTGCCCGGATAAACTGTTACCGAGCTGTCGGGATTATACTGCATGCGTGCGCCAAGAGTTTCCAGCATCTTGAAAACTGCTTTGTCGCCTTGAGCATCGGTAAAGTCCAGGTTTTTGATGGTTACGCCGCATTCGCTCCCTGCCACGATTGCCGCCCCCAGCGGAAATGCTGCGGTGGAAAAATCTGCCGGAATGATGCTGTCAAACGCTTTGAGGGTCTGGCCGCCCGGAATATTGAAGTGCATAAGATCTTCAGAATAAGTGAATTCCGCGCCGAGCTTCCGCAGCCAGTCCAAAGTTATTTTTACATAGGGTTCTTCAGAAAGTTGGGTTACTTCAATTTCCAGACTGCCGGATTTTATGCATGGTGCTGCGAACAGCAATGCACTCAAATACTGTGAGCAGAGCGCTTCGATTTGGGTTTTTCCACCTTGCAGCGGACCTTTTACACTCAAAGGCGCGTGATCGCCGGGCGCGGCATCGGCCTGCACCCCCAACTGGCGCAAAGAGTCCAGCAGCGGCTTCATGCCGCGGCTGCACAGACTTTCGTCGCCGGTGAAACTTACCTGACCATCTGCCATTGCCGCCGCCGCAGTAAGCATACGCAAACCGGTTCCGGAGTTGCCCATATCCAGCACCTGACCCGGCACGGCAGGCTTGCCGCCGCAGCCGGTTATTTCCCAGCGGTCAGGGAATTTTTCCACTTCCGCACCCAATCCGATTGCGGCTTCAAGAGTGCTGGCGGTATCAAAGCTCAAAAGCGGGGCGCGCACCACGCTTCTGCCTGCGGCAAGCAGCGCTCCGGCAATGGCGCGTATAGTGTGTGATTTACTGCCCGGCACCGCTACATAGCCGGAAACTTTTGACGGATGAATTTTCAATATCATGGTAATTACCTTAATGCAGAACATTGCGGAATTTCATGCTTTTTATCCGCCAATGTTTATTTGTTTTAATAAATTCTGCTTCAATATCTTTAACGATTGTATCGCTCATGCCGCTTTTGAGTTCGCCGGAAAATCTGCCCGAAAAATATACTCTGGCGTGTGTTTTATCCGACAGCTCCACCGTTATATCCGATGTTGTTACTGCGGCTTGTTTTACCATTGCCCGGTAGCGACCCACGCTTGACAGCAGCCGCTCATGATCGTAACTGCCGGCGGCATAGTGATCCATGGCAAGGGTCATGGGTTCGGCAAAAGCCCCGGCAACACCTTTTACTTTAAGCAGCGCCGCGGCGGTACTTTCCGAAGGACTTTTGCTCAAATCCGCTGCCAGAGTTGTCAGCACATTTTTTATCAGCATTTCATCGCGCTTTTCCGCAGTTATATACCAGTAGAGCAATGCCGCCAGCGTCGCTGCCAATACTGCTGCCAGTACCAGATATTTACCGATATATACGCGTTTGGGAGGTGCGGATTTCACCATATTTCCACTCCGGTATCGGCATTGAAAATGTGGAATTCTTCAATGTGCAGTTCTTCATCGGCACGGAAACTTAATTCGTGTTTGAATTCTGCTTCCAGTTCGTCGAGCAGACCGGCATCCTGATTTTTCAGCCGCTGCAGTACTTCCGGATGCATACTTACCCGGAGCGGCACCTTGCGGTAGAGTTTATTGCGTAAAACCGATGCCAGTTGCCGTTGGATTTCCACGCTCATGCTTTCGGGCGATTTCACCAGACCGCTGCCGCGGCAGTAGGGGCAGTTCACATATACGGCATCCTGAATACTTTCGTGTTCGCGCTGGCGGGTCATTTCCATAAGTCCGAGTTTGCTTACCGGCAGAACGCGGGTTTTGGCGCGGTCATCCCGGGTCAGCTTTTTCATGAGTTTGTAGAGTTCGTCGCGGTGGTGCATGCTTTTCATATCAATAAAATCCAGCACCTCCAGTCCGCCGACATTGCGTAATCTCAACTGGCGGGCGATCTCTTCGGCGGCGGGGCAGTTGGTCTGAAAAATCAGTTCTGCCTGATCGCTGCCGGCTTTGGAGCGGCCGCTGTTGACATCGATGGCAATGAGTGCTTCGGTTTCATCTATGCAAATATAGCCGCCGCCGGCAATGGGCACTTTGCGCTGAAAAACCATATTGAGCTGTTCTTTGATCTGATAAGCTTCAAAAATATGCTGCGGCTGTTTGTAGCGAGTGACTTTGGCGGCCTGTTTTCTGCCGCCGAATTTTTTGATCGCCGCGTAGATCTGATCGTATGCATCAATATTATCCACGACAATTTCGTCGATTTCTTCGGTCATAAAATCCCGGATGGTGCGCTCGAGCAGACTCGGTTCGCGGTAGACCAGTGCCGGAGTGGCGCCCTTTTCCAGCGCTTCATCGATTTTTTCCCAATAATCGAGCAGAATGTTCAAGTCGTGCTTGAAATAGATACTTTTTCTTCCTTCGCCCACCGTCCGGCAAATAAGCCCCATACCTTCGGGGCGCTCCAGACTTTCCAGTACTTTCCGCAAGCGGGTGCGCTCGGTTTCGCCTTCGATCTTGGAGGAAAGCCCCAGATGGTCGGCGTAGGGCATAAGCACCAGAAAACGCCCTGCAATGGATATATCGGTAGTAATGCGCGCGCCTTTGGTACCGATAGGGCCCTTGGTGACCTGTACCAGCAGCTCCATGCCCGGCTTGAAAACTTCGGGTATATCGTTGACTGTAAGTTTGCGTTTACGCAGTTTTATGGCGGTATCGAGCAAAGTTTCGGTCTTGCTGCGGCCGCGTTTTTTGCGGCTGGCCGGCGGCGGCGTGGATTCAATGATTTTATCCAGCGCTTCATCGGCACCGGTGAGCATATCCGAGTAGTGCAGAAAAGCGTTTTTTTCGCACCCGATATCCACAAATGCTGCCTGCAGTTTCTGTTCCAGATTTACAATTTTTCCCAGATATATATTACCCGGCACCGGGGCATCGCTGTGGCGCTCCATAAGGTATTCTTCCAGCTTGCCGCAGCTTAAAAGCGCCACGCTGGTTTCCAGTTTTTCGCAGTTGACGATCAGCTGTTTGCCCGGTTTGTTTTTAAATAAGTTCATACAGCAGGATTTTCTTTCTTTACATCATCTTTTCACCGGCAAGGCTTTCGCGGCAGCCGTTGAGGTAATCGGCACCGCGCATCGGTTTTTTGCCTTGCGGAATGACTTCCACAAATTTGAGCGCCTTTTCTCCGCAGGCGGTCACCCAGCCTTTGCGGTCGGCCTGGATTATGGTGCCGGGGGCGGCATTGAGCGGATTTTCCACGATCTCCGCCCGGGTCAGAGTCAGGGTTTTCACTTCACCGTTGATCTGCAGCGAAAAAGTCGCTCCCGGCCACGGGGTGTAGGCGCGTACCATGGCTTCGATGCTTCCGGCACTTTTTGACCAGTCGATTTCGCCGTCGCTCTTTTTGATCTTGGTGGTCATGGTAGCAAGCGCATGATCCTGAACTGTGCCGTCAAGTGCTCCTGAGGCGATATCTTCCAGAATCTGCAAGGTATTTTCGGCCGCAATCTCGCCCAGACGGATTTCCAGCGCATCGGCATATTCCGTACCATCCAGCGGATACTCGATGGTCTTGTAGACCTTGCCGCAATCCAGACCGATTTCCATATCCATAAAACATACCCCGGTGGCGTTTTCCTGATTGGCAATGGCGTTGGCGATCGGCGACGCTCCACGGTAGCGCGGCAGCAGCGAGGCATGAATATTAACGCAGCCGTATGCCGGCAATTCCAGCAGCGGCTTTTTCAGCAGCTGACCGTAGCTGACCACCAGCACAAAATCCGGCTTGAGTTGTTCCAGTTTGGCCCGACAGCTGCCATCGTTGAGCGAAACATATTTATCGATCTCCAGACCGTTTTCGGCGGCAAACGCCCCCACCGGCGTGGGCATAAGCTGACGTTTGCGCCCGGCGGGGCGGTCGGGCTGGGTACCGGCGCCAAGCAATTCGACCTGACCGGCGCGAGATTGTTCCAGCAGTTTTTTCAATACCGGAACCGCAATGGGGCCGGAACCGAGAAAATATACTTTCAGCATAGCAGAGCAAAAATCCTTGATAAAAATATATAAAAATTGGCTTAAATCAGCAAACAGAGTTATCTTAAATAATATATACGCAAATTTTATTTTTTACAATTTCAGATTTTTATAAATGAATACATTAAATCAAAATTCTGCGGTACATGCCGCTCTGGCGCTCGGATCGAATATCGGCGATGCGGAGCAAATTTTTTTTCAGGCGCAAAAACTGCTGAAAGATAAAGGTTTTGTCATTGAAAAGACCGCTTCTGTTATCATGACCGATCCGGTGGATTGCCCGCCGGGAACGCCCCGGTTTGCCAATTCGGCGCTGACCGGGAGTTTTGCAGGGACTCCGGAAGAACTGCTGGAAATCACGCAGAGTATTGAACAGGCGCTCGGCCGCAGTGCCGATCATGGTTTTCACACCCCGCGTACGCTGGATATAGATATAATAATTTTTGGCGATGTGGTTTGCCGGAGCGCTCGCCTGACCATCCCGCATCCCCGGGCGGCCGGGCGGTTGTTTGTGCTGGAGCCGTTGGCAGAGATAGCTCCGGAATGGATTTTTCCGGACAGAAAAAAAAGCGTGGAAACCCTCCGCCAAGAGCTTGCCGGCAAATCCTGTATCGGTAAATAAAGCAATACGCGCAAACTGTTATCGGGAATCTGCCGCCTGCCGGATATGTGGTACCGGTGTTATTTTTCCGGAATTGCCACTACGCAGCGGAACCCTACATCGGAAAGATTAGAAGCATAAACATGCGCCGCCAGACGCGCAAAACGCTGGGCAAATCTGAAACTTGATCCTTTGGCAGTGTAATACTGGGCACCGCCGGGATTGATTACCAATTCGCGGGCATTGCCGGTAAGATCGTACACCCCGTAAATGGAGCGGTCTTTGGGATACGAGCCGACTGCTTCCGGATATGTGCGGTTATCCACACATGCGTAATCTTTTTTGAAATCATCGCCCCAGACATATTCGCGCCCGTCCACGCCGCGTGCAGCTTTTTCCCATTCAAGCGCAGTCGGCAAACGGTAGTTCAGATGGGTTTTTCTGCTCATATACCGGCAGTAAGCCTCGGCGGCCTCATACGATATACCGATAACCGGCATGGAAAGCTTGTAGGGTTTTACCAGTTCTCCTTTTTCATTCCACAGCGGCACAAGTTTGCGCCCTGCCGAGGCAGGAGCATCCACATAGGCGCGGAAGCGTTCACGTTCGGCAGGCTGGAGACTTTTCCAGAACTGCAGATACTCTTTGAAGGTCACTTCATAACGCGAAATAAAATATGCCGGCAGCCGGGTGCGGATAAACTGATCATCGAAAGTGCGGTCGCCGAAAATGAAGTTGCCTTCCGGTATATAAACCATGCCGGCAGGAAATTCCGCCGGGGGATCAAAGGTCATTTCTTCAAGTTTATCGCGCTCGATGCAGATGGGGAAGCGTAATTCCCGCCGGTCAGGCATTTGTGCGATTATCAGGTACTTGCCGCTCTTGAGTTCATTGACTGCCGGGGCGGAATCGAGTTTGATAAGTACATCTGCATTTTCCGCATTCAGCGGCTGCATATTTTTTTCGCCGCTGAGCTTTATCGCGCTGAACTTGATCGCCGGATTGCCGGATTTGATCTTTAATTCGCCCATATCCTGCTTAAGGAGTATGAACTGACGTGCAAGTGAAGGACTTGCCGCAAAAATCGCATTGGTGATCGCCGGCGGCAGCCGCCACAAACGTTCGGATGTCTGGTTAAGCATTGCTTCGCTGTCAATGGTAGTGGCAAACTGTATCTGCGCGGTAAAGAGCCGCGCAAAAAGTTCAGCAATGATGTTGTTGTCAACATTGAGAGTCTGCAGTTTATTGATCGTTTCCCAGGATTTATTGCAAGCTACGTTGAATTCGTTGCTGAAACGCAGAAACCAGCTTTTCAAAGTCACCGCGTTGCCGTGGATCTCGGTTTTGCCGGTGGAAGTAAAAATATCGTTGAGCTTGCGCCGGTTGCTCAAAGCGCGGTTGCGGGCGGTATCGCAATCGTCGAGCATATTCTGCGCCATGCTCAAAAGTGAGCGTGATTCGATCTTGTTGTGCACTATTTCCGAAAGGTTCCACACCCCCAGAGTCAGCAATGCCGCCATCAAAGTTACCGGCACCAGCGGACGGCGGCGGATAAATTTGTAAAAGCGGTACAGCGGCAGCGGCGAGTAGGCCGATACCGGATATTTGGCCAGATAATTTCGCACATCCGAAAGCAGCGCAATGACCGTTTCGTAACGTTTGGATTTATCAAAATGCATGGCCTTGAGCGTGATGGCTTCCAATTCATAAGGGATCCGGCGTTTGGGTGCGCGGCGGCGCGGACGCAAAATCTTGTGTTGGGCGACTTTACGCATCAGCTCGGTTACTGTGGAAACGTCTTCAATGGGCGAAGCTTCCCAGGTGAGTATGCTGTAAAGGATCGTACCCAGCGCGTACACATCGGTCTGCGCATCGAGTTCATCGTTTTTGCCGGCGACCTGTTCCGGCGCCATAAATGCCGGAGTGCCGCTGATTTTTGAAGAAATCTGATCTTCTGACTTATTTTCGTCAGGCAATTCCCCCAACTTGATGCGCCGCGTGCTGTGTGAGGTATCATCTTCTGCCCGGTAGAGCGCCAGCCCCCAGTCGGCA
Organism: Victivallaceae bacterium; assembly: GCA_045635745.1. GTDB lineage: Bacteria > Verrucomicrobiota > Lentisphaeria > Victivallales > Victivallaceae > SIG78. Next base: position 47,349 of record JAZTWG010000057.1, read on the forward strand.
ATGAAGACTTCACCGTAATCCCCGACCATGATGTTTGCCGGTTTCAAATCGCGGTGGATGATCCCTTTGCTGTGTGCAAAGGCCACACCGTTGCAGATAGATACAAAAATTTCCAGCAGCCGCTGACGGGTGTAGGTTTTGCGGGTTTCTTCATCGCCTTCGCGGAGCTTGCGCAAGATTTGTGCCAGCGTTACACCCTTGACCCGTTTCATGGTAAAGTACGCCCCTGCATCGTCAAACATACCCAACCGGTGTACCGGTATGACGTTGGGATGGTCGATCTGGGCGGTAATACGCGCTTCGCGGATAAAACTTGTTACATAATCCAGCTGATTGCGGTAGTTCGGCCGCAGGATCTTGATCGCGATCTCGCGGTGCAATGCCGGATCGTGTGCAGAAAAAACCGCTCCGATGCCCCCCAGCCCGATAGTGGTCATATTCTGCAGACGGCCGATAGTCGGCTCGCTTTCAGTACCCAGCATCTGCTGGAGATCTTCGTGGGTGATCTCGTTGCCGGCGCTGTCAGCCAGCGGAGATTCCACACGGGTATGCTCCCCCATGCTGGTGGTCAAGCCATCAACTTGAGTTTGCAGAAACTCTTTGATGGTCTGATCGCTGTTTTCTTCCTGATTCATCTTTTCCCCTTGACTATACTTGCCTTTGAAATATGATCCCGCAAGTCTGCCGGTTTTTTCCGGCGCATTTTACAGGATCGCCCCCTGCTTGATAAATGCTCCGGATCAGCGGCGTCTTTTTCTGGCGTTGAGCGGTTCTGCCTGTTCCAGCCAGAAATTGAGTTTATCGCAGAATTCGCGGTAATCCGGCTGATCCGGTGATTTGCTGATCTTTATCTGCGGCAGAATCTGGATATCCGGCAGCTGGGTGAAGACAAAGCAGCGTGCTTCCTGCTGGCGGTCAAAATCATAATTTTCCAGCGCTACGACCACGGCCACAAGTTCGCCCTGTTTGGTCAATATCAAATCACCGACTTCGGCTTTGAGTTCGCTGGAAACCCGGGCGCCGTTGCGGATATAAAGGTAGTCATCGTCGCTTTCAAAACTCATGGAGCAGCGGCTGTCCAGAATGGTGCTGTCTTTGCCGAATGATTTGGCTTTGAAGAGATAAAGATCCTGTATCCCGCGGCGTTTGAGCGCATCTTTGGTCAGGATGGTCAGCGGTTTGATCGTGGGCGTATCGACTTCGATCAGCGCCACGCGGCAATCGGATTTCTCGATCAGAATCGGGCCTTTGAGCAGATTTTCCGGCGCCTGACTGCCGGCATTGGCCGCGCTGGAGAGATATTTAAGCTCCACCACATCGCTCAAAGCCGAACTGTTCTGGCGGGAGCCGGCCATGGTACGCAATGCCGATACCAGATAATTTTTGCCGTAAATATTCACCGCCGGCAGATAAAGTTCGCCGTCTTCCCTGCGGTCGAGCAGCAGGCGTTTTTCCCGCACATGCTGGCGGAGTTTTACTGCGGCAGCAGCGTAACGGGTCAACACATCGCTGCGCAGACGTTTTTCCGCATTCTGCAGTTTTACCGAGACGGCGTTGTAGTCGCCCTTGAGTCTTGCCAGCTGGGTCTGTGCCTGTTCACGGCTGGCACTTTCGTCGGCCAGACGGGTGCGCGTGGCGGTAAGGTCGGTGACCGCATTTTTCAGCACGTTCTGCATATTCTCCAATCGGGTTTGCGCGGCGGCAAGTTCAATTTCCCGGGCTTTGATATTTTTTTCGCTGGCCAGCAGCCGGTCGCGGGTATTGGCCAGTTCTTTTTCCATGGCATTGGATCTGCCGCGGAGGAAGGCCAGTTCATTTTCCACATTGCTGATCTTTTTCCGGTAGCCCTGGGCGGTCAGCCGGACATTGGCGATCTCCTGACGGGCAGATTGCAGATCCGTTTCCCGGTGTTTGAGTTCCAGCGCCCGGTGTTTGAGTTCGGCTTCGCGGCTGCTGAGTCTTTCGGTGAGCTTGGCCACTTCGCCGGTGGCGCTGGAAAGCTTGCTCTGGGTTTTTTCCAGCGAGTTGGAGCGGGCGGCAAGCTCTTTGAGCAAAGCGTTGTGTTGGTCGCGCAATACGTTCAGACTTCTATCGTTGCGCTGCAGACTTTCCCGGTTGGCGGCAAGTTCGGCCACCGCCTGTTCGTAGCGTGCCTGCACCAGATTTTTCTGCTTGATTTCTTCTTCCAGTTCTTTCTGCACTTCGGCGGCGGTCAGCGGGCCGGCATTTTCGCGGTTGAGCCGGGCGCGGCGCTGCATGAATTCAAGTTTGCTGCGTACATTGGCCAATTCGCCGGAAAGCTTCTGTATTTTGCGGGCATTCCGGAGTGCTTCGTGCCCGACAGCAGCTTTTTTTTGCAATTCGGCGCGGGCCTTTTCCAGTTCGGCGCGCTGGCTTTCCAATTCCGAAATGATCACATTTACCGCCGAGCGGTCGATCGTGGCGCCGCCCCCATCCTGAAACGGCGACTCGATCGCCGAAAATCCGCCGTTAAGGTAGATCATCGACGTAATGATAAAGTCGCAGATGACTATGAGAATTGATCTGTTCACTTGTGCTTACTCCTGAACATTGCCGCTGTTTTTGCTCCGGCTGATAAGTCCGGACTTCAGAGGATACATGAGAAACACCCGCATGCAGGTACAGAAAATAATCCCGATAAGTGTTGAAGAATAAGCGATCAGCTGACCGCTGCTCGAACTGAAACTCATGACCATAAAACTCGATACCGAGCCGAACAGACCGATATAAAGCGGCAGATCCAGAAAGATATCTGCATTGGCGAGCTTGGCCAGTTTGACTTCGGCAGTTTCATTGGCGCGGCGGATCCGGCCCAGCACGGCCACTGCCACAAAGAGCGCCAGGATCTGGATGATGATTATGCCGGTAAAAATGTAAAGTGCCACCATTCCGGCGCGTTCGCTGCGGGCAGCCAGACTGTGCCGGAGATCGGCCTTGCCCAGCACTTCGGTACCGCCGGTGCCGAAGAGAGCCTTGAAGTCAGCACAATTTTCATAGCAGTAGAAACAGCCGTAAGCCACCGCAGAAGCCACCAGCAAAAAGAGTACGATATTGAACAGAACACAGAAAAACTTTTTCATCTTAACACCTTTGTTTTATTAAGTTAAAAACTCCACTTTCACATGTTTGTAATTTAATATCAAAATACAAATATTCAAACCCCGAAAGGTATATAACACGAATTTTATTGCAAAAAAATTCGCCGCACCGGCTCCGGAAGTTTGCTAAAAAGCGTTTTTACATGTATAATATAGACGTAAAATATTTTATAAATCATATTTGCAGACAGATAATTATGTGGACTCTCAACCGTTACGTTATTAAAGATTTTCTGATCGTTTTCTGTATGGCGATCGGTATATTGACCTTTGCCATGCTCGGCGCCCGTCTGGGGGCGGTAATGGAAATGCTGGCAAGGGGGATTCCGGTAAAGAACTTCTTTCTTTTCATCTACTACACCATGCCGCAGGTGCTTATTTACACGATCCCGTGGTCGGTGCTGGTAGCGACTATGGTGGTTTTCGGGCGGCTGTCGGCGGATTCGGAGATCACCGCCATGCGCGCCTGCGGCGTATCGCTGCTGCAGATGGTGGCGCCGCTTCTGCTGTTTGTTATAATCATGACCTTTATTTGTCTTTATCTTCAGGTCTATGCCGGGCCGCCGATGTACCGGCAGGCGCGGGTGCTTTTGCGCGACACGGCAACCACCCAGCCCATGACTATTTTTGAGCCCGGTCAGCAGATCGAGTTCGAAGGTGCAGTGATCTATATCGACGATAAAATCGGCAACGATCAGCTGCGCGGAGTGCAGATATTCATGTTTGACGATAAACTGCAGCTTACGCAGGATATTTTTGCAGAATCCGCCAAACTTTCGGTAACCGAAGAATCCATGCTCATGCACATAAAGCTTTTTAAATGCGTTATCGGCTCTTATGCCGATGACGGCAGCAAGCAGACGATTTTCAACGATGAGCTGGAGTTCAGCTTTGACTACGGCAAGGCGCTCAACGAAAACCGCGTGCGGGTGCGCGCCAAATTTCTGCCTGCCGACCAGCTGCTGGCCCGCACCAAACTCATGCGTAAGCGCGGCGTGAGCGCCCAGGAGCTGTGCGAGTTGGAAATGGAGCTGAACTCGCGTATTGCGCTGGCACTTTCGCCCATAGCATTTCTGCTGTTGGGGCTGCCGCTGGCGATCCGCACTTCGCGCCGCGAAACCAGTGTGGGACTCTTTTTGAGCGTGATCCTCGGCGGGGTGTTTTTCCTTTCGATCGTGGTTATTGAATCGCTCTCAATAGTGCCGGCTATTTATCCGCAATATCTTATCTGGCTGCCCAATCTGGTGTTTCAGGCACTGGGCGCGGCGCTGCTCTACCGGGTTTCGCAACAGTAAAGGCAGCTCTTTATGGCCAGGAAAAGCAGTTTTGAATTGATTGTGCAAATATTGCTGCTGCTGGCGGTGATATTTTTCGGAATCAGCATAACCAAAGCGCTTGACCGCAACCGGCGTGCGATCGCCGATTTGCAGAAACAGCTCGAAGCCATGCCGCAAAACGTTGCGGGGCAGAAAGTTGTTCCACAATATTCCACGGCGGAACGTTCTGAACTTGCCGCTTATTTTCCGGATGAAAAAATCCCCGCCGGCGGTGTTTTACGCACCGCCATAGCCTCCGATGTAGGCTCGCTCAATCCGGTTACCGGCAACGAAGCTGTTGCGCAGAGCATCATCGGCATGTGCACCGCGCCGCTGGGGGCGCGCAGTTTTGCCCGGCCCGAAAAATTTGTGCCGCTGATTGCAGAATCGTGGAAAGTTTCGCCCGACGGCAAAACGATCAATATAAAATTGCGCCGGGGTGTGCTGTGGCAGAGCTTTACCGATCCGGAAACCGGCAGATTCGTTCCGGAGCGGGAAGTTACGGCGCATGATTTTGTTTTTTATGTGAGTGTTATCCGCGATCCCGGAGTGAATGCCGGGGCTTTGCGCAACTATTTTCAGGATCTTGACCACATCCGGGCGGTGAACGATCACGAGCTGGAACTGGTCTGGAAAAATGAGTATTTCCGGATGCTGGAAATGAGTCTGGGGCTCATACCGCTGCCGCGCCACTTTTATATGCCCGGCGGCAAGTTCAACGCCGCCAAATTCAACGATGACTACCAACGCAACGATATGATCGTGGGCTGTGGTGCATACAAACTGGTAAAACATGTGAAAGATCAGCGTTTTGAGCTTGAGCGCTTTGAAAATTACTTCGGCAATGCTCTGGGAATAGCGCCGCGGATCAAAAAACGTGTGCTGGAGGTGGTGAAAGCCGACAATACGCGCTTTCAGATGCTGCTTTCCGGCGCGCTGGATATGCTGGGCATTTCAGCAGAGCAATGGGTCAAGCGCACCAATCAGCCGCCCTTTGCGGCAAAAGTGCTGACCGTGGGCGATAAAAGTTCCGATCAGCCGCTGAAAGCCGGTGAAAAGTTCCACCGGGTCAAACACCTTGCCAATGCCTATTTTTACATCGGTTACAATCAGAAGTGCGAACTTTTTACCGACCGCCGGGTGCGGCAGGCTCTGACCATGCTGTGCAACCGTGAGCGGATCCTTAAAGAGGTCTATCACAATCAGGGCAAAGTCATCAGCGGGCCGTTTTTCTACGACAGCCCCTACTACGACCACAATATCAAACCGCTGCCCTTTGCTCCGGCACGGGCCGCAGAGCTGCTGAAAAAAGCCGGCTGGCAGGACAGTAATGGCGACGGGATTCTGGATAAATCGGGCAAAAAGTTCATTTTCACCGCCTTGCAGGTTTCCGGCAACCCGGTGCAGGAAAAGATATTGTCGATTTTCAAAGAAGACCTTGCCAAAGCCGGGATCGATATGAAAATCGTAACTCTTGAGTGGCCGGTGTACATCAACCGGCTGGACAAAAAAGATTACGAAGTCTGTTCGCTGGGCTGGCAGCTGCCTTTTGAAAGCGACCCCTATCAGGTGTGGCACTCCAGTCAGGCACAGGGCAGCGGCAGCAACCACATAAGTTTCGTCAATCCGGCGGCCGACAAGCTCATCGAAGCCATTCGCCGCAGCAGTAAAGTGGAAGACCGGATCAAACTCTGCCGGGAGTTCCACAAACTCATCCACGAAGAGCAGCCCTACACATTTTTAGTGGTTCCGGAAAATCTGCAAGTCCTTTCCGGCAAAATAAAAAATGTGGAATGTTTCCCTCTCGGCCTAAACAGCGAATGTTTTTTTTATTAATGGGCGCAACTGATAAATAAACAGTACATCTCGAAGCGGCTTGCAAAATTGATGGGCGCAACTGATAAATAAACAGTACATCTCGAAGCGGCTTGCAAAAGAACAAGCACCGTAAACCCCGGCCGGTTACCCTCTGGGTAGCCGCCCCGAATATCCAGCGCTTGCCGTATTTGCAAACCATCTCCGATCTTGCACTGTTTCTTTACCAGTTTCGCCCGAGGCTGCTGTTTGT
>JAZTWG010000058.1:0-2166 GCA_045635745.1 Victivallaceae bacterium
ACGCCGGAATACATAAATTCAGCGAGGCCGATCTGCTTGAGTTTGCTTACGCAGTTGGCGCTGCGGGCGCGTTCACGGGCGGCGGAGAGGGCGGGCAGCAGCATGGCAGCCAGAATCGCGATGATAGCGATTACCACCAAAGTCGTATTCAGCGCGAAAAAGCTGAACGCGTAAAGTTATGAAGCGCTTTGGTGATCCGTAACTAAAATATTGACCAATTTAAACCGACTTTATTGCTTCAGATTTCCTGCCAGCTTCGTACTTTTATTCCATTGCGGGTATATGAATCGGCTCCACCATAAATCAACATTCCGTCATTGCATTGAGAAAGCTTCTGCCAGTAGTTTAATCCCGAAAACATACTGCTTGCCACGGTTTGACCGGATTTGATTTCTATCGGAAGCAGATTTTCACCGTTTTCGATAAGCAGATCAACTTCGTGCCCTTGCGAATCACGCCAGAAATAAAATGGCGGTTCTATTCCGGCATTATGACTTGCTTTCACCAATTCCGAGATGATGTAAGTTTCAAAAATCGCTCCTCGCTGACTGTGAAACGATAAATCTTCTGCCGAGCGTATATTGAGCAGATAACAGAGCAATCCGGTATCATAAAAATACAGTTTAGGAGTTTTAATAAGGCGTTTATTGAAATTTTTTGAGTGCGGCTTCAGCAAAAATACAATATAACTTGCACTTAACAGAGAAATCCAGCGTTTGATTGTAACCGGCGACACTCCCACATCTGAAGCGAGCGTTTCCATATTAAGGATTTGTCCGCTTCTTCCTGCCGTCAGCCGCAGAAACCGTTCAAAAGTTTCCAGATCGCCCACATTGATAAGGTTTCTGACATCGCGTTCCAAATAACTTTGCGTATATTGGGCATACCAGCTGCCCGGTTGAATGTTGCGGTCATAGATCGGAGGATAACCACCGCGGAATATCTGCTCAAATGCCGGAACAGAATTTTTATTATCAGTAAGTTGTTCAGTACTTAACTTAAAAATATCATGGTTGATTGTGCCGCTGATCTCCCGATAGGAAAACGGCAACAATTTCAAAGTGGCACACCGTCCGGCGAGAGATTGGCTGATTGCTTCCTGCAAATGGAAATTCTGCGAACCGGAGAGGATAAATGCTCCCATTTTGCGGTACTCATCGACTAAAGGCATGATATAGCTGAAAAGTTCAGGAACCCGCTGTACTTCATCTAAAATTACCGGCTTGGAAAATTGAGCCAGAAAACCATTCGGATCTTCCCGGGCAAACTCTCTGATATCCGGTTTTTCGAGGTTCACATATATGTAATCCGGAAACAGTTCCCGGCACAATGTAGTTTTACCGGACTGCCGGGGGCCGGTAACAGCAACCACCGGATACTGTGTGGCGGTTTCCAACACAAGTTTTTTTATTTGCCTTGCTATCATAAAAACACCTCCTGATTTTCTTGTAAATATAACATCGAATATTGGATTTGCAAGAAAGCAAAGAATAAAAATCAACAGATTTTTGTAAATCTAATATTAGATATTGGATTTGCAAGGACAAGATGCAAAAAAACGCTCCCTTTTTCAAGAGAGCGTTTTTTCGCAAATGATATTATTTGGTTAAACAATATCAGTTGGAGGCAGTATAGGTGATCTGGTCCATATCTTTAACAGCCATGCCGGTTTTGGGGAAGCTTCCAACGTGTCCTCCGAGGTAGCAGACGTTGGTGTTTTTCGGATGGCAATCTGCAATATCCCACCAGGTGGCAGCGCCGGGATTGTCGCGCCCAACGATAATACGATTGGCAGGGCCAGTGGTGTTATTACCGCTATTGGTCACATAGTTGTTATAAGAGGCAGCCGTAACACTATTTGCGGTCCAAGCGGAGTGGCTGGGGCACTTGAAAAGCTTTTCAAAAGCATCGGGCTTGACCTCGGTAACATTCATACCCATGAAACCGCCGAGGATCAGTCTTTCACCGGGAAGACCTTTACCACCAACGGTATTGCTATCAAACTCAGCATCACCATCGCAAGCGACATAGTCTTTGTTGACGCCGGAGTACATGAATTCGCCGAGGCCGATCTGCTTGAGTTTGCTTACGCAGTTGGCGCTGCGGGCGCGTTCACGGGCGGCGGAGAGGGCGGGCAGCAGCATGGCAGCCAGAATCGCGATGATA
>JAZTWG010000059.1:0-52891 GCA_045635745.1 Victivallaceae bacterium
CCCGGCTTGAACGAAAAATATGCCCACACTCCGGAATTCTACATCGACAGCCTGAAAAAGATCCTCGATGACGGCGTGCCGTTCGACAGCGTGGCTTTCAAAGATGCGTCCGGTACTGCCACCGCGCAGACCGTTTATGAAACTATCAAGCAGGCCCGCGCTCTGCTGGGCAACGATGTCACTATTCAGTTCCACACTCACGATACCGCCGGCAGCGCAGTTGCCTGTAACATGGCGGCTATCGAAGCTGGTGCCAACATCATCGACCTGGCAATGGCTCCGATGTCCGGCGGTACCTGCGAAGCCGATATCCTCGTTATGTGGCACCGTCTGCGCGGCACCGATTACGATATGGGCATTGATCCGGAAAAGATCATCAAGGCCGAAAAAGTCTTTGAAGACTGCATGAGCAAATACTTCATTCCGCCGGAATCTATGGAAGTCAGCCCGAAGATCATCTTCTCGCCCATGCCCGGCGGTGCTCTGACTGCCAATACCCAGATGATGCGTGACAACAACTGTCTGGATAAATACGATGATGCTATCGCCGCCATGCGCGAAGTGGTTGCCAAAGGTGGTTTCGGTACCTCTGTTACCCCGGTTTCCCAGTTCTATTTCCAGCAGGCTTTCGCCAACGCCATGCAGGGCCCGTGGAAGAAGATCACCGAAGGCTACGGCAAGATGGTTCTCGGCTACTTCGGCAAAACTCCGGCCACTCCGGATCCGGAAATCGTCAAGCTCGCCAGCGAACAGCTGGGTCTTGAACCCACCACCGAAGATGTCCACGCCATCAACGACCGCAACCCCAAACTGGGCGTTGCCGCTATGACCAAGCGTCTGGAAGAAGCCGGCTTGCCGGTGACCGAAGAAAACATCTTCATCGTCGGTACCTGCGACGAAAAAGGTCTGGAATTCCTCAAGGGCAACAAACCCATGGGTATCCGTTACAAAGAAGCTGACAAACCCAAGAATGCCGCCAAATCCGGTGCTTACACTGCCACTGTTGACGGCAAAGCTGTTGCTGTTAACGTTGATGGCAAGGGCGATACCTACACCGCTACTGTCAATGGCAAGACTTACAAAGTCAACGTTGCCGAAGGTACTGCTGTTCCGGTTGCCGCTGCTGCCACCGTTGGCGGTGTCCACGAAATCAAGACTCCGCTCCCGGGTACTGTTGTCAAACAGGTGGTTTCCGTTGGTGATACCGTTGCCGAAGGCGATGTGATCCTGATCATGGAAGCTATGAAAATGGAACAGGAAATCAAGGCCGATAAAGCCGGTGTCATCGCCAGCTTGCCCGCCGAAGCCGGTGCCGTTCTGGCTGCCGACGATGTGGTTGCCACTATCACTGTTGAAGGTGCTGTGGTTGCTGCTCCTGCCGCTGCTGATGCTCCTGCCGCTGCCGGTGCTGCCGGTGGTCATGTTATCAAGACCCCGCTCCCGGGTACCGTTGTCAAAGTCGTAGCTTCTGCCGGTGATACCGTTGCCGAAGGCGATGTAATTCTGGTCATGGAAGCTATGAAAATGGAACAGGAAATCAAGGCCGACAAAGCCGGTGTGATCGCTTCAATCGAAGTTGAAGCCGGTGCAGTGCTTGCAGCCGATGATGTTGTTGCCACCATGGAATGAGGTATTTAGAAATGAAATCTATGATGAAATTTGTAACAGTTATTGCACTTGCCGTTACTGCAATGTGTTCAATGGCTGCTGAAACTGCCAAGCTTTGTCCGGTTAAGGTCGAAAGCCAGATGTCTTACACCAAGGGAGACAAACTTTTTGCCGCTTTTGAACAGAAAGACGGTTCCATCCGTCTGGTTTATACCGGCGAAAAACCTGCCCGCATCTACAGCTGGACTGGTGTGAAAAATGTTCCGCTTAAAGACGGTGTTGAGTTGATGATTCTCAATATCCCCGGCCGTTCCAAGGCTAAAGTCAAGATGTATATGGGCGGTAAATTTACTGAATTCAGCCGCGATTACAAGGCTGCTGAAGAAATTAAACCCGGCGAATATATCGGTACATTCTGCCCGCTTCTGCTGGCTCATGACTCGGTGGAAGCCGGTACTTCCAAGCAGCGTCTTGGTAAGATGGGCGATATGTTCAAAGGTCTGTGGGCAAGTACCGGTATCTCTGACCTGCTGCGTCAGGGCAGTGGTGACTGGGTTCTCGGCTGGGGCAAGGTCATCATGATCATTGTTGCCATTATCCTGCTCTATCTGGCTGTGGTCAAAGAGTTTGAACCGTTGCTGCTGCTGCCGATCGGTTTCGGCGCATTGTTGAGCAACATTCCGCTGGCTGGTATTTCCGGCCCGAACGGTTTGCTGGGTATGGTTTACGAAGTTGGTATCAACAGCGGCGTGTTCCCGCTCCTGATCTTCATGGGGGTAGGTGCTATGACAGACTTCGGTCCGTTGCTGGCCAACCCCAAAACTGCTCTGTTGGGCGGTGCCGCCCAGTTCGGTATCTTCTTTGCTCTGCTGGGTGCGTTGGTTCTCTCCTGCCTTGGCATTGACTTCAACTTGAAAGATGCCGCCAGTATCGGTATTATCGGTGGTGCTGACGGCCCGACCTCCATCTTCCTGTGCAGCAAGCTCTCCCCGAGTCTGTTGGGTGCTGTAGCTGTTGCGGCTTACAGTTACATGGCTCTGGTTCCGATCATTCAGCCTCCGATCATGAAACTTCTGACCACCGAAGCTGAACGCAAGATCAAGATGAAGCAGCTTCGTACTGTTCCGAAAATCGAAAAGATCTGCTTCCCGATCCTCATTACGCTGATGTGTGCATTGTTGCTGCCGGATGCTGCTCCGTTGATCGGTATGCTTATGTTCGGTAACTTTATGAAGGAAGTCGGTGTGGTCGAACGTCTCAACCAGACTGCCCAGAATGCTTTGATCAACATTGTTACCATCTTCCTCGGCCTCTCGGTTGGTTCCAAGCTTTCTGCTGACCAGTTCCTGCAGACCCAGACTCTGGGTATCCTGATTCTCGGTGCTGTGGCTTTCAGCGTTGGTACCGGTTCTGGTGTGATCTTTGCCAAGATCATGAACCTGTTGAGCAAGGAAAAGATCAATCCGCTTATCGGTGCTGCCGGTGTATCCGCTGTGCCGATGGCTGCCCGTGTGGTCAATAAGGTCGGGCTGGAATCTGATTCCAGCAACTTCCTCTTGATGCACGCCATGGGCCCGAACGTTGCCGGTGTTATCGGTTCGGCTGTTGCCGCCGGTGTGCTGCTCAACGCTCTTGGCGGTCTTTGATGCTTGCCATTTAAAAGCATTGCAAAACCTCCGGTGGAACTCCATCGGAGGTTTTTTTGTCATAAACAAACAGGAGTTGATTTTATGGAATGCGATAAAAAACCGTATAAGCCCGGATTTTTCTGTGCTTTGTTCTGGGCGTTGACATGGTTGGGGATTATCAGTGGGGTAGTGTGTTTGTTTTTAACGCTGGAAAAAGCCCAGTCGATCATGTATTGGTGTTGGGGAGGGGCCGGTGTGTCAGCAATAATATCCTACATAATCCGCTGCTGCGAAAAATCCAACTACGACGGTAAATGGTCGTGGCATTGGTTTGATTGAGCGTGGATGGAATCCAATATAAATTTGATGAAGTTTGTTTTTTGCGTTACTGTTGTGGAAAACAAACTTCGTTTTTTTGTGTGAAGATGTGAAGAAAAAACTTTGTTTTTTAAGTGAAGTTGTGCCAGCAACACAGTGAAGAGAAGTCTTGCGACTTCTTTTTTTTTCACCGCAGGTGTGCTTTATAAAAAATTACACCAACCTTACTCGCGAAAGCGAGCAACTTCACGGGCAGCGCAGCTGACCACTTCACAAGTGGAGCGATAGCGGAACGACTTCACAAGCAAGACTTCTTGCTGTATAAGTGAAGATGTCCCGGCTTCATTACATTACGCCGTGGCAAGGAAGAAAAGCCTAAAGGCTTTTGAGTGAAGAACGGCTGAAGCCGTGCGAAGAGAAGTCTTGCGACTTCGTTTTTTTTTGCCTTTTCAAGGCAAAAAAATGGCTCCGGCACCTGGATTCGAACCAGGGACCAAGTGGTTAACAGCCACCTACTCTACCGCTGAGCTATGCCGGAGCATGAATAAATCATTCTCAATGTTTTTTAATATAACTTGTTTTTTGAAAAAAGCAAATCATAATAACGTAAAAATCTTGCTGATTTTTGATTTTTCATCTTTTTCTGACCAATAAATCCTGTTCACCCCAAAAAACAGATATAAAAAAACACCGCAGCAGTATTTTACCACAGCGATGTTTCAGGTGATTTTCAAAGCACGCCGACTGCGTAGAGAAAAGTCAGCAATGTCAGAATCGGCGCAACAAATCTTACAAATATCGACCATGCCTTGACCGAAATTTGCATATTGAGTTTTTTATTCAGCTTTTTACCGCTTCCGGCTGCCGGCAAACCAGCAGCCTGACGGCGGTACATTTCGCGCGAACAATTACCCACACCCCAGATCCAGCCCACAAAAACAGCAATCATTAAGCCATCCAACGGCAATATCCAGCACGAACAAATGTAATCCAGTTCATCAAGGAAGTTTCCTTTTATCGAACCGAACAATCCCTTGAGCAAAACTTCCAACTGCGAGAGTCTTGACCAGTCAGCCACACTCCAGCAGCTCAAAAGTGCAAAAAGCGAAATCGCCACAGTCAGAATTATCACCGATTTCTGCCGGGAGAGTCTGGTGTGCTGCATAACGGTTGCCACCCCGCACTCCAGCAAACTTATGCCGCTGGTCAGCGCAGCGATCGCCAGCAGCATGAAAAATACGCCGTTCCAGAGCCATCCCAAGCTGCCGGGAATGGCATTGAACGTGATCGGCAGCACCTGAAAAATCAAACTCGGCCCCTGTGCCGGCGAACCGCCCATGGCAAACACTGCCGGAAAAATCGCCAGGCCGGCCAGCATGGCAAGCAGAGTATCAAAAAATGCCACACTGAGCGTAGATGCCAGAATATTGCGGTTGCGCGGCAGATAACTGCCGTAGGTTATCAATATACCCATACCCAGACTCAATGAGTAAAATGCGTGCCCCAAAGCATCAAGAATACTCTTTTCTGAAATCTTGGAAAAATCCGGCTTCAGGAAAAAATCAATTCCTTTCGCCGCGCCGGGCAGCGTTACCGAGCGGATAACCAGCACCACGATCAGCACAAAAAGCAGCGGCATAAGCAGTTTGCTTGCCAACTCCACGCCTTTTTTCACCCCCGCAAAACAGACAAACGCACAAATCCCCATATACATGAGCATCCCCAGCGTGCACAGCCATCCATTGGTCGCCACCTTGCCGAACGCTTCAGTCGCTGCCGCCGGATCAACAAAGTTGAGATTGCCGGCAAACGCCTCATGCGCATAAATCAATGTCCAGCCGCCGATAACCGCGTAGTACGAAAGAATCAGCACCGCCACCAGCGAACAGAAAAAACCAACCACCACAAATCCCCAGCGGAAAATCGCCAGCGCGATCAGCGCCACCACCGCCGCCAGACCATAGTTCTGATTGAAAACCGCGATCAAAGCCGCCAGCAATATCCCCACCCCGGAAAAACATTTGCTGATGGTATCGGATCCTTTCTGAAAATATTTGAATGCACCGATAGGGTCACTTTGCGAGGCGCGCCCCATAGCAAATTCCGACAGCATCACCGGCAGACCGATCAACAGCATGCAAACAAGATAAACCACCACAAAAGCTCCGCCGCCATTCATACCTGTTATATAAGGAAAGCGCCAGATATTCCCCAACCCGATAGCGGAACCGGCCGCCGCCATGATAAACCCCCAGGTACTGCCCCAATGTTCGCGTTGTTGTGCCATAAAAAAAGCTCCTGTTTTGTTATTGACGAAAAAACTATAATTCTAATACAATAACACCATTAATAATATTTTTCAATATCCGGAATAATTATTTCCCGGTTAAAATTCTCATTCTCCAGTAAAATCACGTTGCGGTACATCATGTTTATAACACATCAACCGGAGTGGTATTTGATACTCTTACCAAACGGCGGCCACACAAAACGCAAAATATCTGCGAAAAAAATCAAAAAATCTTACATCGGAGACTTGATTTTTGTAAAATTATATGGTATACTGTATGATAGCGTAGGGGATTTTTTACTGCTCCGGAGCTCAAAAAAGAGATATTTACTGCAGTTATGCCGCATAATAGCTATTATGTTAAGTAAGTATTTTCTTGTAAGACAATAAGTTACATAAAGTTACAAATATCAACAATAGAACGGGAAAGTAAAAAAAATATGATTTTCGATCAAAAATCAAGCTCAAACACTTCACCTAATAGCTATTATGCGACATCACGCGTAAATTCGGCAGTAAAAAAACTTGCAGTATCTGCGTTTATATCCATATTGACCGTCGGCAGTCTGTCGGCGGCTGATTTTTTTAAAAACGATGTGGTCAGCGATTTGCCTGCCGATAAACTCTATCCGCAGGGGCAGATTTTTCCTTTTACCGGTTACTCTTCGCCAGCCGGAGATAAAATGAAAGCTATGGGCTTTACCGCCACGGGGCCGACCTATGGTAAAGGTCAGCCTAAATTGGCTGAATCTACCGCCAGCGCCGGATTGAAAAATGTCTGGCAGCTGCATGTAAACTACGAAGGAGTCGTCATTAGCGGCAAACCGGCACTTGCCAAAGCAGCCAAAGCCGCCGGTAAAAAAGGCATTGACTGGGAAAAAATGAGTCAGTGCATTCAAGACACCGTAAAAAATATTGTTGCCGAACACGGCAATACCATCGGCTGGTGGGCGCTGGGCGTGGAAGAAGTGCGCTGGTGGAACAAAAACGAGATGAAATATCTTGAAGTAGCTTACAAAGCAATCAAAAAAGCCGACCCCGAAAAGCGCCCGATGTTTGTTTATATGCCCGGTCATTACGGTGCCGGCGGTATGCGCCAATATATGCCTAATATGGATATGCTTGCGCAGGGCTATTACCCGAATTTCGGTAACCGGGCCGGTTACCGTTACTGGCTTGAAAATGTTCAGGCAACCGTCAAAGGCTTTACCCCCGACCGCCCGATGATCGCGGTTACTGAAATGTTCCGCGATCCGCAAACCGATGAAGATTACAACCTGATCGGAGCATTTGTCCGCCACGATGTATGGATGGCGCTTATCCACAAATTCAAGGGTATTGTAGTCTTTTCGTTCGGCAACCGCCGCAATTTTGACAGCTACGGCGAATACCTCTTCCAGTACAGCGAAGTAGCTAAAGAGCTTACCCGCGAAGGCGGTCTGGGCAATGTGGTGCTGTTCGGCGAAGATATGAATGATGTCAAGCTCGAAATCACCGAAGGGCCCAAAACTGTAACTATCCAGAAAAAACAGGGCAAGCCCGCCAAGATGGTTGATTACACTTACCCCACGATCAAATACCGCGATATGCGCCATAATTCCGGCCGTTATTTCTTTGCGGCATCCAGCAGTAAAGAACCGGTCAAAGCCACTATCAGCGGCTTGCCGGCACAACCGGTCAAAGTCATCAATGCTGCCAACGGCAAAGTAATTGGCGAAACCAGCAACGGCACATTTGAACTCAAGTTTGGTCCGCTGGGCGTAAATCTTATAAAATTTGAAGCAAAATAAAATCATATAAAGACAAAACTTTAACATAACGAAAGGTAAAAAAATGAAATCTATCGTAAAAAATCTGTTGGTCGGTACTCTTTCTGTCGCAGCATTGGCAGTTTGCGCTGAAGAAAAAACCCTCCTGAATCTGAACTTTGATGAAGGTTTTGACAGTGGCGTGTATGAATTCGGCAAACGCGGCAGCGCGTCGCTGGTTCCGGCCGAAGACGGCAAAGGCAAAGTGCTTGCCCCGGTTGCCGCCGGCAAAAGAGGGCCGGCCGGTATCATTCTTTCCGGCGATACGGCACCCGAGTTCACCTCCGAAGCATTCACTTTGAGCTTCAAGTTCAAATACACCGGCAAACCGCTTGCCGAACTGCCCAAAGGCATGTATGCGTGGTTGTATGACTGCCGTTACCGCGGCAAGAGTGCCAAGGGCGGCATGTCGATCAATCTTTCCGCCAACGCCAAAGTCACCCAGATGAGTGTATCTATCGGCTGCAAAGACGGCAAAACGGCCGGCGGCAGCTTCCGCGTTCCGGGTGCAGTCGATGGTAAATGGCACGAAGTGGTGATCACCGTTGCCCCGGGCAAACTTTCGTTCAGCTTTGACGGCAAAGTGCAGAACCGCATTATGCTGGGCACTCCGGCTCCGGCCAGCCAGCGCCTGACCATCGGCGACTGCGTTGGTTCGAGCTACAGCCCGTTCTACGGCTTGATCGACGATGTAAAACTGACCGTTCCGGCGGCAGCCGCAGCTCCGGCAGCCAAATAAGCTGAAAAATCATATTCTGCCGGAGAGAAAACAACTCCGGCAGAATAAACTTGATGATTTTGCTCAAGAACAAAAAGCTCTGTTTTTGAGCAAAGTTATCAGGGAATCAATAAAGAACATAATAACTAAAAAGGAAAAATCTGTTATGATAATCAACGAGAGAGTACATTCCTTCCAGGCTACTGGAAGGAAACCCATGGGTTTCGGTTTCACCCTTATCGAACTTTTGGTAGTAATTGCCATTATCGCTATTTTAGCAGCAATGCTGCTGCCGGCATTGTCGGCAGCCCGGGAACGGGGCAAAGCCGCAAATTGCATCAGTAACTTGAAAAATGTAGGGCTTGCAGTAGCTATGTACGGTGAAATATCTAACGGACCTTATTTTTACAGTGCCGACAACGCCCCTTGGGCGAATAAACTTACTGATGCCGGGCTTTTATCTAAAGATTCTGTCTTATACTGCCCGTCAGCCCCTCCGGATGCAGCAAATCAAACAGTGAAACCTCAATACTACAGTTATGGCGCGGTATATGGCAATTATGCAATTTATGGTTTTGGGTGCTGCGTATTTGATTTGGAAGGAAGAAACGCTACAAATTGGAATGGTGCAAGTACTGTCACTATCGGACCGGATAAGATCTATATAATGGCGGATGCAGAAAGATTAGGCAAATATTCTTATCACTATATAAATGCCCATGATGCGGCCAAAACGGCATCAGTATCGACCTTTGCCCGCCCGATAATCCGGCATACAAGCATTTGCAACGTGCTGATTGCCGATGGGCATGTGGAAGAATGTTCACCTAAAATGCTTTCAAAATTCAGCACGCCGCCGCCGGCACAAAGTATGAGTTCCTCCAAAAATCAGCGTCCATCCCGGGCGATGGGATATTATATTGATCCTAATGATAGAAGCGAAATCAAAAAAATCAATTAATGTGTAAAACAAAAAAACAACAAAAGGGGAAATGGTTTTATGAAAAGTTATGAAAGCGTTCATTCCTTCCAGGCTACTGGAAGGAAACCCATGGGTTTCACCCTGATTGAACTTTTGGTAGTGATAGCCATCATCGCTATTTTAGCGGCGATGCTGTTACCCGCATTGTCAGCAGCCCGGGAACGGGCACAGGCAACAAACTGTGTAGGCAATTTGAAAAATCTTGCCAATATCATTCATCAATACGGTATTCTTTCCGGTGGTAATTATTTTTACAGCGGCAACGGCAAATCATGGGTAACTCCGCTTGTAAATATGGGTTTGGTGGAAAAAGACGGCTTGCTCCAATGCCCGTCAGTGCGATTGCAAAAAGCAGATCAGAACCATATTCGTGCATATTCCGCACCGTATAACAATGATGATAAGCCATACCATAATGTAGACTACCCCAAAGTCGGAGTAGATCCCAGCAATATGTATTTCATGGCGGATGGATCACTTTCAGGCGGAACAACTTATCACCGTATGATAGGGCACAATGCAACGACATCAGGAACATATTGCCGACCGATATTGCGTCATAACGGCATTTGTAATTTAGCCATGGCCGACGGTCATGTGGAAACATCTAACTTAAAAGGCTTGAAAAAATTCTGTTCCGTTCCGCGGGCTAATGGTGGTGCGGTATACTATATTGCAGCCTACTGCGACTTGGAACAGGCTAAATATTTGGCAATTCCGTAAGAATATTGTTTTGTATAAAAAAATACAATACTCAAAAATAATGGAGAAGCGAACTTATGAAAACCAATGAAAGAGTACATTCCTTCCAGGTCACTGGAAGGAAGCCCATGGGCTTCGGTTTCACCCTGATTGAACTTCTGGTTGTAATCGCCATCATCGCAATTCTGGCAGCAATGCTCTTGCCGGCTCTTTCGGCTGCGCGCGAACGCGGAAAAGCAGCAAACTGTACCGGTCAGCTCAAAGATATTTGTTTGGCTATCCACTCTTACGGAACAATTAACGGACAAGCCTTCTTTTACAGCGAAAACTCCAGCAGCGAAAGTTCTGCCGGAGATAAATATGGGGCGGTCATGTGGTCAGCCAAACTCATCGGGTGCGGATTGATTACCAATACAAAAAATCTGTTTTGCCCTTCTGCCCACGAAATGGAAGGTGAAGACCGGGGAATGATAACCTACAGCTACGCAGCGTACTATGTAGTTGCGGGTTCTCATGGTGTTTTTCTTGATAATATGAAAGCTAATGCCGACCCCAGTTCAACCTGGCTGCTGGGCGACGGCGACAAAAAAGACGGCACACCCCGTTACCGCATGTATACTTGGAATGACACCTCGGAATCTTACGGCCGCCCATCACTCCGACACCACCGGCTTTGCAATCTGGCATTTGCCGATGGCCATGTGGAGCCGATCGGTGCTCAGGGATTTCAGAAAATATATTCACCGGCTGGGCCCAGTACGGGGCGAACCCGTTTTTATTTTGATCCGGAACAAAAGGGAAAATATATAGCAAGTCCTAACGTAAAATAAAAATCAACCTTTTTAACCAAAGTAAAGGATAAAACAAAAATGAAAAAAACTCTTTTTGCAGCATTGCCCGCGGTTGCTGCCGCTGTAATGCTCTCCGGTTGCTGCTGCGGCGACAAAAAAGCCTGCAGCGCAAGTGCCATCGACTTTTCCAAGCTGCCTGCCGGCCAGAGCGGTATTGCTTCCAGCGAAAAAGTCAACAAGTTCTTTGATGTCGGCCCGGTTGCGGCTGACATCAAAAAAGATGCCAATATCGTTTATCCGCGCGGCGCCAAGTTCCCGTTCTCGTTTTACAGCGTGGGCGGCGGCTCTCCCGAAGGCCGCGGCAAACTCCTGCCCGAAGCCGAAAAAATTGCTGACCAGAACCGTATTCTTGCCGGCGGCGTGACCCTCGTCGGTCCCCAGTACGAACTCAACAATGAAGTCGTTGATCTGGCCAAACGCGGCAAAGTTCAGGCCGTTTACACCATCAACCCCGTCGTTGATGGCGAAAAAATGGTCGGCTCCAAGATCTTCGACAAATGGGCGCGCGCCCGCAAGCCCATCCAGTGGGATAAAATCAAGGCCTCCATTGCCGAACAGGTCAAAGCCGTGGCCAACAATCCCGAAATCGCTTACTGGGATTTGACCCCTGAAGAACTCCGCCCCTGGAGAAAGAGCGAAATGGATTTCATCCGTATCGGTGCCGAAACGATCCGCGCCAACGACCCGCTCAAGCGCCCCATTATGATGTATGACCCCGGTCATCGCGGTGCCACCAGCATGGCCACAACTTGCAAGCACCTCGATTTCGTTGCCAAGGGTATGTACACCAACTACTCCGGCATGAAAACCCAGCGTGTCTGGAACCGTTACAGCGTAGAGCAGATGATTGGCGCCCGCAAGCTCCTCAAGCGCGAAAAAGATCTGACCGTGCTGGCGCTGCCGGAAATGTTCCAGCAGCCCAAAACTGCAGAAGAAGAAAAGATGATCCCCACCTGGGTCCGTTACGATGCTTATTGCTCGCTTTCCGCCGGCGCACAGGGTATTGTTGTATTTTCAGCCAGTAAGCGTAAAAATTTCCCCGCCTGGGATAAATATCTCACCAGCTGGCTGACCATCAGCAAAGAACTGACCGGCCCCGCCAATATCGGAAAAGCGTTCCTCTTCGGCGAAAGACGCAGCGATTTGGTCATGGAACAGACCCAAGGTCCCAAAACCGTTGAGATCGCCAAAAAACGCCTCAAAGCGACCTATCCCGGTATCAGCTTCGAAAATATTGCGTATGACCACATGCGTTATGTCTTCGTGATCAATAACACCACCGAACCCGTTGCCGGTATTGTTGACGGTCTGCCCTACAGCAGCGAAATCAAAGTCAAAAACCTCTGGGGCGAAGATGACACCATGACCGTGCCTGAAGGCAACTGGGAATTTGAATTGCCCCCCTACGGCGTAGCCGGCTGGGTGATCTACCGCGAAAAATAATTTGTAAAGGGTAGTAAGGCACTTGGGGAAGAGGGAAAAACCTTTTCAGGAAAGGTTCTTTCCCTCTTCCCCAAACCCCAACTCTCTTTTCCAAACCTTTTACTGGCACTTTATTTTTGCAAGGCAAAAATAAAGTGCCGATCTTTTTTTAACTTTTAGCGGAAGATATGCGGCTTGGGATTTATGGGATTTATGGGAATATTGCCGCCAGACTGCTGCGGCATTGTGCGTGGGCGGCTGGCCTTACCCCGCGTATTGCCCGCAGGAGCAGAGCGTCTACCGGCTGCCAACTCCCATACTCTCCCATAACTTTTCAAAAAAATATTTGCCTGCAGAAAATTGTGGTGTATATTTCTTGCAAAACATTTTTTGCGAAAGGAAAAATTATGGCTGAAAATATTTTGATCATCTCCGGTTCGCCCCGGGTGAACGGCAACTCTGAAATGCTTTGCGAAGCATTTGCCGCCGGTGCCGCAGAAGCCGGACACAAAGTGGAAAAAATATCGCTTGCCGGCAAAAAGATCAACTTCTGCACAGCCTGCTATGCTTGTCATAATGGCGACTGTCCGCAAAAGGATGATGCCCCGGCTATCATACAGAAAATGCTTACAGCCGATGTTATTGTGCTGGCTACTCCGGTATATTTTTACACCATGTGCGCCCAGCTCAAAGCGCTGATCGACCGCTCGGTGATGGTTTATCCGCGGATAACCGGCAAAAAATTCTACTTTCTTATGACTATGGCCGATACTTGCGAAAAAGATTTTACCGGCACCATCGAAGCGCTGCGCGGCTTTGTTGCCTGCTGCGAAAATTCGCAGGAGTGCGGCATGGTTTGCGTACCCGGCGTATACGAAAAAGGCTCTATCGCCGGCAATCCGGCTTTGGATAAAGCCCGCGATATGGGCAGGAATTGTTGAGGCAATCTATGGATTTACCAACTGGTGTAAAATTAAATCCCGACAGCAAAGTTGTGGAGCGTTTGCTCGAAGTTATGAAAAACAACGGCGGCTACTGCCCCTGCCGCATTCTGCGAACCGAAGCAAACCGCTGTATTTGTGAAGAATTCAAAGCTCAGATCGCCGACGAAAATTTTGAAGGCTATTGCCATTGTCAACTCTATTACAAAGGTAAATAAATTATGGAAGTACTGCATTTGAACAAGGAATCGTTTGAAAAACTCACCACACAGAGCGAAAAAGCTGTTCTGATCGACTTCTGGGCAACCTGGTGTGGTCCTTGCATGAAACTTACGCCCGAACTGGAAGCGCTGGCCGCCGAACACGACGATCTCATTGTCGGCAAGATCAATATCGAAGATAAAGAAAATGTGGAACTGGCGGTCAAGCTCGGGGTCAATACCATACCGGCACTCTTCTTTTACCGTAACGGGAAACTGGAAAAACAGCTCATCGGCTACATGCAGAAAGATGCTCTCGCCGCCAAACTCGGCTTGTAATACATATTTATAAAAAGGTTGCTGTATATTATGTCTGAAAAAACATGTTTTTTCCAAACCGCCGCGGCAGTTGAACACTTTTACAACATACAGAAAAATACCCAGACTCTTTATTCGCTGGAAAAAAGCTGTTCCTACCCCGATTACGATAGATCGACCCGTTTTTGCATGGATATGCTCAAAAAATGCGGTTTTCAGCAAGTGGAGCGCATTACCCATAAAGCTGACGGCAAAACTGCCGCTTGCGATTTGATAATGCCCGAAGCCTGGGAGTTATGCAAACGTTCTTTTCTCGAAATCGTTACTCCCGGCGTAGCTGAATACGATAAAATCCTTGCTGATACCGATGTAAACACCGCCGCGGCCAACATCTGGGCGTCCCCTACCCCGCCCGGTGGCATTACTGCAGAAGTGGTGGATTACGACGACCTTGACGAAGAAAATCCCGATGTTGCCGGCAAGATCGTGCTTTTCACTCAAACCAGATATTTCGGACGGATCTACACCAATCTTATCAAACATGGCGCAATCGCCATAGTTTTGAGCAAATTTACGGCCGAAATCGACGAACCCGATGCATTATACTGGTTCAACGGTCTGGGCAATTTCGGCTGGTACCGCACGGCAGAAGATGGCAAACTCCCGGTCTTTTCCATATCGCCGATCAAAGCACGCTTCCTCAAAGATTTGCTCAAAAAAGAAAAAGTTACGCTCCACGGCGAAATGAACACCCGCTTGTATGAAGGCGAAATCTATACCGTAACCGGCATTATCCCCGGCGAAAGCAGCGAAGAATACGCCCTGTTGGCGCATATGTACGAACCATTCCCCGGCGATGACGCACTCGGGGCGGCGCTGGCGGCAGAAATCGGCGCTGTTTTAACTGCAAGCGGCAAAAAACCGCGCAAAACATTGCGGGTGATACTTTCGATGGAGCTTTTCGGTTTTACGGCTTATATGATGCAGAACGAAAACTATAAAAAAATAGTGGCAGCGTTGAGTCTGGATGGTTTTACCCACCGCTGTTCGCCGGATATAAGTTTGCGCCTTTCGCCGGTAAGTGCACCGTTTTTCGGTGATTTCTTCTACAAAGAAAACGGTATGAAACATCTTCCCGATGCGCCATGGGGCGAACAGGCAGGCAACCTCTCCGACGACACTTTCGGCGGCGACTGCATAATGAATATTCCCACTAACTGGCTCTACAATAAATCCGGCGTTTACCACCACAATACCGGCACGGGATTTCTGCCCAACTGGCCGTTAACTCAAGAGCGTTTCCCTATGCTGGCAGATACAGTACTGCAGCTTATCAGCCGCCCGGATTTCCCGGACTATACCGAAGTTGCCGCCGCTGATTTAAGCAAGAGCATTGATAAAACTTTGAGCAACGTCGAACTTACCGCCGCGGAGAAAGCATTCCGGATCAATGTGTTTACCCAATACAACATCGACCGCTTGAATTCAGCGAAAAAGTTTGCCGAATATGAGTTTGACTCCTCCAAGCTTTATGCTCTGCGCGATCAGGCGCTTGCCAATCTGCCGGATGCGGAAGCTCTTTCGGCTGTTGATCAGAAACTTTCCCAACTGGTGATTGAACGCTTTGAACCCGGCATGCCGGCAAGTCTGGCCAAAGTTCCGCTGGCTGAACGCCGGTCATTCGACTCGCCTGCCAGCAGATTGTTCTTTGCTTTGTGCGACAATAAACGTTCTGTTCTGGAAGCATTGATGACGGCCGAAGCAGCGCTGGATACCCGCAGCACGCAGCAGCAGCGCGAAAATCTGATCGAACATCTGCAATATCTGGAAAAATATGGATATTTGAAAATTCACTGTAAATAAGTAAATAAGGAGTTTTATAATTATGAACAAAAACTTACAAAATCACACCTGTCGTACAACCGGAATATTCACTTTGATTGAACTTCTGGTCGTTATTGCCATTATTGCCATTCTTGCAGCTATGCTGCTGCCGGCACTGTCTTCTGCCCGCCGTTCAGCTCAAACTACCCGTTGCATCGGCAACCTCAAACAAATAATACTGGCAAGCAATGTTTATGCCGACTTGCATGACGAATGGCTGGTGCCCGGCAAAACCAAAATCGGCTCCACCAACAAACACTTTTACCAGATTCTCGGTGGCGACAACGGAGAAAATCCGTATGGTCTTACCTATGAAGAAAAAAACATGACTTCAGTTTTCTGTTGTCCTTCGGAACCGCGTAAATTCGGCAAGCACGATGATGACGATATGCAGTATTCTCATTACGCCTGTAATGTTTTTGTCTTCGGTTGGCGTGGCATGTCGGAAAATTCTGCCGGACTTTACCGCGATTACAACTTCCGACGCAATACATTTGATCTGCCGGATAAAGTAAAGGCATTCGGCGATAATGTTGCCCCTGACACTGGCGGCACCAGTTATCCGAGAAATTACTCATACCGTCATGGCAGCGGTGGTGATACCCGCACAGGAGCTACCTCCACTCCGGTTCCGCCTGCCGGAGCAGCGGCAAATATTTCATTCCTTGACGGCCACGTGGAAACGCTTTCTTTTTCGCAAGTTTGTCCGGACAGCAGTAAAATTGCCAAAGCAGACTACATTAAAGGAGATGAAAACGGAACCTCGGTCTGCGGCTCCAAAAAATATCCCGACGCCGGCAGAAAACTCTAACACTTTCGTGTGATATAAAAAATATTGTGGAGTGTTTACAATATGAAAGAATCTTTAACTTTACTGATCTTTTCGGCGGCGGCTGTTCTCTTTGCCGGAGAATTGAAAATCACAGACCTGAAATCGTGGAAAATTCAAAGTCTTTCAGGAGAAATAATCGCAAATCGCTTGCGTTTGCAGGAAAACGGTCCCAAGGCATACGGTTCGGCGAAAATCAGAGTGGCAACAGGAAAAAACAAATATTTGCAGATAGTTGCCGGTGCCAGCGAAAACCCGGAACATTATGTTTCCGTAAGCAATGTATCGACTCCGGGCGGGCCGCATGGAGTGATTTTTCAGGGAGTGAACACCTTTGAACTGCCCAAAAAGAATTTTACTCTGGCCCTGACTCTGCGCGGTCCCAAAGGAACCATTCCCGGTGGATGGTATGATATAAACAGTATCAAAACAGTCTCCATCCCCACCGGCGGTCTGGTCGTTACTGCCGACAAAGCATCTTTAGGGGTAAACGACAACCTCAAAGTAAAGTTTTTTGCCGGTGAAAAACTTGCAGCCGATACTCTTGAAGTTAAAACTTTTATTGCCAAAAACATGGCATCCGTTTCGCTGGGAGAAAAAATTCTGCTCAACGATGCAGGTAAAAATGGCGACGAAAAAGCCGGGGACTTCATCTATTCAGGCAATGTAAAAATCACACCACAGGCACACAATATCGGAAAAAACCAGCTGCTTTTCAGCGTAACGCTCCCCAACGGCAGCAGTTCTTACGGTACGCCGGGACTGACATTCAACATAAAAACCGATCGCAATATCCAGACAACCAATACCCGTCTGACCCCGCTGGCGGCCCAATACCGCGCCATGTGGGAAAATGCGACAGCCGGAAGAGTAAATCTTGCCGCCGGCAAAAAAGTTGATTTTTCGTTCAAACCCAACTTTTACCTGACCGCAACCGGCAAACGCCCGACAGCGCCCAATACTGATGCGTTTGACCTGACCGATGGCAAACTCACCCGCCGCGGCGATGATGTTTTGCGTTTTGATTCTTCGGCGGTAGGCTGGCGAACTTCTGCCGACCTCTCCGGAGGAATAGATATGACAATCGATCTCGGCAAAGTCGAACCGGTGGAAAAGGTGGTCATCCGTATAAACTGCGGCGACAAGCAAAAACAAGTGCAGCGCTCGCCGCACAAGTTTGCAGTTCTTGTCAGCAAAGACGGCGAAAACTTTTATCCGTCAAACAATCCGATGATCAAACTGCAGCCGGGGGAAAAAGATCAGAGCAACTTTGTCAATCAGTATTATCTGGAAGAAAACGATTCAGATATTTTCTGTTATCCGTTTGAACTGGCGGTCAACGCCCCTGCCCGTTATGTAATGATAAGAGTTGTGCCCGATGGCGGCAATCTTTACAGCGACGAGCTGGCTGTAATCAAAGCTGAAAACGTTTCAAGCGTAAGCGAAAAAGCTTACTCCGCAACTCCGGAAAAACGTCTGACCGGCGGCGTGGTGCTGACTCCGGCCCAGAACGGCAAATTCTATGTGGCAGATAATCTGCCGGCACCCAACTATTTTGCCATGCGTGATCTGCGTAATAACGCCGGGAAAGCCCCAATGCAGATGGTTCTGGAGCTGCCGGCAAATATAGTTTGCCTTAACGATGAAGTGCAAACTCAAAAGTTCCGGTTCGGCAACGCCGATTATGTCCGTTACGCTTTTCCGATTCCCGCCGACAGCCGGAAAACAGCCAGTTTCATGGAGCATAAAACTATTTTCCTGCAGGCCAAAGGCCAAGTTGCCGCCGGCTCAAAGGCTTATTTTTATGCAACCATAAACGGCAAAAAATCGCATGTTACGGAACGCGATATAGAAGTTATCACCATACCGGAAGCTTCTGAAATGTTCAAAGGCATAACCGTGTTGAGCCGCATGAGCCTTGGCGACAAAACTTTCCCGGGGTATTTTGAAAATCTCAAGATGATGGGTTTTTCCGGCGTGCAGATTTATCCATATATGTTCCAGCGCAGCGGCAAAGATAACTTTTCCGACACATATTGCGGCGATGTGGAAAAAGCACGCCAACTCGGCTACAAGATCGTCATAGGTTACAACGGCTTGCTGGATATGTACCGCTACAACAAGCATGGCAACGAAGTGTATTGCCAGGATCTGCCGCAAGAACAGGTCAAATGCCCCACCTACCGCGGCAGATTTTATCATGCCGAACTGGATAAAATCACCCGCGCCGTGGCCAAATTCCGTCCCGATTATATCCAATGGGATATCGAAATCTGGGGCAAAAGCATGCCTTTTGTCCGCAACTGCTCACGCTGCAAATCTTTGCAGCAGAAATCCGGCAAGAGCTGGGAAGATTTCCTCGACGATGTAAGCGTGGAACTCAACAGCGAACTCAATAAAGCAGTTGAAAAAGGTGTAAAACTTGGCAAGGCAAAAATGCCGCTGCTCTACAATTACAACCGCCAGCCGTTGAGCAGCTGCTATCACGGCTTTGAAAAATGGAGTCTCAACGGCAAATTTGTTGACGGCGGCCAGCCCAGCTTGTATGTGGCAGGCAATGAATTGCGTGTTCACAACAATATCAAGGGCAACTTTGCACTGCAGAGCGACAAGAGCAAGCGTGTTCTCATTCCCATTCTCACGCCCGGAACCTATGGGGCTTACGAGCCGTATCACCTTGAACAGATGATATACGAAACCATGCTCAACGGCGCCAAAGGCTTTTTCTATTATCCCTGGCGCGGATTTATCAGCCCGATATATTTTTACTATCACGCCAAGGCTATGAAAAATGTGATCAGGTATCAGGATCTGATTCTTAATGGAGAAATATTCACTCCGGAGTGCAGTACTCCCTCAATGACCGTTTCCGGCGTAAAAAGTGACTCTGAAGCGCTGCTGCTGATCGGCAATTACCAGCCGGCCGGCAATATCTGCAATATCAAGTTACCTTTTGAAAAAGCAAAAATCACCGACGTTCTGACCGGCGAAGTGATTGATATGAAAACTGTCAGCAAGCTGCCGGTGCCCGATAAAAGAATCCGTCTGCTCCATTTGCAGAAACTTTAATTTTCGCTCTGTTCCCAATAAAGGTCGGAGCCTGAGAAGGGGAAAAAGATCTTTTGAGAAAAGGTCCTTTTTCCCTTCATCAAACTCAACCCCAAATTCCCAATATAGATTATTTTCACCTAACCTTATTGGGTACATTTTTTTATCAGCCTCTGTTCACCTGCAACAGCTGTTGGCAAAGAGCTTTCTTACCGGAGAGCTTTTCTGCTGACAGTGCGATAGAGCAAATATTTCCCCTGATGCTTTTTTACCAGCGAAACACGCTCTGTTTTACCGGTAGCCGGCAGACTCCAGGAATCCATGATCAATGCCATGTCTTCATACAGAAAAATGTGCTTTATTGTATAGTCGTCAGGAGCATTCCGGAGTTCTTCACGATGCTTTTTCATTGCCTCCTGATACTTGGAGATCCATTGTTTCCCCTGCCCTGACTTATCCTGATCGGCAAAGTGTGCAAGCATTTCCGGAGTTACCTTGCCGCCGTATGCTTCAATATAAAGCGGAGCGGCCTGCTCCATGGTTGGCGTGGAATAGAGCAAGCTGTCGTGAAACTTCGCCAGCTTTTCGGCCTGTGCATAGTTCATACTTTTGCCATCGGACATAACTGAAACATTTTCCGGCGAATATTCTGCAAGCAGTTCTGTATAACTGGAAAAATTGCGTGATTTACGCTCGTTTTCTTTCATAAAATTTCTGACTTCATCTGCTATTGCCTGATCGCCGCCGGCAGCGTTGTCAAGCGTGGAAAACTCCCGGCTGATCTTCCAGAAGTTATTTTCTTTGCGTAAAACGATCACCCCTTTGAATTTCACCTGCCAATCCAGCTTGTAAAACCATACCGCCAGGTCATCATGCAAAAACATGGGTCCATATTGCACTGTTTTCAACAATTCTCCGGCAGTCCGGCAGAGATTTTCATGCGTTTTACGGATTTCAGCTTGCGCCTGCTGCACCAGTGCTTTACCGCGCCCGGTAGAATCGAGTTTACGATAATGGGCCAGTTTATCTTCGGTGATTTTTTGCCCTCTGATCATAAAATTGAGCTCTACCAGTTCGGAAAACTTCAAATCAGGGTCCTTCATCCGCTCAAAATAAATCGCTGTATTATCCAGCAGTTTGCGGTCAAGCACTTTCTGATTTTCCTGAATTTTTACATAATCCCCGGTACAGAGCCCCTTCACGATATTGAAATCCAGCGTCATTCCGGCTTTTATTGCTTTTTCGACACAATTTTGTATCGCAGTTTTATCATCAGCGCCTGCCAGCAGACACAGGAAGGACAACCCGAAGACAAGCAAGCGTTTGAATGAAATCATACTTATTACAGCCTCATATTTTATTTAAAAAAAATCATACTTGCAAACTGTTAAAAATTTACGCAGCAACGCTTTTGCGGAATCTTGCCAGAGCCAGCACAAACAGTATTGTTCCGATCAGGAAAAGCTTTAAAAATGGTTTCCACGCCACTTCAATACCGGCCCCGCGGAAGATTATGGCCTGACAAACCTCCACAAAGTGTGTAGTGGGTGCCGCTTGCATAAAATCCTGCACCCAGTGGGGCATACTTTCCATCGGGGTCGATCCTCCGGAAAGCATCTGCATCGGCAGCATCACCAATATCATCAGCATACCCAGCTGCGGCATGTTTTGCGCCACACATGCCAGGAATATCCCCAGCGAAGTAACGGCAAACAAATGCAGCGCTACCCCGCACCCGAAGAGCCAGATCGATCCGTTGACCGGCACATGCATAATTTGCATGATAACCACAATCAGCGAAACCAGCGACGCAGCCAACACCACCAGCATCATTGACCAGACTTTGGAAAACATGATCTCAAATGCAGTTACCGGCATAACCATCAAATGTTCAAGTGTGCCGTTTTCGCGCTCGCGGATCAATGCCGCGCCGGTAAGAATGATTGCCAACATGGTAATGTCGCTGACCAGCTGCATAGCCGCCTTGAACCAGCTTTGAGTCAAATTGGCGTTGTAGCGGTTACGGATAACCGTTTCCACCGGCAAAACGCTTCCTGAACTGCTTTTAAGATAACTTGAAACCTCTTTATTGATTATCTGCTGGATATATCCGCCACCGGAAAAAGCCTGCGACATACGCGTGGCATCAATATTAAGCTGTATATCAGGTTTTCTGCCGGCAAGCACATCTTTTTCAAATTCGCTGGGAATCACCAGCACAAAAGTATATTTGCCTTCGTCCATGGCCGGATCGATATCTTCGAGCTTGATTTCATCGGCATGGCGGAACATGGGCGGAAAAAATGCATCAAAAATCCGTTCCGAGAGCTGAGAATGATCTTCATCCACAATCGCAATCGCCGCATTGTTGATGGTATCGCTGGCGGCGTTGCCGGTTACGTAGATGCCCAAAGAAAAGTTGTAAATGATCAATATAAGAAGCATGTAATCGCGGAATAAACCGCGAAGCTCTTTTACGCCCAGAAAAAATATATTTTTCAGTGACTGTTTCATGATTATTTTTCCTGTTTTTTCAAAAGCATCACCCCGCATCCGATCACTATCGGCACCATGATGAGCAATACTACAAGTTCCGGATAAAGGTCATGGAATCCCAACGCTTTATTGAACACCCCGCGGCTGATCAGCAGCATGTAAGTCGTGGGATAGATCATACCGATTATGCGCCCCGCCCCCTCCTGACTGGTAACCGGATCAATCATGCCGCAGAATTGTACTGCCGGCAGCATTGTGCCGAGCATGGTCATAAAAATAACTGCTATCTGACTGCGGGTAACCGACGAAGCCAGCAAACCGAATCCGGTGGAACACATACTGTAAAGCACCAGTGCAACAAGCAATACGAACACACTGCCTTTGACCGGTACATCAAAAACAGTTACGGCCATAGCTATAAGCATAAGCGAACTTAAAATAGAAAACATCACATACGGCATCTGTTTGCCGATAAGAAATTCGCTGCGTTTCAGCGGAGTGACATACAAATTTATAATCGACCCCATCTCTTTTTCGCGTACCACTGCCAAAGCAGCCAGAATTGCCGGAATCATCATCAACAGCAGCGGAATGACTGCCGGCACCATAGCCGGCAGGCTTAAAACATCGGGGTTGTAGCGGTAACGGGTTTCAACATTACACAAACTCAAAGTTTCATTGGCTGCAGCAGAGTGTTCACGCGCCTGTTCTTCCAGCCATTGGTTGTGCAGACTTTTCACATAACCATTGACCGTTTCGGCACGCGACGGCATGGCTCCATCAATGAAAAATGCAATCTGCGGATTTTTGCCTGCTTGCAGATTTTTACCGAAATTGGGCGGAATTTCCACTGCTAAACTTAATTTACCGCTGCGCAAACGTTTTTCCAGATCATCATAATCCCGGATCGGAGCTTGCTCAATAAAGTATCGCGAACCGGCAATATTGAGTATATAATTTTTACTCAAACTGCTGCCATCGCGATCAAGTACGGCAAAAGAGAGATCCTCCACATCCATATTTATACCAAACCCCATTACCAGCATCAGAACCAACGCGCCGAAGATCGCCAGCGTTGCCCGGATGGGATCACGCATAAGTTCCAGACTTTCGCGCCAACAGCAGCAGAGTGTACGCTGAATACTGAAATTGCAATTATTGCTCTCAATAAATCGCCGCCACAAACTTTTGCGTTTGGCCGGGTATTCCGGAGTATTTTCAGTTGAAGATTTTTCCAGCGTGATTTTTTCTCCGGATGCCGGATCAGCCTCTTCAAGATAATCAATAAATGCTGCTTCCAGCGTGGACATATTGCGTTCTTTCACCAGCCGTGCAGGTGTATCGCAGGCCAGCGAACGCCCGGCATGCATCAGTGATATGCGGTCGCAGCGCTCGGCTTCGTTCATAAAATGCGTGGTTATAAAGATCGTTACTCCGTCCTGGCGGGAAAGTTCTATGATCATTTCCCAAAAGAGATCGCGCGCCACCGGATCCACCCCGGAAGTAGGTTCGTCGAGAATCAGTATCTGCGGCCGGTGGAGCACCGCCGCCGCCAGACTCAAACGCTGTTTGATACCCAATGGCAGCGCAGAAGGCGTTTCATCGGCATAGGGTATAAGCTGAAACCGCTCCAGCATCTCATTGACCCGTGATTTAACATCTTTTTCTGCAATGCGGTAAAGCCGGGCATAGAGCATCAGGTTCTGCTTGATGGTAAGTTCATTATAAAGCGAAAAAAGCTGGGGCATATAGCCGAGTTTGAGCCGGGTTTCCATGCTTTCAGCTTCAATGGGTTTGCCGAAAAGCGCTGCTGTTCCCCCGGTAGGCTTCAGCAGTCCCGTAAGCATTCGCATAGTCGTGGTTTTACCGCAGCCGTTGGACCCGAGAAAACCGAAAATTTCCCCCTTGCGGATCTTGAATGACACATGATCCACAGCGGTAAAACTACTGAATTTTTTGGTAAGATTTTCTGCGGCAATAGCAATAACATTGGCATCTTTTCCGGAAAGCGGCGGTACGATCAGTTTGGTATGCCCGGAGCGTTTTTCTGCCGGTAAAAGCTGAATAAAAGCATCGTCCAGATTATCGCATTGAGTTTTTTCAAATATCTCTTCCGGAGTACCGGTATCCAGTATTTTGCCTTCATCCATAGCAATCAGCCATTCGAAACGCTGGGCTTCATCCATATATGCAGTTGCCACGATCACAGTCATATCCAACTGGAGCCCCCGCACGCTCTCCACCAGATCCCAGAACTGGCGTCGCGCCAGCGGATCGACCCCGGTGGTGGGTTCATCGAGCACCAGCAGGTCAGGATCGTGAATCAATGCACAGCAAAGACCGAGTTTTTGCTTCATGCCGCCGGAAAGTTTACCGGCGGGGCGGTCCAGAAAGTTATACAAACCTGTACTGCGGGTCAAATGGTCGATCCGGCGGCGACGCTCTTCGGCACTGTGGCCGAAAAGTTTACCGAAAAACTGCAGATTTTCTTCCACTGTCAAGGTAAAATAGAGGTTTTTACCCAAACCTTGCGGCATGTAGGCAATTTTCGGACATACTTTTTCGCGGTGTGTTTTAGAACGCATATCGCCGCCGAGAACTTCGATCGAGCCGGAGTCTTGCATAGCTCTGGCGCCGGTTATCAGCGAAAGCATGGTAGACTTGCCCACGCCGTCCGGCCCGATCACCCCCACGAGTTTACGGGGCGCTATTTCCAGCGAAAAATCATCAAGTGCCAGCGTTTTGCCGTATGAAAAACTCACATGCTCAAGTTTGACAGCAAATTTCTGTTCTGTACTTGAGTTGTTCATTATTTTTCCGACTTTCTTTCACTTTTGAGCTGCAGGAATTCCGGCCACTTGGCATTGGGATCGATCTTGACCCATGCTTCGCCGGGCAAACCGGTTTTTACATAATCTATATACTGTTTCAGCAGCTGCGGAGCGATCTTGGCCTTAATCCGGAACATGAGTTTCTGCCTCTCGATCTTGGTTTCTACCGTTTTTGGGGTGAACTGCGCCACACTGGAAACAAAACTTATCGTGGCAGGAATGGGGGTATCGGGTATGGCATCCAGCACAATTCTTGCTTCGGCGCCGATCTTGACTCTACCGGCAATGCGTTCGGGCAGAAAGAAAGTCATATATACATCTGTAAGGTCAACAAAATTCAATACTCTGCCGCCGGCATTGAGTACTTCGCCGGGTTCGGCAATGCGGTACTGAATACGGCCTTCCAGCGGCGAAACCAGCAGCGAATCATCGATATCTGCCTGAACGCGGTCGACCTGGGCTTTGGCACTCTGAATATTTGCCGAAGCGGCCATAACTTCGGCCATTGCGGCATTGAGCTCGGCTTTGGCCTGCATGACTTCCGCAGATGCGGCAGAAAATTCTGCCTGACTGGTCAGAAAATACGTTTCATCATTTTCATACATCTGCGCCGACATGGCATTTTTACTCTTGAGTTCTTTAGCTCGTTCAAAACGTTTTTTTGCCCCATCAAAACTGCTCTGTTTCTGCTTCATGGCAGCTTCGGCCGCAGCGAGATTGCTTTTTTTGACCATAACCTGGGCTTCGCTTTGAGATTTTTGTGCCACCGCCTGCGAATATTTGGCTTTGGCCTGTGCCAGTTCGGCTTCGAGAACATTAAGCTGCATAAGGGCAAGTTTGTCACCCTTTTTTACATAATCGCCCTCTTTGACATAAACAGCATCGAGTCTGCCGGAAAGTTTGGAAGCAATCGCCACTTCGGTAGCTTCCAGCCGTCCGTTGCCATGGGCAAATCCCGGCTGGTTGTAAATGGCATTTTCACGGCAGGACCTGATTCCGTAAAAAGCCAGTGCTCCGGCGCAGATAATCAGCATGACAATAATAATCTTTTTCATAAAAAACAGCTCCTTTCTGACTTCTTTGATAACGCCATGTTGCCAGCAATATAGCACAGTTGTTATTAAATACAAACTGCAGAATAAACAGGTTCAAAAATTTTTAACGTTTTTTACGAAAAAAATCTGTATCCGGAAGCGTCAGTTTTTCAACTCGGAATGATTCAGTATAAGTCATTGATTTTCTGCAAAAAAAGACCCGGCAACAATACAACCGGGTCCTGAAAAAACAAAAATGGAGCGAGTGACCGGAGTCGAACCGGCGTGACTGGCTTGGGAAGCCAGGGCATAACCGTTTTGCTACACTCGCCTGTTTGTCCGGTTAATATAGCATAAACCTTGTGTAAAATCAAGTTTTTTTATCTAAATAACGGCTCTTTTACTTGCATTTTTCTCTCTTGAGGTTATATTTTATTGTTCAGTTTTGTATTTTAAAAGAGTTTTTCCGAAAAACCTTAAACATAAAGGAATTTTTATCATGGAAATCATCCACGACAATGCTGCAACCTTTGATGCGTTGCAGGGCAAGACTATTGCTATTATCGGTTACGGCGCCCAGGGCCGCAATCAGGCTCTCTGTATGCGCGACTGCGGCGTGCAGGTCATCGTCGGTGTCCGTCCCGGCAAATCTTTTGATGCCGCCACCCGCGATGGTATGCAGGTAATGAGTGTTGCGGAAGCTGCCAAGGCTGCCGACATCATCCACATTCTGCTGCCCGATGAAATGCACGGCACCGTTTATGCCAACGAAATCAAAGCCGGTCTGGCCGCAGGCAAAGCTCTTTCCTGCTCCCACGGTTTTGCCTATGCTTTTGATGTGATCAATCCCCCGGCTGATGTCGACGTGATCATGGTTGCGCCCAAGAGCCCCGGTACCGAAGTCCGCCGCCGTTTTGTGGAAGGTTTCGGTGTTCCCGGTTTGATCAGCGTGCACCAGAATGCCACCGGCAAAGCCCGCGATCTGGCGCTTGCCATGGCCAAAGCTCTGGGTCTGACCCGTGCCGGCGTGCTGGAATGCACCATGAAGCAGGAAGCCTACGAAGATTTGTTCGGTGAACAGAACGTCATCTGCGGCGGTATTGTTGACCTGATGGAATGTGGTTTCGAAACTCTTATCGAAGCCGGTTATCCTGCTGAAATGGCTTACTTCGAATGTATCCACGAAGCCAAGCTGATCGTTGACCTGATCTACGAAGGCGGTATCCAGAAGATGAATACCGTTATTTCCAACACCGCCGAATGGGGCGAATACAGCAATGGTCCGTTCATCCTGCCGCACGACGAAATCAAGGCCCGCATGAAGGAATCTTTGCGCCGCATCGAACAGGGCGAATTTGCCAAGAAGTGGCTGGAAGAAGCCGGCAACGGTGCTCCCAACCTCAAGGCTGCTCGCGAAGCGCTGGCTGCCCATCCCGCCGAAATCATCGGCAATCACATCCGCAGCATGTTCGAAGTCACTCTCAACAAATAAGTTGCGTTTGTATAAAAAAGAGCGGTCACTTGACCGCTCTTTTTTTATGCCTGAAAAATATTTCTTCAATTCGATCTTGATTCAGGTTGCTGCATTTTTGCGGGGAACCAGTAATCCGAAAAACTCCAATCAGCAGCATCAATGCGGTCGCCGCTTATTTTATAAGGAAAGTTCTGCATCAGCCATTGCCAGGAAACTCCGCCATTGATCAAACTTATCAGGCGTTGCGCTTTATGTATATCGAGCGAGCCATTGCCGTTTACAGCAGGCAGATTTCCGGCGGCAGGGCCATAGGATCTATGCCATGTGCGGGCAATGGAAAATTTCACCGGCCGGCCATTTACATATTCTTTAAGCCGCGGATTGCTCCACAGGTGTTCAATAAGTTTTTTGCGGGCAAAGGCTTCGGCCTGAAAACTGTCGCAGCCGGCGGCAAGACGTTCTTCCACCAAATCATTCCATGCCGCAGTATCAAGTAAGGTCTGAAAGCGGTGAGTATGACTGCCCTGACGGTATTCATCGCTCCACAACAGATTTACCAGTTCAGCAGCAAGTTCAAACTGATTGACTTTGCAGTGCAGTTCGCGCAGCATAAGGTCTTTAAGCAGCGTTTCCCATGATGCATTTTTCCCGGTCAGTCTGCCGATATGGTTTTTCCGGTGTACAGCATGGGTCATTTCGTGCACAACTACGCTGCTGCAAAGAATGAGATTGTGCAGTTGAACGTGTTTGCAGCTGCCTTTGAGAAAATTACGGTTGAGCTTTATCAGCCCTGGTGAATAAGTTCCCCAGGTGGAACTTTGCGGAAAATCGACAAACTGAAAAGCAAAGTCAAAACGGCCGTCCAACTGTTCTATCACCCGCATGCCAACCGCAGAATATTTCACATGCTCCAGCACCCGACTCAAAAATTCTCGTTCTCCGGCTGCAAGTTGGGAGTTTTGCAGAGACTCATCCAGACTGCTGTAAACCGTAATACGATGAACATGCCGGCTGATTTTGCGCGTTTTCTCCGTGCGGTTTTCCGACCGGACTGGAGCGGCAGTAAAAAACATGCCGGTCAGGATCAGCAAAAATAAAATTTCAAATCTGATAATCATGATATTTCCAAATTCCGGGAAACAGTTATGCCGTTTTCCGATTATTCACTGATGCCCTGCGGTGTTTTTTCAACACAGGTCACTGTTATATTTTCGATCAGCACATTTCCGCCCACCAGATAGAAATACCCTTTTTCGTAAGGAGCAAAATCAAATGTATAATTATATACACCATTGTTTTTTACCGGAGTATTTTTGCCGTTCTTTTTCAATTCATGCCGGAACGGCCGTCGGTCGCCGGATTTTCTGGTGCAAAGACTCAAATAAGGTCGTATATATGCTTTTCCGGCCCGGTTGGGCGCACAGGATATTGCCACATTTATTGTACCGCCCCGGGAACCGCCATTTACTTGCATATATTGGTAAAGCACTCCATCGAGCGCAATTTTTCCGGCGGTGAAAGCGGCAGATTTACCGGATACACTCCATTTTTGCGGAAATTTTTTTGAAATGATACTCTTCCGTGTTTTGCTTACTGCCGCCGTAAGAGCCAGATTGCCGTTTTTTACAGCCTCGCGCCCCAAGGCAATACTGCCGAAACGCCGGGGATACAGTACCGCACAAGACTGACCTGACTGCACGCGCCGTACATTCAGGAAAAATCCGGCACTATTGCTGTTGCATTCAACAAACTTGCGCGGCAGTTTGATTTCATATACTACATTACCATTATCAACTCTGCGGATTTTTTCAAACGGCAGTGCGCCATCAAGATCATATTCCTGCAACGGCAAATTCAAATTTCTGCGATCCGGAAAACTGATGATCCATTTTTCACCGGGTACCGGAGCACTGCCGCTTAATGCAAGATAAATATATTTTTCATTCCAAAGCATCTTGGCAAAAATATCTGCCGTAAGTGCCGGCGGCGATACCTTCTGCGGAAAACCGGGGATGAACTCAGCCTGCCGCCAGCTTTTTTCTGCAAGTACCCCATCAATATTGATCTTTTCAGCGGTATGAGTTCCGGCACTGGTACGGCTTTGAGTTTTTTCAAAGGTTCGGGCATTTTTCACCCAAGTATCAAGA
Organism: Victivallaceae bacterium; assembly: GCA_045635745.1. GTDB lineage: Bacteria > Verrucomicrobiota > Lentisphaeria > Victivallales > Victivallaceae > SIG78. Next base: position 29,530 of record JAZTWG010000059.1, read on the forward strand.
AAATACTTTTTTTCCAGAGCCAACCGTTGAGCGATCTTTTTATCAGGATCTTCTGCTGCAATTTTTTGAGCCTGCTCCAGCAAGGTAAGCAGTCTCTTTTCCACGCCGTTTTTTTGCAGAACACGCCCGAGATCGACCGGATCGTGGCCATATATGATGTGGCCGGAAGTTTCGGTATAGCTCAGGAGCAGTAGTTTTCTGTACTCCTGCATAACGCCCCAGGCTTTGCCGTAAAAATGCTTTCCGGCATCCTGCCATACAGCTTCAGGATCGAGCGAAGGATTCCAGAGCATCTTGCCGCAAATATAAATACTCGGCCACAGACAGTACATGGCATTTTTCAGCCATTCGACCCGCTGCGGCGGGATGCGTTTTCCATAAGTACCATCCGGCGGAAAAGTTATGTATTCGTAGCCATCCACTCCGATCTTTTTGAAATATGCTATATCATCGGCAATTACTTTTTCTATCGGCAGATAAAAGTATCCGCTCCGCAACAGAATTTCCTGATATCCGCGTTCCGTTACCGGCAGATCATAATTCCGCCAGCTCATAAACATATCGCGGAATATATCGTTTTGTTCACAGCTTTTATCCAGCAGACTGTGCCGGTAACACCGCTGATGATCGCAAAGATTGATCCGCAGACTGCGATCGGGGCTGACACCGAGCGGCGCAAAGCGGTAATTCTGATATCCCCAGGCATAAATTCTGGCGGCAGGATGCTTTTGCCGGACAATTTTTATCACCTCATTTATAAAAATGAAAAAACGCGTGGAAACTTTGTTTTCCGCTCTTTCTTCCGGGGTATCCAAAGCGGCACAATTTCTGCATTCGCACCACACCTGAATATCGTTGTTGCCTATAAGATAGGAGCTGTTTGGGGGCGCTTGGGTAAAATATTCAATAATACCGGCAGCGGCAAGTTTGATTACTTCCGGATTGCTGGTACATGGCTGCGAAAGATGCCTGCCCTTGCTGTCGGTCTGTCTGATGCGCTTGCCTTTTACCAGTGCAAAATACTCCGGATGCTTTTCAAAGAGTTTATCCGGCACCAAATTCAACAGGCAATGTCCGCCGCCATCATAAAATACATCCATACGGTCATAATCGGCAGCAAAACCGCGACCGTAAGCATTGCGTGTCCGGTAATTGCCCTTGACTTGCCAGCGGTTGCGAATCAGAAATTTCCAGGAGTCTTTGAGGTCAGAATTCCAATTACAGCTGGAAAATTTCACCATACGCACAGAAAATTCCGGTTTTGCCATCCGCTCTATATTATCCGGCAAACTCAAATTTTTTCTGCATGGCACATATTCATACAGATCTCCCGGAGCCAGCCAGCGCACGCCGAAAAATTCTTCAATAAAAGCATATGTCCCATACAATACCGCCCGCGGAGTATTGCCGGCAACAGTCACACCTTGCGGTGTACCTTTGATTCTGTAGCCTTCGTTGCCCAGCGCCGGATCATTCTTAACTGCAAGAGTTATCGTATAGCATTTATCAGTGGTATACCGATCAGATGGATGTATCTCCCGACCGGTTATTTTGCGGAAATATAAAGCAATTTCTTCAGCGGCAAGCTGTAATGGCGGCGGCGGATTTTTTTCAAGCACAATGCAAACATTTACTTGATCATCTTTTACTAAATCCGCCCCCGGGAGAGTAAATGAAAATAATAAAATCAAATACAACAGCCGACCATATTTTATCATGTTTCATACCCCTTGGTAAAAGTGAAAATTTCACCCCATCATCTCGCAACGGCCGCCGGGCGGCACCGATTCGCCGGCAATCAGCATGCCACGGGCATCAAAAAACTTGCCGGAACAGGCAATATCCCCCCCTGTCATATTGAGAATAAAAACTTTGCCTGAAATATCCTGCAAAGCTTTTTCCCGCATATCGCCATGAGAAATAATGATGATTGTTTCATCCGCTGATTGACATTTTGCAAAAGCAGCCGCCCCATTGCAGAAATCAAAACTCCAATGGCCGTAATTGAGCGTCCGGCGGTGTTCATTATAAAAACTTATATAATTGGCTATGACTTTTTTATGTTCATCTGCAATACGGCTCAATTCCATGGAAAGCATCGGCACCCCCACCAGCGATGCAATCAAATGCCGCCCCACAGATTCCACGCTTTCCGCACTATTAAAGTAAACCGGATCGGCGTGTACAGGAATCCGGTCGCCCATATGCAGTCTTATCTGCACACAGCGGTTGAAGTTGCTGATATAATCAAACGGCACATCCCCGGCCCGGAATGCTGTTGCCAGTTGAGCATTTATCGCAGTGGCATAGTTCTGGCGGAATTCGATCAAAGCATCAGGTTTGAGCTGCCGGAGCTTGCCTACCAGATTTTCAATATACTTTTTTACAGCCCGGCAATGCGGATTTTTCACATCTGGTTCCACCGCATCAATAAAGTCGATCTTCAAGCCATCCAGATTCAGTGATTCAACTACTTGCAGGATGTTGCCGGTCACATTTCCAGCTGCAATATCATCGGCAGGATCAACAATTCTCTGTCCTTCGTGCAAACTGGTCAGAAAGCTGCTGACCTGCTCATTGAGCCGGCTCCGGCGCCCCGCAAAAAACGGAGCAACCCAGAACATACAGTTCAATCCCAGATTTTGAGCATCGGCAACAACTTTTTCAGCCTCCGGCAGTTTATTTTCAGCAAGCCGCCAATCGCCGATATCCCGATACCAATCCGGCAGCGTTTCCGGCGTTACACGCTTGTTTTCATCAAAACACCAGCCGTCGTCCACAATAAATGTACCGAATCCCAAACGGGCAGCTTCGGCCGCGTTGCTCCGCAAATATTCGCAAGTGATCGCAGCATGAACAGCATACCAAGTACAGTATACCGGAGCCCATGCGCCTTCCGGATATACCGGAACTTCCGGCATTATCCTGTTGCGGAAAAGCTGCAGAACATCGCTGACCGGGCAATGCGATTGATCAAAGAATATTTCAAATGGTTCTGTTTCCGGCGCAATGGAAATATGAAAAACCACCTCATAACAGCAGAGTTCCTGATTCATTTTGGCCGAGCAATGGCAATCGTCAATACAGTTTGTAAGTGCCACCGAGTACGCCGCACAGGAATTTTTATCCATAAAGATAAACATGGGATACGCCTTGTTGGCGCCGCAATCAAACTCGCAGAACCAAGCCAACCCATCGGGAGGCATCGTCAACTGCGATGGATTCCAGATGCTGACCACATCTATAATGGGAATTTGAGTTTTTATATAGAGCGAGCCTTTTCCTGCTTGAATAATATCAGAGCTTACCAAATTAACATTGCTGACCAGCAATTGTTCATCGGCATTAAAAATATCAAACTGCATAAAGCCTCCTTTTTGAAATTTTGATTAATATAACGCCGGAAAACTCAAATGCAAAAAACTCTTTCTCTTATTCAGCAGTATACTTTCCCGATCTGTCAGTTTTGCATCATGGAGTTTATCTTGCGGAATTCCCGACTGCAGCTGGCTGCAAAAATTGCCCGGAACACCGGCAGGATATCTTCGGCATATTCTTTCCCGGCCAGAAGCGAAACATTTTCCAGAATACGCTGTTCCCGCGCCGGGACCGAAATCGGCATACCATTGGCGGCTTTGTATTCGGCAACTTTATCGACGTTGTTCATGCGCTCGATCAGCAAAGCAACAAGTTCGGAATTGATCCGGTCAATATTACCGCGGGCTTTTTCCAGATTTGCAGAATTCATTTTAATCCTCCTGCATGGCATTTTTAAGATGATTGAGCTTTTTGGCAAGTTTGTCGAATTTTTCGGGAGTCAGACTCTGCGCGCCATCGCATTTTGCCCGTGCCGGATCGTTGTGAACTTCGATCATCAAACCATCGGCACCGGCAGCGGCCGCCGCCATGGAAAGCGGGGCCACAAAATCAGCAATTCCCGATGCATGACTGGGGTCAATGATCACCGGCAGATGCGAAAGTTTTTTAAGAGCCGGCACTGCAGAAATATCCAGCGTATTCCGTGTGTAAGGTTCAAAAGTTCTGATTCCGCGCTCGCACAGTATCACCTGTTCGTTGCCGAATGCCATAATATATTCGGCACTCATCAGCAGCTCCTGATAAGTATTGGCAAGTCCGCGCTTGAGCAAAATCGGCTTGCCGGAGTGCCCGAGCTGTTTGAGCAACTCAAAATTCTGCATATTGCGGGCGCCTACCTGAATGATATCCACTTCGCTGAAAAGATCCAGCTGCGAAAGATCCATGATCTCGGTAACAATGGGTAAATTGGTATCTTTTCTGGCTTCCAGTAAAAGTTTGATCCCTTCATCGCGCAGCCCCTGAAACGCATAGGGCGAAGTACGGGGTTTGAATGCGCCGCCGCGCAGGATATGTGCTCCGGATGCTTTCACACTGCGGGCCACATCAATGATCTGTTCTTCACTTTCCACCGAACACGGTCCGGCAATGAGTGTCAGCGCACCACCGCCGATAACGGCATTGCCAACCTTGATTACTGTATCCAGCGGATGAAATTTGCGGTTGGCATTTTTGAAAGGCTCCTGAATGCGTCTGACCGCTTCGACGATCTCAAGCTGGGAAATACTTTCAATATCAATTCCGGTTGTATCGCCCACCAGCCCCATGATAGTCTGATGCACCCCCTCGGTTATATGCGGAGTAACTCCGTGAGATCTGACCATGGCAATAAGCTTGCCAATTTCCTGTTGTGTGGTGTTTTCTTTGAGAATAATAATCATTGTTATACCTCTCTTTTGAGTTTATTGAACAAAAAAAGAACCCCGCCGGGATTTAATCACAGCGGGGTTCGGATCTTCAGTATTGTATTTATCTTGATTTATCAGACAGCAACAACCGCTCCGCCCCGCTTTCTAAAATAAAAAGCAAAGCAGATAAAAAAGTAATAAAAGCTGTTGTTGATAAAATTCATAATTTACGATTTTCAATTATTTTCAGCAATCGATACATTCAATATAACACCATATTTTTCACTTTGCAAGTAAAAATTTCAAAAAAATCACATCCGTTACCCCTGCGCACTCCAAATACCGGATAATCCAACTGAAACAAAAGTTTTTTATGGATTTTTCTGCAAAAAACGACTCGGGGGATTTTTATTCTGAAATATGAAAAAATTTGATTTTTCATAACGGTGAATTATATTATGCTTCATAGAAACGTTCAACAGCAACTTAACTTTGGATTGGCTTTTATGAATAAAAACAATATTGTAAAAATCGGCATAATCGGTCTGGGGCCGCGGGCAGAAACGCTTCTGGCAAGTATTTTTGCCTTGCCGGAGGAAGTTGAAGTAACGGCCTTATGCGATATTGCCGAAAAACCGATCGAAAAACTGCGGGAAGTTTTTGCACGCAATCAGGTGAATTTTCCCACCGTGTACCGCAATCATAAAGAGCTGCTGCAAGATGATAATGTTCAAGCCGTGCTCATACCCACCGGTTGGAACTCGCATTTGCAGATCGCCCGCGACGCTCTCGCCGCCGGTAAATACGCCGGGATCGAAGTCGGCGGAGCCTCCAGCGTGGAAGAGTTGTGGCAGCTCGTGCACGCCGCCGAAAGCACCGGTGTAGGCTGCATGATGCTGGAAAACTGCTGCTACGGCAGAAATGAACTCCTGGCAATGAATCTGGCGCGCAAAGGTCTGTTCGGCGAACTCGTGCATTGCTCTTGCGGCTACGAGCACGATATACGCTACGAACTCTCCAGCGCCAACGCCGGCCGTACCGAACGCGAAAAACACAACCTCTGCCGCAACGGCGAACTCTACCCGACCCACGGGCTCGGCCCCATCGCCAAGATATTGCGGATCAACCGCGGCAACCGCTTCCTGACCCTGACTTCCACCGCCAGCAAAGGTGTGGGCTTTGCAGCCGATGCCGAAGCCACCGGACGCGGAAGGATCCACTACAATCAGGGCGATGTGATCACCACAGTTATCAAGTGTGCCAATGGCGAAACCATCACCATGACCCACAGCGTATCGCTGCCCAGACCGTACAGCCGCGACTGCCGGGTACAGGGCACTAAAGGTTTGTGGTTGGAAGAACGCGACGGCATATTTATTGAAGGCATGAGCAGGACCGAAGAAAAGATCGACGCCGCCGGCAATCCGTATATCGAGCACAGCTGGGATAAAGTGGCAGATTATTACGAAAAGTTTGAACACCCCATCTGGCGCAATAATCCGGTCATCGGCGGCCACGGCGGTATGGATTCGCTGGCTTTGAAAGCCTTTTTTGAAGCTGTACGGAACAACTCTCAAACACCGATAGATGTATACGATATAGCCGCATGGATGAGCGTAACGGCACTTTCGGAACAATCAGTGGCAATGGGGTCAATGCCGGTGGCATTCCCGGATTTCACCAATGGCAAATGGGTGAACCGCTTCGATGAAGTGAACTCCATATGGAGTCTGGACGAAGTTATTGAACAGTAAAAGCCACCGCATTACAGATTTTTTACCATAAGCGATCTCTGTTTTTATCGCCGGAAAATTTGTAAAGCAATACTTGCGGCAGTACATTAGCTCTGTGTAAAAATAAAGGGTATTTTTTATGAATAACATATTCTTGATAAATCTGCCGGCTGATGCTGGTGAAACACTGCTTTTTGCCCGGGAAGAATTGCAGAAATTTCTGGCATTGCTGAAACTCACCGGAGAAATTTCAGTAACTTTTGTTTTTGATGAAAAATTTTCCGGAGACAGCTTCCAGCTTTCCGGTCAAAAAGATTACATTATAACAGCCGCCCATGAGCGGGCGATGCTTTATGGAGCCTACCGCCTTTTGCGCGAGCTTGGCATTGAGTTCTTTTCGCCCGATGAGTTTGATACATTCATCCCGCAAGGCGCAATCGTGCTGCCCAAGCTGAACATTACTCAAATACCGCGCTTTGCCCTTCGGGGATTTTTCGCAGTGGAAAAGCGCGACAGCGAAGCTTTCCTCCTGTGGATGGCCCGCCACGGCTTGAATTACTGGACAAATAACACCAATTATCCGGAACTTTGCAGAAAACTCGGCTTTTTCCTGCGGACAAATTCCCCCAGCGGCACCCATTTGATGTTCAAAGATTATCTACCGCCGGAACAATATTACCACGATCATCCGGAGTATTACGCGCTCAACAGCAATAATGAGCGCATTGCCACCATGGAGCCCGGCAATGAGTGGAACATTTGCACCTCCAATCCTGAAGCATGCAAAACTCTGATCGATAACATCATAGCAGATTTTCAAGTTGGCGGCAGACTTCACGGAGCGTCGGCTTTGAGTTTTGCTTCGTTTGATAACGGCCATTGGTGTGAATGTGAAAATTGCCGCAAACTCGGTAACCGTACCGCCCGTCTGCTGGCTCTTGCGGACCGCTGCTCCAAGCGTTTCCGTCAGGAGCTGGATCACCCGGTGGAACTCATTGTATCGGCATATCACGAAACGCTTTCGCCGCCGGATATACCGCTGGCTGATGACTTTGATTACGAACGGATCCTGATCGAGTTTTTCCCCATCGAACGCTGTTACAGCCACGCCATTGATGATAAAAATTGCGCCGGCAACAAGCTTTTGAAAAACTTTTTTGAAGCATGGGTCGATACCGGAAAATTCCGGCTGCAGGTGTGCGAATATTACAATGTTTCGGCATTTGCTTCGGTGGGGCTGCCTATGGATGAATTTATGGAAAACGATATGGCATATTACCAGCGCTCCGGCTGTGATGCCATGACTTATATGCATGTATCGACCGCACTGTGGGCGCAGCTGAGTTTGACCAACTGTGCGTTTGCAGCGGCAATGATGAATGAAAAATTCGATGCGGAAAAGTTTCTGCAGCAGCGTTTCGGCTCTCTTGCCGGACAGATCATCCCCATTTACGACAAATTGCGGAAAATTGCCGCCGTATCCAAAGCGCTTCTGCACTATCAGGGGACCGGCGATTTGACTGCCGACCGGAGCAATACAGTTAAATATATGCTTTTAATTGAGTGGCGCAAGGCCGCATCCAAACAGCCGCACAACTTCTATTATCCCGGACACTTTGAAGCCGAAAAAGATAACGGCAAAGCGATCTCGCTTAAAACAGTGCTTGCCTTGCTCGATCAGGCCGAAAAAGAGATCACCGCCCTGCCCGATAAAACCGGCGATGATTTGCTTGATCAGCGGATCGCCTGCGAAAAAATGCGTTTTGCCTATACCGCCGACCGAATCCGTTTTACAGCCGAACTCATCCGGCTTTTTGAGTTGGAAGATGCCAACGATAACGCCGGAGCCCGTGCCATGGCAGAAAAATTACGCAAACGCGGCGAAAGAATGCGGCAGGAGAAAACCGGCGGCAAATATATCCGCGAAAAAGGCGCTCCCAATTACTATATGTATTTCAACGCCCTGACTGCGACCCGTGTCCAGCAGCAATATGCTGACAAGATGCGGGAATACGGCTTGACGATCGCCCCATTTGCGCCGGAAGAAGGCGTGGAAATCAAACAGGGCTGATTGATAAAAGTTCAACCTTGAGTTTTTTCCTGCGGAAATTGGAACCCGTCAACGTACTGCAAACCTTTTTTGGACCATGGCAGCTGTCTGCCGAACAGTTTGAATGCTTCCGAAATCGTAGGGGCTGAGACCGCTTCGCCGTAAGTCTTCAGCGGCGGAGAGTGGTCATCGCTGTCAAAAAGTATCAGATTTACGGGCCCGGCGACTTTGTACGGCTTTATCTCGTTGCGCCGCGCCAAGCCTGACCGGACTTTTTCGTAAATAAGTTTGCAGGCGGCTTTGGGGATCATTGAGCAAGCCAGGTAAGGCGAAATAGCGCGTTTCACCTGCGCGAATTCCAGATCCGGCATCTTTGCCAGCAACTCACTGCCGATTTTGTCGTCGCCGGATGCCATAACAGTCGGAACATTTTTATCGCCCGCCAGCGCTGCCGCCATGCTTGCTTCGCTTAAATATATTTCGCCATTATTTACGCACCACTTGCTGTGCGGCGTAATGGCACAAGGGGTTTCTGCCATGGCATGAGCACCGACTATGACCAACGCATCAAAAGTTTCATCAAAAAATTCCAGCCAGTCATTACCGGTACCGCTGCGTCCGTGGATGATCTGGCAGCGTTCATCGAGCTGTTCAAAAAGTATATTGTAGCCGCTGCCGTGATTATCGTTGACTATCACTTCATCGGCACCGGCATCAAAGCAGGCCTTCACCGCAGAATTTACCTCGTCGGTCAAAAGCTGATACATCCGGTAACGGTGATTGATGCACTCGGTATCTTTACTTTTACGATTTTCAAAAAAGCAGAAACCTGCCACACCTTCAATATCTGTTTGTATATATACTTTCATAACAACGACCTTTCGTTAATTTATCCGTGTTGCAGATAAATTACACCCTGGAATATATTTTGTCAACCGCTGTAAACATTCAAGACAATATTTTTAAAAAAACTGTATAATCAACCTTGACATAACTGCTATATTGATATATATTTGCAATATGAAGACAAAATTTATCATGTATTTGGAGTATATCTATGAATAAAAATCTGCATCGTGTTGTTGACAAAAGTTTCACCTTGCTCGAACTTCAAAGAAACAAAGCAGTGAATGGATGTTATTCACCTGCCGCAAGGCAGGTGAAGCTGTACAGCTTCACCCTGATCGAACTTCTGGTCGTCATCGCTATTATTGCCATACTTGCGGCAATGCTTCTGCCGGCACTTTCGGCGGCACGCTCTTCGGCTAAAACATCGTCGTGTCTTGGCAACATCAAGCAGATCGGTATGGCTGCAAATATGTATGCCGATGATAGCGAAGACTGGTATCCGCCGGGGGCATACAATTCGGCAAAAACATTTTATCACATTCTTGCACCGGCAGATGGCACGGCCCCTTACGGCATAACTTTTGCTGATGAAAAAGGCGAAAAAAGTGTATTTGTCTGCCCCGCAGAAGGAAGAGATGTCGGCGGTGCTCACTCCAAAGGTTATATGGATTACAGTTGCTATGCTGTAAATGTTTACGTTATGGGAGTAAAAGGTGCGGGGCCGAGTTCATCCAGCGGCGGAGCTGAACGCAATCAGGTTTTTACCCGCGGAACATTTGAACTGCCGCATAAGGTTATAATGTATGGCGACAATGTGAACGCCAATACTTATTCTGCCGGATATGCTCACAGTTTCTCATTCCGTCACGGGGCCGGCGATCCGCGTACCGGGCAAGGCAGCAAACAGGCTGATGATTATAAACTTGTTCCTGAAGGCGGATTGTGCAACTTTGTATATTCTGACGGACACGCCGAATCCGTGGGCAAGAAAAGATTCCCGAGTTTCAACACCAAATATCTCTGGTATGATATAGACGGCACCACCGGTCTTTGCGGTTCCAAGGTCTACAAAAACGGTCGCACGCTCTGAAAACTCTTACAACTTTACCGATCATATACAGGCAGCGTTATGCTGCCTTTTCTGTTGTAAAGCCGGCAGATAATTTTTCCGGCGAATCACTTATCTCATAAATAATTCAGTACCGGATCGCTCAAAAAGCTGTATGCCATAATAAAAAGTGTGATATAATAATGATCATTGCGGAAAAAACAAACGGCGCGGCTGCAGAACCTGACAACAGCTCTGCAGTAACGCTGCTGCATATTCATTATTTCATCTGCCGGAAGCTTTAAGTGCGGCTTTGATTTCGGCTTTTACCGCCGGAATATCCACACCTTCAGGATAGCTCAAGTCATCGGTGTAAATGCGTACGCCGTAGGGTTCGAGCGTTTCGGCAATTTTGCCACTGATTACTTTCACCGAACGGTTTTCGCCCAGAATTTTCACACTTTTCACCGATTTATCCGGCCAAACCACACTTATCGGCAAACCGGTGCGTCTGGTATTGGTTGCAAATACAAAGTTTTTGCCTTTGTACTGGCGAGCCGTTATCCGCAATGCCACACGGTCGGCAGGCGCGGCGGTTACTGCAACTGTCTTGCCGGTCAGTACCGGAGCAAGGTTGGCAAGTTCGGGCATGATGACCTTGAGCCATCCAAGGTGCATTTCGGGCGAAGCGTAGATTCCGGAATTCGGGTGCCGCTCAAAGTATTTTACTTCAGGTATACCAATCTTGAAAGGCAGAATCCCCGTTGCACCGGCGGCAATAGTTCCCCAGACCGTACAGCGGGTTTCAACAAAAGTCATACTGCGGTGATTATTGGGGCCTTTGGCATAGCAATCGCGGTCGAATGCCTGCGGACAATACCAGACACCTTCACTGCCCACACCGCGATAAATAGTATTGACTGCCGAAGCGGTTGCCGCCAGCTCATGACTGAAAACATTCTGCTTATCAGGGCTGGGATACAAATCCAGGATATGTATATCACAATGACCTCTTTTGCTCACACAGCCCGAAGCGCTGTTATCCAGCCCCAGCACCGGGTGATTGGGGTCGAGTTTCCGCAAAAACTCATACTGCCGTTTCAATTCAGCCGCCATTTCAGCACCGCGGGGCTCGTCGTAGAGATACCAACCGAAAAATGCCGGGTGTTCTTTTACTGCATTCACCAGATTGGTGATCCTTTCGTAGCTGCCGCCTGAAAGAGTCTTGACTTCTTTACCATTTTCCAGAAAACCGAAGAAAGTGCTGCGCATCTTGTGCCGGGGCAGAAAAGCAGCCATCATACCGAGCTTGTGCAATTCATCGAGCTGGGCAATGATTTTATCTGTATCATTGAAATGCAGCATATAAAACTGTACAATATTGCACCCGGCTTTCTGCTGTGCGTTCAAGTCGCCGGGGCCGCCGATAAATCCACGGGGAAAGAAGCGTTTGCCATTGACCAGCACATAACGGGATCTGTCAAGTGTAATGACATTGCCTCTGGCCGGTGCAATGACATCAAAGTTTTCAGTAAGCACACCATCAGACTTGCCGGCGCCGGTAAGAGCACATTCCACAACATAGCTACCGGGAGCCCATTTGGCAGCATCAAACAGAGCTTTTTCCACACTGCGGGGAGCATTAAAGCTCTTTTGAGCAATAACTTTATTCTGCTGTTTGACCGTAACTGTGAGTCTGGCATTTTTCAAAGCAGCGTTATCGGCCAGACTGCGGATGTTCAACTCCAGCGCCGGACGGGACAGCGCCAGATAAATATTGTTGCGGTAGCAGGGTTGAATCAGATCGATTGCCAGCGTTGCATCACTGAAGGTTACGGCTTTATCTTCCAGCGCAACGATCTTGCCGCTGTCATCGGCAACGATAGTCTGCAGAGTGTAATTGCCCGAATTGTTCAGTTCCAGCGGAATAACGATTGCCATTTCGCCGGATTGGGGCAAAACTTTTTCCACCGCATTGAACGCGGCAATTTTTTGATTTTTGTCGAATACCGCCGCTTTGACCGAATAACGTTTGCCCGGAGAGCCGATCAAAGTACCGCTGACTGCGCTTTCAGCTTTGCCATCGGTCAGTTTAAGCGTAAGCTCAACGCCATTGAATGCGGCCTGATAACAGGAAAAGTCCACCGGAATATTCTCAAGATAACCGAAATTATCGTTTTCAGCAAACTGTTTGGTGGCGCTCCAGACACTCAAGTCATGGCGCTTGCTTTTTTTATTGACGTCTTCGCGGGCAACATTGAAACGCCAGGTTTTGGCGTGAGGTGCCGGAGACATAACAAAATAAGGTATATACACTTCGGCGGTAAAACCTTTGCCGTGCTGCCTAACCGCCACTTGCCAGGGCAGATTCCACTTGATATCGGCAATACCGCCGCGGCTGGCCTGTTCGTAACGGCAGCCGGAAACATTGAAAACAAACTGTTTGTGTTCGCGGATGTTGCGGTCACTGGAAGGCTCGGCAACCGGAGTCATGAATATTTCAATACAATCATTGTTCCACAAAGCAAAATCGTGCTCATGCTCAGCGGTAAAAATATCGTTATCAACCGCATCTATGGCAAAATACAGTCCGTTTTTGCCGGCAAGCACCTTGAAACGGGTTTCCTGATAAGCCTTTTTGCCGTTCACCGGATTGGTGAAATTGCCCTGCCATGCAGCAGCATCCCACGCTTTTTCTGTTACAGCGCCATCCAGCTTGATCGCGCCATCGGCTTTTACAGCATCAACTCTGCCCGGTGCAGCCATCAGCACTCCGGCAGCGGCGGTCAAAGTAAGAATTCCGGTCAAAAATGATTTTTTCATGATTACTGATGATCCTTTTTCAATATGTCAAGATAGTCTTCAGCGACTTCGCTGCCGGTAAGAGCCCGGTCATAAACAGCTATATTATCGTAAGCTGCGGTAGCCGGATTGGCAAATCCGGACCGGTAACTGCCGAATATCAGATTTTTCTGCGTTCCGGGCATGATTTCCATTGCCCCGTGGCCGACCCTTACGCCATTAAGATAAAGCGAAGCCGTTTTGCCGGTGTAGGTTATCACTATCCGCGCCCAGCGATCCTGCGGAATACGCACGGTGGAACTGTTGGCGGCAACATGTTTCATCTTATTTTTGCCATCGCCGGTACGGAACTGCATGGAACCGTAGAAAATGTACACCCGGAAGCCGGGACCGCGTTCTCCATTGGCAGCTTCCACCAGAGTTTTAAATTTGCGGTAATTCCGGTTTTTGGGATCAGCATCGATCTTGACATCAAAAGCAATAGTAAATGGCCGATCCGCTTTGGGTGCAAAATCGGGAATAACCAGCGCCCCGTTTTTATTGCGGTCGGCACTGGTCCAGCCACCTCCGATATAAAGAGCACTGCCGCCGCTTCGGCCGGGAACGATCCGGGCATTTTTACCGGGGTTGATGATCACTCCATCCGGGCCGATGCAAGCTTTGACCACCTTGCCTTCAACTTTTTCAAAGTTCCAGGCCCCGATCGGCTGGAGCTCGCCGCCTGAGAGCACCCATCCAAGTGACAGCAAAGCCGTCAGCAAAGAGATTTTCATAAAATATACCTCGCTTTTTTTAAGTTTTTCTGCCATATGCAACAATATACATTACATTGGCAGTTTTTACAAAATTTCACCAGCTGCACATCAAAAAAAACGCCGGAATAAGTTGTATGATTTATTGAGTGCAATAATGTTGAGCATTTGAAAAATATTGATAATTACAGCGAAAATTCCACTCTCCGGCAATACAGCAAATCCATAAGTTGCAAAACAAAAGAGCTGCGGCAATTTTCTGCAGCAGCTCTTTCGCGTTACATTATCAAAACTTATTTACCGGCCTGATATTCCTGTAGCGATTTGACATTATTGTCGCCCATCTTGGCATCGCGGATACCCGCTACGGTAGCGTTGGCCGCCGCCATGGTGGTCATGTAGGGTATCTTGTACTGAATAGCCATCATACGGATGAAGCTGTCATCAACCTTGCTGGCACGGCCAAGCGGAGTATTGATTATCAACTGCACCGAACGGTTTTTGATCAGGTCGCTGATATTGGGTCTGCCTTCGTTGAGTTTGTAAACTTCGTCGGCTTTCACGCCATTATCGTTCAGGAACTTGGCAGTTCCGTCGGTAGCAACAATCTTGAAGCCCATTTCGTCGAGGCCCTTCGCCACAGGCAGGAGCTTATCGCGTTCGCCTTCGGCAACGGTCAGCAGCGCCACGCCTTCAAGCGGCAGAGCCGCGCCGGCGGCCTGCTGCGCTTTGAAGTAGGCAAGACCGAAGCTTTCGGCCAATCCCATAACTTCACCGGTAGCACGCATTTCCGGTCCGAGAATCGGGTCAACTTCCGGGAACATGTTGAACGGGAAGACCGCTTCTTTCACGCCCATATAGCTGCGATCTTTGCGTTTGAGCAATTCTTTGTATTCAGAAAGTTTATGGCCGAGCATCAGGTTGGTTGCCACCCGTGCCAGCGGCACGCCGGTAACTTTGGCAACCAGCGGCACGGTACGCGAAGCGCGCGGATTGGCTTCGATGATGTAGACTTCGCCTTCGCAAACCGCAAACTGCACGTTCAAAATACCTACCACTTTGAAATCGCGGGCGATCGCCGCCGCCTGCTCTTCGATCTTCTTGAGGATATTTTCACTCAAAGTCACCGGCGGAATGGTACATGCCGAGTCACCGGAGTGGATACCGGCAAGTTCGATGTGTTCCATTACTGTGGCAACAAAAGTATCTTCACCATCGGAAAGAGCATCAACTTCAGCTTCGATCGCATTACCGAGGAAACGGTCGATCAGCATCGGGTATTCGGGGCTGACCTGCAGCGATTCAACCGCATATTTCACCAGCGTGGGTTCATCGTAGATAACCGCCATACCGCGACCGCCAAGCACAAAGCTGGGGCGAACCATCACCGGATAACCGATCTTGCGGGCAAGTTTCACCGCTTCATCGAGCGAAGTGGATGTGCCGCTTTCCGGCTGTTTGATGTTCAAAGCGATCATACGTTCGCGGAAGTATTCACGGTCTTCCGCCAGACGGATACCTTCCGGCTGAGTACCAATGATATTCATACCCAGATCTTTGAGTTCCTGTGCAATATTCAGCGGAGTCTGACCGCCAAACTGCACGATCACGCCTTCGGGCTTTTCTTTGTTGTAAATAGCGATCACATCTTCCACGGTAAGCGGTTCAAAGTAGAGCTTATCGCTGGTATCGTAGTCGGTGGAAACAGTTTCGGGATTGCAGTTCACGAGCACCGTTTCGTAACCGGCATCGCGCAGAGCAAATGCCGCATGCACGCAAGTGTAGTCAAATTCGATCCCCTGACCGATACGGTTGGGACCGCCGCCGAGGATCATGATCTTGCGTTTATCAGAAACTTTCACTTCATCGGGTCTGCCGGAGTAAGTGCTGTAGTAGTAGTCTTCGCCATTGGCGGTTCCGGAAACCGGCACGCGGCAGTAAGTAGCGACAGCACCGGCTCTGGTGCGGCGATCGCGCACCATGCTTTCAGATACATTGAAGATCTTGGCAAGGTATTTATCGCAGAAGCCGTCTTTCTTGGCCTGTACCAGCAGTTCATCATTCAGCGACATCCAGTTGCAGGCAGCAAGTTTGAGTTCAAACTGCGCCAATTCCCAAATCTGGGTAAGGAACCATTTGCCGATCTTGGTGCGTTTGAATACTTCATCGACAGTAACGCCCTTTTTGAACGCTTCGTAGATCTGGAAATAACGTTCACTGGAAGGAGTGATGAGTTTTTCAACCAGTTCATCGGCAGAAAGTTTTTCAAACTTCTTGACCATACCCAGACCGGCACGGCCGATTTCCAGACTGCGGATCGCTTTCTGCAGGGCTTCTTTGAAGTTGGCGCCGATGCTCATGACTTCGCCCACAGCTTTCATCTGGGTACCCAGCGCATCTTTGGCCTGCGGGAATTTTTCAAACGCCCAGCGGGCAAACTTCACCACCACGTAATCGCCGGAGGGAGTGTATTTATCCATGGAGCCATCGCGCCAGTAGGGCATTTCATCGAGCGTAACACCGGTGGCCATCTTGGTGGAAAGCACCGCGATCGGGCAGCCGGTAGCCTTACTGGCCAACGCACTCGAACGGCTGGTACGCGGGTTGATTTCAATAACAGTTACTTCATCGGTTTTGGGGTTGTGGGCAAACTGCACGTTACAGCCGCCGATAACGCCCACGGCATCCAGGATCCGGTAAGAATAATCCTGCAAACGCTCCTGCAGCTCTTTGGGTACAGTCAGCATGGGAGCTACGCAGAAGCTGTCGCCGGTATGCACCCCCATGGGGTCAACGTTTTCAATATAGCACACGGTGATCTTTTTGCCATTGGCATCGCGCATAACTTCCAGCTCAAGCTCTTCCCAGCCGGAAACGCACTGTTCGACCAGCACCTGCCCGATCAGACTGGCAGCCAGACCGCGCGCCATAACATCGCGCAATTCTTCAACATTATAAACAATACCGCCGCCGGTACCGCCCATGGTATAAGCCGGACGCAGCACCACCGGATAACCGAGCTTGTTGGCAATAGCTTCGCCTTCTTCCACGCTGGTAGCGGGTTCGGAAGCTGCCACCGGCACGCCGATCTCTTTCATGGCGTTTTTGAATTCGATACGGTCTTCGCCGCGTTTGATCGCTTCAAGGTCAACGCCGATAACTTCTACATTGTATTTGGCAAGAATACCGGCATCGGCAAGGTCGATCGCCAGATTCAACGCGGTCTGACCGCCGAGGTTGGGCAGCAATGCATCGGGCTTTTCACGCACGATGATCTTTTCCAGACTCTGCACGGTCAAAGGTTCAATGTAAGTGTGATCCGCCATACCGGGGTCGGTCATGATCGTTGCCGGATTGCTGTTTGCCAGCACGATTTCGTAACCGAGATTACGGAGCGTTTTGCACGCCTGTGTACCGGAGTAGTCGAATTCGCATGCCTGACCGATAATGATCGGACCGGAACCGATGATGAGGATCTTGTGGATGTCCTTGCGCTGAGCCATGGTAGACCTGACTTTCTTTCTTTAGTGTATATGATAAAATTTTTGAAAATTCTGTCCCGTTAATGCACCGGTGTGCAAACACAAAAAAACCGCCGGAAACAAATCAAATCCGGCAAGCCACTTCTTAATATACCCTCTCGAAATACTTTTTTCAAGTTGTATACACAATGTTTTGCAAACTTTTCGCAAAATTCATTAGCAGGAAGGCAAATCCGGAGCTATATTTATTATAACTCAATCCCAACAGATGATATTGAACATGGCCGATACAATCTTTGACAACACTGCCGGAATGCTCCGGAATGCATTAAAAAAATATTTTGGTTACGACGACTTTCTTGACTATCAGCAGGAAGTGGTCGAAGCCGTAGTTTCCGGCCGCGATTATTGCGTGATCATGCCCACCGGAGCAGGGAAATCGCTCTGCTATCAGCTGCCGATCCTGCTCAAAAGCGGCTACGGCATCGTGGTATCGCCCCTGATTGCATTAATGAAAGACCAGATCGATGCTCTGCGTGAAAAATCCATACCGGCAGCTGCTGTCAACAGTACGGTCGGCTACTATGAACAGCGCGAGATCCTGAAGCGTGTTGCCAATAATGAAATCAAGCTGCTCTATGTGGCACCGGAACGTTTTGATAACGAAAACTTCACTGCATTTCTCACCCGGACACCGCCTGATATACTGGTGGTCGATGAAGCGCATTGCATCAGTCAATGGGGCCATGATTTCCGGCCGTCTTATGCCAGACTTGGTGCGGCAGCAAAGCGTTTCAATATTCCGCAAATATGTGCCTTTACCGCCACTGCCACACCGCGGGTGCGGGATGATATCCGGGAAAAACTGGGCCGCAGCGATATGATATTTCATGTGGAGGGATTCAAGCGCCCCAATCTTGCGTTCAAAGTGCTGGAGTGCCGCAGCAATGAAAAAATTTCTGTACTCAAAGAGCTGCTGACCGAACCGGTCAGCGGTGCCACTATCATCTATGCGGCAACCCGCAAACAGGTCGATGAACTTACCGGGGCTTTGAATATACTCGGTTACCACGCAGGACTGAACGATGAAGAACGAACCCGCATTCAAAATGAATTCATGAGTTTGCCCCACCCGGTGCTGGCAGCCACCAACGCCTTCGGCATGGGTATTGACCGCAGCGATGTAAGACGTGTGATTCATTATAATATAACCGGCAGTCTGGAAGCTTATTATCAGGAAGCCGGGCGTGCCGGACGCGATGGAGAACCGGCAGAATGTATTCTTCTTTTCAGCTATGGAGACCGTTTTGTGCAGGAATTTCTGATCGAAATGAGCAATCCGCCGTTTGAACTGCTGCAAAGACTTTACCGCCATTTGTTGACTCTGGCAGAGCGCAGCGGCAATTCTGAACTTGAAATCTCCACCCGGGAGATCACAAACTTGCTGGATGCAAAAAATGATTCGCAAATTTACAGTGCCTTGCGTATTCTGGAGCATTTCGGCTTTATCAACCGGCTGGGAAGAAACGACAACGCCGGTTCGCTGCAGCTGCGCGGCAATGCCACATTGCTCGAACAGATGCATGCCAGCGAAAAAACCCAGCGTTCGCGCTTCATCCACCGGGTGCTTAAAGAGTATGGTTTAAACAGTTTTCAAGCCACATTTCAGGAACTCGCACAGCTTACCGGACTCAATTATGACCAGCTGCGCCGGGTGATGAATTTTCTTAATGGCGATGTGCTTGCGTGGCAGCCGGCTCCCGGCGGCGGATTGATCAACATAAGCAATATGCAGATCAGGGAATTGAATATGGACTGCTCGACTCTGGAGCGCAAACGCTCTTTTGAACTGGGCCGTCTGGAAGATGTAATAAGCTACGCCCAGACCAAAAGATGCCGTCAGGCGGAAATCATCGGCTATTTCGGTGAAAACAGCAGCAACTGGAAATGCAGCTGTTGCGACAATTGCGACCGTTCGGCACAGCTGAAAGGCCGTGAACATGAACTTTCAGCAGAAGAACTTGATGATGTGATCGCCATTCTTGAGTGTGTGCAGCGTTTCAACGGCAGATTCGGCCGCGGAAAATTAAGTTTGATATTGTGCGGCGCGCGCCGTACTGAAATATTGAATTTGAATGTACAATCCAGTTCGCACTTCGGAAGCTTGCGCCATTTGAAACAAGATCAGGTGCTGGATTATATGCGGGCGTTGGAAAAGGCCGGATTTCTGCAGTCAACTTCCGGAGATTACCCCTGTCTGATGCTTACCAGCAATGGGGAAGATCTTATTGAATACCCTGCAATAATAACGCTGAACTTAAGAAATACCGAGGCTGCAGTTCCGAAAAAAAAGCTCCGGAAAAAATCCGTTTTATCACCATTGTCCGCAGTGGACAAAACCTCCACTCCGGCAATTTCCGGCAGCCGCCAGATTCTGGAACGCGCCGATTTGCGCGAAGAATTGCGTTTACAGCGCCAGCAAATGGCTCAAGCCAGACAACTCAAACCATTTCAGATATTCAGTGATGCAGTATTGGATGAACTGATACTGAAAATGCCCGTTACCCTTGACGAATGTGCAAAAATCAAAGGTATCGGGCAAAACAAACTCAACAGCATCATGCAGGATTTTCTGGATACGATCCAGCGCTACCGCCGGGAAAACATGCTTTGATTCACTCCAGAATCAGAGTGAACTTTATGAAGCTGTCGGAAACGCTGTTGCCGGAAATGTTTTTCTGCCCGGAAAAATCCAGCTCATTGATCCGGCAGCAGGCGATCACTGCACTGCCAAGATCAATGCGGTAATCGTTCAGAAATTGCGCGCAATCATAAAGTTTCTGATCGGCATAGAATTTTTTCTCCCGGAGAAAACGGGCGGTGAGTTTGAATTCAAAACTGTGGAACTGTTCATTGCACAGATCCTTGCATTTTTCCAGCGAAAGCGAATAAGATCCTTCCGGTACCGGAGCAAACGAATCGATGTTTATTGAGTGATCCGCTACCGCACCCAACCGGGTAGCCAGCAAAACGATCAGCTTCTGCATAAGAGCTTTCATATCAACAACCGAACGTGCCGGCAGCTCTGCAGGCCGACTGCCGGGCTCCAAACGTGTAAAATAAGCACCGTTTACCGGGTCCGATTCGCCGGTAAATTCCAATTTAAACTGGCCGGAAGACTGGTTATTGCCCGAAACATCTTCTATCTTGCGGATAAAAACTCGCTGAAAAGCAAAACCTCTTCTGCCAGGATCAGCAGGATACAGCTTCAGCACAGCACCTTTTCCATCGATTCCGCCAATGGAAAAACGCTTTTCATCATCACTCAAAAGCTCCCATACCCGATTACCGCTTTTCAAGCAAGAAGTTATGGTGATATTCAGAGCTTTGACCAGTTTTTGCTGCGGCGGCAGCAAGGCATCGCGCCGGATATCGCGCCAGGCTGATTCCATAGTCAGAGTGGTTTTGCCGCACCCGAGATAGCGATTGTCAAATTCGATCATAAAATCACCGAATTCATAAAAATTACTCATATAACTCATAAAAAAAATACCTCCTGTATAAAAGCTGGAGTTCTTGTCAACACACACCGGTAAAAATACTGTTTTTCTTCTGCAGAAAAGTATAACGTAAGAAAAAATGAAAAATTCCTTGCAAAATATTGCATTTTTTTGCAAAAGTGCTAAATTATTATCAGTTGCAACAATATTTTATTTATTAATGAACAGATGGTACACGATGAGTTCTGAATTTGCCAGCCGCAAACTCTTGAGTCCGGAACGGGAGAAACTGATCATTGACTCCCTCGCCGGCGGTATCCGCACCATTGCTGAATTGAGCGCCAGACTGGGCGTTTCAGAAGCTACCGTGCGGCGCGATTTGCAGTCGCTGGAAGAACGGCGGCTGGTGCGCCGGGTCCACGGCGGAGCTGAACCGATACGCCGCGGCGGAGCTGGAGAACTGCTCTTCAACGAAAAGACTTCGCTGCATGCAGCCGAAAAAGAACTTATCGCCGAGCGGGCATTGGATTTCATTCAGGATAGCGATGCCATATTCCTCGATGGCGGCAGTACCGTGCTGGCGCTGGCGCGCAAACTCCAACAGCGCAAAAATCTTACCGTAGTAACCAACAGTCTGATGGCGGCAAGCGAACTTATGGAAACTAACCACCGGCTGATCCTGCTGGGCGGCGAATTCCGCGCCCGCAGCCGCACACTGGTGGGGCCACTGACCAGCAGAGTGCTGGAATCGCTGGCTATCCACACAGCATTTCTCGGTACAATGGGTTTTACCGTGGAATCGGGTATATCCACATCCGACCCCAACGAAGCCTATACCAAAGAGCTGGTGATGAAGCGCGCCGAACAGGTCATACTGCTGGCCGACAGCAGCAAGCTCGGCACGCCGAGTCTGGCAACCAGCGGCTCGATAGAAGATATCGATATAGTGATAACCGACGATAATGTGCCGGAAGATCTTATCTGCAAACTGGCAAAAAAACATATAGATGTGTTCCGAACCGGCGATCTGCCGGAGAAGATATAAATTAAAGAAAAACAAACCATTAAACAATAACCCTTAAAAGAAACAAAGGAAAAACAAAAATGAGCAACAATTACTACAGTGATTCCGCTCCGTGTTTCAAGAAGGCGACCATCAAACTGAACAGCATCCCTGCTTATCAGTATGATTCGACCGTTGCCGCTGAATACAAAGCGAAAAAAATCACCAAAGCCGAAGTCCTGGAAATCTACGAATCCATGCTGACCATCCGCGAATTCGAAGAAATGATCCTCAAGTGCCGTACCGGTGCCTATGAGATCATCAGCGACTATGACTATCGCGGTCCGACCCACCTTTCCATCGGTCAGGAAGCCACCGCTGCCGGTGTCTGCAGCGTGCTGAACATCACCGACTTCATTACCTCCACCCACCGCGGTCACGGCGACAGTATCGCCAAAGGTTTCCATGCCATCAAACGCATGAGCGAAGAAGATATGAAGGCCCGCTGCCCGGAATATGCTTCGCTCAAGGGCGAAGAACTGCGCGATGCGGTCATGGAAGACCATGTGTTCCGCACCATTGCCGAACTTTTCGGTAAAGAAGCCGGTTACGGCAAAGGCCGTGGCGGCGGTATGCACATTGCGGACTTCCGCGTTGGCCACCTCGGTGCCAACGCCATCGTCGGCGGCGGTGTTCCGATCGCTACCGGTGCTGCTATGACCTGCCGTATCGATCCTGCTTATCAGGGTCGTGTAGTCGCCACCTTCGCCGGTGACGGTGCCTATGCCAACGGTGTTGTGCTCGAAGCTCTGAACTGGGCCGCTCAGGATCAGTTCAATGGTCCGCTGGCCAAGACCAAGTTCGG
This sequence comes from Victivallaceae bacterium, assembly GCA_045635745.1. Classification (GTDB taxonomy): domain Bacteria; phylum Verrucomicrobiota; class Lentisphaeria; order Victivallales; family Victivallaceae; genus SIG78. Next base: position 52,338 of record JAZTWG010000059.1, read on the forward strand.
CCTGCCCTTGATCTTCATCATCGTCAACAACCACTTTGGTATGACCGGTCGTGCTGATGGCGAAGTCAACGGTCTGGATCACCTGGCCCGCCGCGCCGCCGGTTTTGACAACGACAACATGCATGCCGAAGTCATCAATGGTATGGACCCGATGGCCGTCCGCGACGCCATCACCCGCGCCAAAGCAATCATCGCCAAAGGCGAAGGCCCGGTGCTGCTGGAGCTCGACAGCTACCGCTACTACGGCCACAGCTTGTCTGACCCGCGTAACGAATACCGTACCCGCGAAGAAGAAGCCCGTTGGCAGGAAGTCGACCCGGTTCCCTGCTTCCGAGCTGAAATCCTTGCCGGCAAAATCGCCAGCGAAAAAGAACTCGCTGCCATCGAAAAGAAAGTTGCCGACCGCAACGCCCGTGCCGCCCGTCGTGCCGCCGATGCTGCCGACCCGGATCCGGCCGACGTTAACAAACACATGTATACTGATACATCCTGCGACGAAGTTCCGGCCGAATACAGCAACGTCACCATTGACGAACCGCTCCCGGTGGTCAAGC
>JAZTWG010000060.1:0-1856 GCA_045635745.1 Victivallaceae bacterium
CGAGGCCGATCTGCTTGAGTTTGCTTACGCAGTTGGCGCTGCGGGCGCGTTCACGGGCGGCGGAGAGGGCGGGCAGCAGCATGGCAGCCAGAATCGCGATGATAGCGATTACCACCAAAGTCGTATTCAGCGCGAAAACGCTGAACGCGTAAAGATGTGAAGAGTTTGCCCATGGCCAAGCTGTGAAGCAGCTCCCGGTCTGGATTAATGTCATCGGCTGATTAGAGACAGGAGCGGCCGGCGCAATACATGAAAGTTACTTTTCATGTTGCAATCGGAATATTTCTTTTTGCATCTCGATTTCTGTTCGCAGTTGCTCCTGCGTAGGAAGATAGGTCAGATATTTGGCCGCAAAAAGTTGATCACTGTCATGCAGCACTGAATACCGGGCTATATCATGACTGTTTTCTGAACAAAGTACAATTCCTATTGTGGGATTATCCCCTTCAGAACGTTTTAAGTCATCATACATTCTTATATACATATCCATTTGGCCTACATCCTGATGTGTGATTTGAGTTGTTTTCAAATCTATCAACACAAAGCATTTTAATATGTAATTGTAAAAGACCAGATCAATAAAATAATCTCCGGCATCGGTTGCAATATGCTGTTGCCGGGCAACAAACGCATAGCCTTTGCCCAGTTCCATAAGAAACTTCTGCAGATGATCAAGAATGCTTTGCTCTAACTGACTTTCTGTAAAACTGCTGTTGTTGGAAAATCCTAAAAACTCTGCAACAACCGGATTCTTGATAAACTCAAGCTTATCGGCTTGAGTTGCAGCTGTAAGTTTTTGCATTTCAGCAACCACTGATTGAGTATCATGGCTTGCCAGCAACCTATGATAATACTGGCTGCCGATATTGCGCTCAAGCGTTCTGGAACTCCATGCTTCATTGGCAGCCTCATTCAGATACCAGATCCGTGCTTCAGCATTAGGTTCCCGCAAAACCGCCCGGAAATGCGTCCAACTTAAATTTTGAACGCGCGCGTTCAAAATCGATAAATCAGGAAAACTCAAGTAGAATTTTTTATAATAAGCCAAATTGCGGGCATTGTAATTGCTGCCGAATTCCAGAGAGAGATTTTCAGCAAGTGTATTCAGTAATTTTTTGCCATATTCAGCGCGGACATTACCATGCTGTTCTTCTTCGACAATGCGCTGCCCGATTTTCCAATAGGTGCTTGTTATAACCGCATTGACTGCGGAGTATGCCATCTGCCGACCGGAAACGATTATCCGCCGGATATCGCCAAGCAGTGTCAAGTCGGGGACAGATACTGAAATATTATCTTTTTTACTCAAAGCTATTACCTTATGTTTTCAATTTGCTTATCTGCAAGTAAATATAGCATGGCTATTGAGTTTTTCAAGCAGTATTATAAACAAAAAAACGCTCCCTTTTTCAAGAGAGCGTTTTTAATCAGACTTGTAGAATCAGACTACTAAAAAATTAGTAGGTGATCTGGTCCAACTTCTTGTATGCGGCATCACCAGGTGCGCTACCGGCAGCAGTGGCAATGGATTCAGGCAGACTGGCAACATGACCGCCGAGGTAGCAGATATTGGTAGCTTTGGGATGGCATTTTTCCATATCCCACCAAGTGGCGGCACCGGGGTTGTCACGACCAACGATCACGCGCTTTTTCGCACCAGTATCGCCATTGTAGACCCAGTTAAAATACGAAGCAGTGGTAGTTCCGCCAGGAGTAAAGTTGGTGCTGTCGCTGGGGCACTTGAAAAGCTTTTCAAAAGCATCGGCTTTGACTTCGGTAACGTTCATACCCATGAAACCGCCGAGAACCAGTTTGTTACCAGGCAGAGTAGAAGCAGTAACAGTAGAATCACCAAC
>JAZTWG010000061.1:0-87272 GCA_045635745.1 Victivallaceae bacterium
AATCACTTTCATTCCCGGTTTGATCGCCCCGACGTGAGCTTCGTTGACCGATACCCACACCTGCATTTTCTTGGAATCTCTTGCCCCCAGAAAGATACTGCTGGCGGTCTGGTTGGAGACTACGGTCTGCCCCACGCTCACGCGGCGGTCGATCACCACGCCATCCACCGGCGAAATGATCGTGCAGTATTCCAGATTCCTTCTGGCTTTGAGCAATGCCGCTTCGGCAATGGATTTCTGCGCCTGGGCTTGAGCCAGCGAAGCTCTGGCTTTGGCACAGGCGGCGCGCGAAACAAAATAGTTGGTCTGGTAGGATTCGTAATCACTCAAAGTCATGGAGCCCTGCTTGAACAGCTTCTGAGCACGCTCCCAGTTGGAAGTGGCCAGCTTTTCGTTGGCATCGGCCTCGGTGATGGCGGCTTCGGCGCTGATTATCGAAGCATTGGCCTGTTCGAGCTGCGCTTCTTTTTCCTGCAGATCGGCCTTGTAGGTCACATCGTCGATCTGGGCCAGAATCATACCCTTTTTCACCCGTGAACCGTAATCGACAGTTTTGCCGTCGGCATCTTTGCCGAAACTCATGATCTTGCCGTTGACCTGCGCCCCGACATTGACCAGTTCTTCCGGTTCCACGGTGCCGGTGGCTGAAATGGTGCGTCTGACATTATCCGGAGTGATTTTTTCGGTACGCAATGCTATTTGCGGCGCATCTTCGACCGGCTTTTTGAAAAACATCCATGCCGCCGCAGCAACTGCCGCCAGCACGATCAGGATCATCAGATATTTGACAACTTTTTTCATATGATATATTCAACCTTTCTTTTCCGGATTATTTTTCTGCGGTACCGGCATTTTCTGCCGGCGTAAAGCTGTAGATCGCGGCATCCAATTGTGCTTTGGTATTGGCAATATTGACTATGGCGGTGGCCAGATTGTTTTGCGCCTGTACCAGATCGCGTTCGGCTTCGTTCAAACGGGTAACCAGTGCGGTGCCGGCGTTGTATTCATTTTCCACCAGATCGCGGGTCTCGCGGGTCAGATTGCAGATATCCTGTGCAATTTTAGCCTGTACTATGCTGGACTTGTGATTTTCATAAGCAGTTCTGACATCGGTTATTACAGTAATCCACAACTGGTAGAGCATGTAATCGGCCGCCGAAACTTCCGCTTTAACCGCCTGCGTATTGAAGTAATCTGCAAAACCGTTGAAAAGGTTCCACGATACATTAAATGAATAATTGAAATTCCCCGAGCCCGACCAGTCATGCCTGGTGCCGCCGCCATGGGAAATATTGCGTTCGTAACCGTAGCCCAGTTGATAATTGAAAGTTGCCGCCGGGCCGAATTTGCCCAGCGAGCCATAGAAACTGTAACGCAATGCCTGCAGGCGTTCGCGGGCGGCTTTCAGATCCGGCCGGTTTGCCAGCGCCTGATCCAGATAGACACCGATACTGGCAGTGTAGCTGTCTTCGGGCATCCTGATCGCCGGAAATTTCACGCTTTCAGGAATCGTGCCGTCGGTCAGACCGAGGCAGCCGGCAAGCACATACAAATTGGCTTTGATCGTGTAATTTATTTTCACCAGATCCAGCTGACCGTTACGCAAAGTCACCCGGAAGTTGAGCATATCGCTCTTGAGTGTGGTGCCGGCTTTGTATTTGCGTTCGGCATCTTTGAGCATGGTCAGACTGTAATCGATCTGGGCTTTGATGATCTCTTTCTGCGCGTAGGCCAGCTGCACATCATTGTACGCATATGCCACCGCACGGAGCAGCAGCCGTCGGGCATCGTTGACATTGGCTTCGGTCTGATTGAGCGTATGTCTGGCGTTCAGCAGGTTCATTTCCCGGCTCAAACTGTCAAAAATCAGCCATTGGCCGGAGAGCGACGGCGATACGCTGTCGCGCTGACTGCGGGGTTCAACAGCATCCCGCGACGAGTAGACTTTATTGAAGCTCTGCCCCATACTCATGCCAGCATTGAGCGTAGGCGCGTAGTTGGAAAACTGCTGATAGTAGCGGGCTTTGGCTGAATCGATGGAAAACTTTATACTCATAAAGTCGGGATTGTTTTTCAGCGCCAACTCCTGCGCCTGCTGCAGAGTAAGGGTTTCCAAATCTGCCGGAAGCATATATTTTTCGCTTTCCTGCAGTTGAGTATAGTTGTCTTTTTCCACTGCCAGCGGAGGACGCTGATAGTTCAGACAGCCGCTTATCAGACACATGCTCAAAAGCGCTGTACACATGGACGCTTTTTTCAATATAAACTTTTTCACCATATTCCCCTCTTCAGATACAAAACCTCTACTTTTCATATAACGTTTGATCCGGCATATATATTGAGATCGTTCCGGATGATAAATCAAAATTTTATTATTTTTTTGCTTTCGCAAGCTCGAAAGCTTTCCGATAATGCGCTATGGCCTGCATTGTCCAGCTGCGGCGGAGTTTTATGACCTCGCTCATGGGATTACTGCTGTTCACCGAAAGTCCGGCGGCCGCGTTTGCCGCCTGATCGTACGGAATCGTGGCTTTGTCGAATTCCGCGGCGGCTTCCGGCACCGCTGCGGCTCCGCCGGCATCGCAAATAGCTTTCCAGGCAGTCTGCAGTTCGGCGGAGGCATCGAGCATGGTAGTGCGGATCAAAACTCTTATCAAATTGAAATACCGCCCCGTCCAGGCACCTTTGTACTCAAAATCATTGGTGGCATTGTAGGGATTGTAATTGGCATCGGCCATAAAAGGCTGATGTCTGGCAGTGTAAAGGTCGCGCCGCACCGGCGGCCGCCGCAGAGTGTATTTTTCCGGACCGCCGGGCGTGCCGGTGCGATATTGCCAGATCTTCTGTCCATCTTCAGAGAGCAGAAATTCAATAAATGCCTGTGCCTGTTTTTTATTGGGAGCCCCGCGCAGCAGCTGTACCGGGTCGGCGGAAACGCTGCTGCCGCCTTTGGGAGGTACATAGATGATCCTTTCGGCCCGGTTATTGGTCTGGACCGAAGCGAATTGCGCTTCGCTCAAGGCGTAAAAGTCGATCGCCATACCCGCGGCGGCATTACCGCTGGCTACTTCGCGCGGAACTTTTCCGGCACTTTCGGTTATGCTGCGGGCGTTGCCGACCAGCCGCCGGATCAGCGCAAAACCATCGGCCCAGCCTTCGCCGACGGTTTTACCGGCAGCGACCGCTTCGGCCATGCATTGCTGCAATATGACTTCAAAACACTTATTGATCGAACCGGATTTGGTGGGATCGGCTACCGCCAGTTTATTGAAATACTTTTTGTCAGTAAGATCCCGCCATTTTTGCGGCGGTGTTCCCAGCTCTTTCATGCGGTCCGGATTATAGCAAATACCGAATGTGGCAAGGCATACGCCATAATAGCCGCCATTGGCATCGTAAATATCTTCGCCGCTCCATTGCCGCGGCATGATTTCTTTGCGGAACCAGTCCGGATGCAGTTTCTGCATGCCGGCATCCACGGCGTAACCTTTGCGTGCCTGATTGTTGTGGTCGTAGGTGCCGCCGCCGAAAAACACATCTATATCAATGGAAACATCCGAAGCCAGAAAGAGCGCTCTGGCTTTGGCTTCTGCGCCGGATCTGCCGCTTATATCCGGCTTGATCCGGTAGTTGCGGAACGCCGCGGCGATCTTCGAGTCCCACGGCAGAGAGTTTTTTTCGCAATAATGCCGAAACGCCGCCTCATAGCGGTCATTTATATAGCGCACAATATCAGCCGTGCCGCCGGGGCTGCGCCAATCGATAACTATATTGCGCTGAAACTTATCAAAATAATACCGCTGAAACGCCCGCTCAAACTCATGTTTGATCGATTCGGCATGCGGCGTTATAACAATGATGGTGTCGCTTTCTCCGGTGGGTACCGCTTTGACTGGCGGTTTTTCCCGCAGCATCGCCGGCAGCAGAATCAACAGCGCCAGAAAGCCCAATGCTCCGATAATACGGTATTTCATTACTTCACCCCGTCGGCAGTAAATACGGTTATATCTTTGCTTTTCACCCCCAGAATGCAGCGTTCGCCGTACTGGCGTTTTTCCGGAGCGATCTCATTGACGGTCAACCCGGAAAATTTCCATGCGGCAAATTCACCGAGGTAGCTGCCCCCGGTAAGCTCCAGACTGGATTTCCATGCACATTCCCCCTCCGGATCAATAGCGATCACTTCGGGGCGGATCGCCAGTTCCACGGCACTGCCGGCCGGCAGACCGGTGATGTTTTCAAATATCCCGTAAGCGGTTTCCACCGAATTAGCGGCTGAGACTCTGCCGGGAATTATATTTACTTCGCCCAGAAATGCGGCGGTAAAGCTGTTGGCCGGTCTGCGGTAGAGTTCATCGGGTCTGCCGAGCTGCGAAATCCGGCCGCCATTGAGTACTGCCATGCGGTCGGCCATACTCAAAGCTTCGCGCCGGTCATGGGTAACATAGATGGCGGTAAGTTTGCGGGCCCGGCAGATGGCACGCAGTTCATCGCGCATTTCATCGCGCAGTTTGGCATCGAGATTGCTCAAGGGTTCGTCCAGCAGTATGAGTTCCGGAGCTACTGCCAATGCCCGGGCGAGCGCCACACGCTGCTGCTGACCGCCGGAAAGCTGGGGCGTCTTGCGTTTGGCAAACTCTTCCATCCGGACAACTTTCAACGCATCCATGGTGCGGTCGATGACCTCTTTTTTCGGCAGATTCTGCGCTTTCAGCCCGAACGCCACATTTTCAAATACGCTCAAATGCGGCCACAATGCGTAATTCTGAAAAACCATCGGAGCATTGCGTTTTTCCGGAGCCAGCGCGGTAACATCGCGATCGTTGAAATATATCTTGCCGCTGTCGGGCTGCAAAAAACCGGCGATCAGGCGCAGGAGTGTCGATTTTCCGCAGCCGGAAGGTCCCAGCAGAAAAAAGAGTTCGCCCGATTCTATTTCCAGATCAAGCGGCTGCAATACCAGTTTGCCTTTGGTATAGGATTTGCTCAAATTTTCAATGCGTATTTTCATGATCCACCCTGTAAAATGTTGAATTATATAGTTTTATGTGCGCCGAACAACCGCAGATTTTCCGGTGTGCGCAATTTGTTCAAAGTCTGCATTTCCAGCTGCCGCACCCGCTCGCGGCTGATATTGAAGTGATTGCTGATTTCCTGAAGCGTGTGGACTTTTTCACCCATCAGCCCGAAACGCATATTCAGGATCTTGCGTTCCCGTTCTGACAATGTTTCCAGCAGTTTGGTCAGCTGTTTGCGGAGCGTTTCATCAGATACGTTCCGGGCGGGATCAGTTGCCTGTTCGTCGGGCAGTACATCTTCCAGGCAACTGCCGTTTTCATCCACCGAAAGCGGCGACTGCAGCGAAATCGTCTGACGCGCCATCTTGCGGATAGCGCTTATTCGCGCGACCGGCAAGCCCAGAATGGCAGCAATTTCTTCTGCTTCCGGCATCCGGTCGTGTTCCATGATAAAACGCTGTTCGGTGCGGTTGATCGCAGCAATGGTGCTGATCATATGCGCCGGGATCCGGATGATCCGGAATTGTTCGGCTATCGCCCGGCCTATGCTGTGACGTATCCACCAGCTGGCATAGGTGCTGAATTTATTTTTCAGATTGAAGTCAAATTTTTCCAGCGACCGCATCAACCCGATATTGCCTTCCTGCACCAGATCGCTGACCGAAAGCTGGCGGTAGCTGTATTGATTGACGATCCTGACCACCAATCGCAGATTGCCTTCGATCATCTGTTGGCGCAAATCCTGCAGTTCCTGCCAGTATTTCCGGGAAAGTTCAAACAACCCGGCAAATTCCTCCGGCTGAAAGCACGCATCTTCCGCAGCCTTGAGCATATCATTTTGCACACTTGCAACCAACTCATCCTGGCAATCGGCAAGTATATCGCTGAACAATTTGAAACGCATCAACTCTTCCTGCAGCCGGCGGCGCAGATTTCCGGTTTGTTCCCAATCGCGGCGCGCGAAAGCATCCTGAAGTTTACCGGCGAGTTTTTCTGTATCGTGCAGCCATTTCAGGAGGATTTCCGGATCTTTCGCCTGCTGCATACAGCTGGGGATTATGCAATCCTGCCATTGCGAAACATCTTTATCGGCAAGCTGCTGCAGCTGACTGGCGGCGATGTTAAAAAATTGATAAAGTGTTGCGCGCCAGTTATTTTCGGCTTCAAGAATACGTTTGACCAAAAACTGCTGTTCTTCAACGGTAAGGCACGGCATCTGCCCCAGTTCCCGCAAATAACGCTGCATTGCCTGATTTACAGTACCGTCAAAACCACCCCAATCCCCGGAGCTTTCCCCGGCGACATGATAATTTACTGAATTGCAGTTATTGTCACTTGAGTTACTCATCAGCCAGTTACGCAAATACTCCGGATTTATTTGTAGTAGTTGATCGTATCGCCCAGACTGGCGGCGAAATTGGCGTTGCAGCAGATCCCCGCGGCGCGCAGTTTATCGGTGGAAGCCTGCAAATGGCGTATATCGCCGGCGCGTTCCGGCAGATGCTCCACTTCGGATTGCGAGTCGGTCATGAACAGAATCCTGCTCACCAGTTCGTTGATGGAAACGGTTCTGCCGGCAGCAACATTGTACACGCCCTCGAGGTCATTTTCCATAAAAAATGCGTTGACTCGCACTACATCGTCCACATACACAAAGTCGCGGCTCTGCTCGCCATCGCCGAAAATCGTGATCTTTTTGCCATGGATCGCCCGGTTGCAGAATACCGCCGGTGCGGCGGCATAGGCGCTTTCCGGATCCTGCCGCGGACCGAAAACATTAAAATAGCGTAAACTTACTGTTTTGAGTTTGCCGCTTTCGGAAAAGATCTTGCAATAGTGTTCGCCATCGAGTTTGGTTACAGCATAAACACTGTCCGGATCGCTGCACATATCTTCGCGCCGGATAACATCGGAGGTGTTGCCGTAAACTGCGGCACTGGAGGCGTAAATGAGTTTTTTGACTCCAGCCCGGGCGGCTTCTTCCAGCACCATGAGCGTACCGTTTACATTTATATCCACGCAATCCAGCGGGCGTTCCATGCTTTCCGGCACCCCGATCATTGCCGCCAGATGGAAGACATAATCCACATTTTTCATGGCTTTGGCCAGTTTCACACGGTCGCGCACATCGCCGCGGATGAATTCAACTTTGATCCCGGCAAGATTTTCCATGCTGCCGGTACGCAGATTATCCAGCACCCGGACTTCCGCCTTGTCCTGATAGTATTCAGCAATATGACTGCCGATAAACCCCGCTCCCCCGGTAATAAGTATCCGCATAAAAAGATCCTTTCTGCTGATCAAATTTTTCAAATCAACTCTTTGAGCAGTTTCATCATATCATCAGACTGCTCTTCGATCGACTCTGCGAGCTTGAACTGACTGCGGGCCCGCTCCAGATTGTGATTGACACGCGATGTTTTGAAATAGTTGTCGCCATCCAGAAAATCGGTCAGAAATCTGATCCCGATAACCATGGTTATAAGCTTGCCGGAAAACGGCAGCAGCTCTTTTTCCACATTGTTCAAAAACTTGCCCGCTTTATCAAGATACCCTCGCAGCAATGCTTCAAACATATCAAAGCGCATATAGACTTTGCTCAAATCGGTTTCATCTTCCGGTGCCGGCGAAGTACCGGTACGCACCATATCGCCGAAGTCGTAGTGCGGCAATCCGGGCATTACAGTATCCAGATCCAGCACACAGATGCCTTCGCCGGTAAAATCATCGATCAGCACATTGTTCAGCTTGGTATCGTTGTGGGTGGTTCTTTCCACTATGTCGCCGGACTGCTGGAGTTTGATAAGCCGGTCAAGCTCATGGGCGTGCTTCATGACAAAATCGATTTCCGGACCTACCATTTTCACCCGGTCAAAGCGGTCGGCTTTTATCATATCTTCCAGTGCTTTCAGTCGGCGTGGAGCATGGTGAAAGTAGGGTATGGTTTCGTTGAGCCGGTCTGGCAGATCTGCCAGATCCAGCTGAAACTGCCCGAATGCCTGTGCGGCTTTGTATGCCTGATCGGGTTCATCGAGCACATCAAAGCTGTGGCAGTTTTCCACAAACACATAACAGCGCCAGTAATCACCGTCGCCATCTTTGTAGTAAGGCATGGCATCGTGAGTAAAGACCAGCCGCAGAGTACGCCGTTTGGCGCGGCCGCGTTCGGTTTTTTCCTGCCGGATCTTGCTAAGGATATGCGATGTAACGCAATTGAAATTCTCCATAACCAGCGCCGGCTGGCGGAAAACATTGGTATTGATTTTCTGGAGAGTGTAGTGCAGCAGCGTACCGCCCTGATCGAACGTTACCTGATAAGTATCGTTGATATGGCCTTTTCCGCATGGAATGGCAACAACATAATCGCCGTATATATGAAAATTCGAACAGATATTTTCCAATTTTTTCTGCATTCGGTCTACTCCGGAATTTTGCCCGGTCAGCAGCAGATACACAGCTCTGCCGGCCATTAAAAATGTATTTGAAGCAATAATATAACGCTCAATTGGTCGATTGCAAATATTTTATCAAAGCCACTTGCAATTTTTTTGATTATTTGTATATATTTCTTGCTGTTTTATCCATATTGGTAAAAGATAGTGTTTTTTTGCTGATTCTCAATATGGCATAATGTTGGCAAAACTCATGGAACGTGCTAAATTATAGCAAGTTATCCTGAAAAGGATAAGGCGGCTTTGAGATGAGTTTTTTCAAGAGTGCCGCCGCCAAAATCTGTGAGGGGAGTTTTTCAGCAATGTTTTCCAAAGTGCTCGATTGTCCGGCATGCAACAACCGTTTTCTGTTTGAACACGATAATGAAAACGGGGTCTTTCCGGAAAAGATCACTTGTCCGGAGTGCGGAGCAAGCAATTTTTCCGGCGATTTTTCAGCAGTGATCTTCTGCCCCGGCTGCCGTTCCAAATTGCGTATTCCCCTCGACATAATCAACGATCCCGGGATAAGCTGTCCGCAATGCGGAATCGATCTGGGCAATGTCAATACGCTCCCCGGCGATGACGATATGACCACATTTACCGGCCACGGTGCCGATCAGCGTCAGCTGTACCGCCGTCTGCTGCAGGATGGCGAACAATTCGACAAATACCGTATCATCCGGCTGCTGGGCAAAGGCGGCATGGCGGAAGTTTATCTGGCGGAACATCTTTTGCTCAATCAGCTTTGCGCGCTCAAACTTATGCGCAGCAATTCCGCGGGGGAAGATCCGGTATTTGTCAAACGTTTTCTGCGCGAAGCAAAGTTGTCGCACCAGTTTGACCACCCCAATATGGTCAAAGTATTCGATATCGGCAGCGATCACCAGACCGGCTATCTCTTTATTGCCATGGAGTATGTGGAAGGCAAAACACTGCTGGAACTTTCACGCGAAAAACAGCTTTCAGCTGAAGATCTCAACGCTGTTACCGTGGCAATGTGTCATGCGCTGCAATGTTTGAGCGATGCCAATATCGTGCACCGCGATATAAAGCCTTCCAACATCATGCAGAATAAAGACGGCGTGTTCAAACTTATGGACCTGGGCATTGCCAAAAGCGCCAGTCATCAGCCCGGCGAAATGACCCTCACCATGGAGCAGACTACCATCGGTACGCCCAGTTACGCTTCGCCCGAACAATGCCAGAGCGCACACACCGTGGATTACCGGTCCGATATTTACAGTCTGGGCGCCACACTTTACCACGCTGCCAGCGGCAAACTGCCCTTTGACGGCGAAACCGCGGTGGAAACGATCCTGAAAGTTTTGCAGGAGCCGGCGGAACCGCTGGAAAATCTGCGTCCGGATCTGCCGCCGGATTTTCTGGCTCTGGTCAGCTGCATGATGGAGAAATCGCCGGAAAAACGCCCCGCCGGCGCAGCAGAAATACTGGCAATGATGCACGGCAATAAAAAAGTCAAATCAGTAAATACTGCCAGAAATATACTCAAATCTGTGCTTGCTGTCTTAAAATCTCCCATCAAACTGCGTGTTATTGCGGCGGTGACAGCGGTTGTGGTGATCGCAATAAATTTCAAGTATCTTGCGGGATTATCCGATTCTGCAGCAAAGACCGGCATGGCAAAAGTTTCAGCAGCCCCGGCAGTAAAAAAATCGCTGTTTACCGATAAACAGGCGTTATTGAGTTATCCGGAAGAACGGATCTCCACTGCGATACGACCGGGCAGCCGCGAATACCTTTATCCGGAAATCATCCTGGAAGAAAAAAATTATGATATTCTCGGCAAAGTTAATTTTGCCGTCAATGAATATGCTGCCGGTTTTGACCGGCGCATGATCCGCAACAACGCCTTGCAGCTCGACGGCAGTTATCCGAAACTCAAAAATAAGGCAATCACACCGGAAAATATCACTGCATTCAACTTAAATGCCCTGCAAACAGCGCTCCTGCCCGGCGAAAACTGCACTCTGGAACTGGATATTGCAGCAGAGCCTCAATACGAAGGTCTGATTGCCCGCTGGGGCAATTCCTATATAGAGCTGCATGCACACAACCGCAAACTGGCTTTGCTGGTAGGGAAAAATTATTATATAGATACCCAATTTCAGCTCCCCGCCGGCGAGTGGTTCAATATAACCGTTGCCATAGATGGCGAACACCACAAGCTCTCGCTGCTTTCCGGTGACCGGCTGATCGGTATCTGGATGTTCCCGGAAACAGTTATTCAGCACAACAAAGTTATTTTTTACAATGTGGAGCAAAAGAGTTCATTCCAGGGCAGAGTGGGACGGATAACCTTGAAAAAAGGCGCTGTGGAGTACACCATCCCCAAAAACTACAACCGTCTGCCGACTTTGCAAAACATGGATCAGCAGAAGTTTTATGCCGCCTTGGATAAGGTGAAAAACCGCCGGCGCGATCAGCGAATAGAACAGGAGAAAAGGCTTGCCATACAGCGCGAAGCTGAAATCGCCGCAAAAAAATCCAGCTTGGCTGCCGAAGAAAAACGCCGGCAGGAAGAAGCCGGAAAAAAGGCCGAAGAAAAACGCCTTGCCCTGTTGAATAAGTGGCACGATGCGCCATTCGGTGCAGGTTGGTTCACCGATTATGAGCAGGCAGAATTGCAAGCCGGAAACGGTCATCCTCTGCTGGTGCTGCTGGTAAATCCGGAAGAAAGCAAAAGCCGGAATTTGATAGATTATATCAACGAAAATAAAAATTTCAACAAGTATATAACAGCCAATTTCACACCGCTCTATCTGGATTGCAGCAATAATACCGAAAAAATTTCAGAACGCCAGAAAGCATATAATCAAAGTATCCGGCAGAAGCTCAAAGCCGGCAAACTCCAGCTGCCGGCATTTGCAGTTCAGAAGAAATTTCTGAAACCGGCATTGCGGTTCAAACATTTAAAAAGTTCAGATTTGCTGTCGACCGCCCTCGATACAGCACTCAAAGATATAAAACAGGCTGATTACTTTGCCAATGCCGAACAGCGTCCGGTGGAACTGCGGCTGGCGGAATGCCGTTTTTTCCTGAAAAATCTGCCGTACAATGACAATTCGCCGCTTGTTCAACTGCGGCGGAATTATCTGCAGCGCCAGATCGGAGTTCTTACTCAACTGCAGGTATTGCGCCGCAACATTGACAATGCAAAAAAACGTTCATACAGCAACAATACCAGCTTCAGGCGCAAGATTCAGAATTATATTACCCAGGACTACCGCGACCGGCAGTATTACAGCAATGGCTCCTGGCATTATGGCAATCGCGATAGAGAAAACGCCTCAAAAGAGCTGCACAGAATGCTCAATGGCAATGGCAGTGTCAACCCCAATTTGAAAGTGAATGTAAATCTCAATTCCCACCGGCTTTCCGGCGAATATACGCTGCTGGAACTGGCATTGAGCGGCGCGATCAAAGTGGATTTTGATCTTCTGGAGCTGCTGAAGAAAAAATTTGCCGATCCGGATCTGATCAGTCAGACCGGGCTCACCCGTTTTTCGCACCGGGCAAATGAATTGGCAGCCATGGGGCTCAACAATATCGACCGCATACCGGAACGATTCAATGGCAACGACGTGCCTTTGCTCAGGCTGTGCAATACTTACAGCTCTTCAGCGCAAAACCGTTTATTCGATTCTCATCAGCCCGATTTCAGCCGGGCCCGGGACCTTTTGCTTTATGCCCCCAGGGTCAATAATCTTTCGCGGACAACACCCATGCATTACGCAGCGACCCGCAACAGCCGGCAGTTTGCCGAGGATCTTGTCGGAGCCGGGTTCAGTGAGTTTGACCGCCTGAATTATGCCGGCGAAACCATTTATGAATCCGCTTTGAGCCATGGCAGCGATCAGATGGTGCAGTTCCTGCGGGATCACAATCTTACCGGCAATAACATCAATAAAAATTATCTGCGCCAATTTGAGTTTACCGAAGCGATCCGGCATAACGATGCCCAAAAGGCGGAAAAACTTCTGAAAGAAGGTGCCGACGCCCGGCGGATGTGGTGGAATAATCTCAATGCTTTGCAGAATGCCTGTTTGCTCGGCCATATGTCAACAGTGAATATGCTTTTACGCAACAATGTTGCCGAAAAAAATAATGACAACAATAACAACTCGATCGACCCCTCTTTACTGATAGCCGTCAGCAAAAACAATACGCTGCTGTTTCAAACACTGCTGGCCAATGGTATTTCTGCGGAAGGCTCTGTATATTACCACGGCTACCGGCAAAATCTGCTTCAGATTGTCTGTGCCTATGCTGCGAGCAATGAAGGACGCAATTTACATGTGACATTCTTTCTGAATACGCTCAAACGCCATTCCCGCAATTTTGATATAGATCAGGAAATAAACGGCCGTACCGCCTTGAGTATTGTCTGTTTGAGAGAAGAAACTGACAACAGCCAGCAGATATATTCGCTGGTAAAAACACTTCTTGATATGGGAGCCAAACCCTTCAACAACCGTTATACAGTTTTCAGCACACTGGTCCGCAATCCGCGAACCAAAGCCCTGCTGGAAAAGGCAGAAAAGCGATATGGCCGGTCAATAAAAAAACGCAAGATCAAACGCAAGGCGGTTTCCCGGTGAAAATACCGGATAAATACGATATTTTTATTTGCATTTATAAAAAAATGCGGCATTTTATATCACTTGAATATGAATAATACAAATGCCGGAGCAGTGCCCGCTGCATGGATTTGTTCAATCTGTTTTATGGAGTTTCAGTTATGTTTATAAAAGTTTGGCGCAGCAGTTGTGCATTGCTGCTGGCGGGATTTTTTGCGGTTTTTCTGCTGCTGCCGGTAGGTATGGTAATTGCCGAGGGGTGTTCGTGGCGGATAATTTCTGAATTATGGGAAAATCCAGTCTACCGCGGCGGACTGGCAAACTCTTTTCTGCTTTCTCTGACAACGACATTGCTGGTTTTTCTGCTGGCGCTGCCGCTGGCGATCCTTTCCGACAGTTATGATTTCAAAGGCAAAGGTCTGTGGAACGCCATGATTCTGGCACCGATGATCCTGCCGCCATTTGTGGGGGCATTGGGCTTCCAGCAACTTTTCGGCTATTACGGCGTGCTGAACACCATATTGGTCGATATGGGTTTTGCCCGGGTGGATTTTCTGGGCGGCAGCGGCAAATTTTACGCCATAGCATTTATTGAAGCATTGCATCTTTATCCGATACTGTATTTGAATTTGTCGGCAGCCCTTGCCAACTGCGATCCCGCTTTGCAGGAAGCCGCACGTAATCTGGGCATCGGGCGGATACCGCGTTTTTTCAAAGTCACATTGCCGCTGATCCGGCCGGGGATACTGGCCGGCGGCAGTCTGGTGCTGATCTGGAGCTTTACCGAGCTGGGCACGCCGCTGATGTTCGGCTTTACCCGGGTAACTCCGGTGCAGGTATTTGACGGCTTGAGTGAACTGGAAAGCAACCCCATGCCTTATGCACTGGTACTGGTCATGATGATCGCCGCATCCATACTCTATCTGGCGGGGCGGCTGCTGGCCGGCGGCGGCAACGGGGCTTCGGCGGTAAAAGGTTCCAGCGGCAGTATTGCCCGCGAGCTGCATGGGTTTGCCGCATGGCTGCCGGGAATAGTTTTCGGGATCGTTACGGTGCTGGCCGTACTGCCGCATATTGCATTGCTGCTGATAGCGTTCAGCCGCGACTATTACGGCACGATCATACCCGGCAGCTGGACATTGATGAACTTTGAAAATGCTCTGGGCGACAAACTGGTGGTGCCGAGTATTTTCAACAGTTTGCGCTACTCGCTGGCGGCCACACTGCTGGCAACAGTAAGCGGCACGCTCTGTGCGGTGCTGGTGGTGCGCTGGAAGCCCCGCGGCGCGGTATTTTTTGATGTTTTGAGTATGCTGCCGCTGGCGATCCCCGGAATCGTGATGGCGTTTGGCTTTCTGGGTATGACGGTCAAATTTTCCTGGGCAAGTGCCATTTTTGATCCGATAAATTCTCCGCTGTGGCTGCTGGCCGGAGCTTACGCCATCCGGCGTTTGCCCTATGTGATGCGCTCGGTGGCATCGGGTTTGGAACAGACTCCGGTGGCACTGGAAGAAGCGGCATTGAGCGTGGGCGCGCCGCGCCGGAAAGTTTTCAGCAAGATACTGGTGCCGCTGCTGGCGGCGAATTTGCTGATCGGCGGATTGTTTGCATTCAGCTTTTCGATGCTGGAGGTTTCCGACTCGCTTATTCTGGTGCAGAAGAGCGCATTCTATCCTATAACCAAAGCGATTTTTGAATTGTCGCAAGTTCTCGGTGCCGGCGGCGTTACCGCCAGTGCATTCGGGGTGTGGACCATGATCTTCATGGGTGCTGCATTGGGTGCCGCCAGCGCAATACTGGGTAAAAAACTCGGGGCGCTTTTCCGCTTTTGAGCCGGGAATTGAAAGAGGAACTCACAAGCCCAGCAGTTTTGCCACGCGGTAAAACTCGCTTACGCTCCACGCCTGTGCGGCGCATCCGCCCCAGTTGTGGGGGTAATCGCCATCGGCGACTTCCGGCAGCTGCCCGGGGCAGCCGTCATTGAAGTAGCATGAACTTGAGCGCAGCAATGCCCTTGCCGCATCCAGAACCCTGTCGCCATGGAGCATATACAGCGCTTCCACATAGCTCGGGAACGGCCAGCACCATGCTGTGCCATTGTGGTATGCCGCTTTGCGCGAAGTATCTTCCGGCCCGCAATAGTGCCCGATGTAGGGCTGATCGGGATCATTGAGCAAACGCCCGTGGAGTTTCACCGGCAGCGGCGGCTCCACGCGAAAATTGCCCAGACTGCGGATGGCACCGGGAATAACCAGTTTGCTGCAGCTTTCCACGATAGAACTCTGCAGCGATTTATCTTTCAGAACATTCAAAGTAACTGCCAGAAGCGCATTGGGGCGCACCGCATTATCCGGAACCGCCGCGGCGGCCGGGGTATCCGGCGAAGCGTGCAGACAATCGCTGAAGCGCTCATATTCCGGCAGATAAAAATATTTTTTTATGGATTCGGCGGTTTGTTCAGCCCCGGCGCGGTATTCATTTCTGTAACACGCAAGCATATTCTGCAATGCAAACCAAAGCGCCTGAATTTCAATGGGATAACCCGCCCGCGGCGAACCGGCCGGATAATTGGTATCCATCCAGGTATAATGCGCCGGACTGTAAACCAGATTGCTCTCGCGATCGGCAAAAATTCCGTTATCCGTACCGTAACGGTAAAAGTGAGCAATAGATTCGATTATCTCCAACACCGGGCGTTTTTCAGCTCCGGCAGCAGCATAAAGGATCTCCGGAGAACCCGCAGCTCTGATATAGTCAGCAATCGCCACCGCCAGCCAGAGCGGGGCATCGCTCGTTTCGCGGTTGGAGTCGTTATTGCCCCGGATCATATTGGGTATGGTGCCGTGTTTTTCAAATCCGGCAAACTGCAATATCACTTCGCGGGATTCTTCGAGCATATTTGCCGCGATCATACCGCGCAAAACAATGAGTGTATCGCGCCCCCAGTCGAGAAACCACGGATATCCGGCAATGACCGTGCGGTATTCGTTGCGTTTGACCACAAAGTTTTTGAGTGCATTTTCTGCTGCATCCATAATATCGGCACTCGCGGGGAAACGGTCAGGCTCCGGAAACTCGGCCTGCACATCAGGGATATGACATTGAGCAAGCAGAAGCGCTTCATCGCCGCCGGAGATTTCGCCGGAAAAATATCCGGGGCTGAAAATGTCGCAATTATGTTCAAGCCCGTAGTAATTTTCCAACGGCAGTTCTGTCATATACTGCCATTGTTTTTCGCTGAAGAACCGGCATTTATCCATATTTACCGCCAGCTGCCGCCGGCTGTCGGGCGCAAAAACAAATCCGTATTCAGCGGCTTCCACGGCATTGGGGAAACTGTTTTCGGCGCCGGAATAAGCTTTGGTCACCGCGTGATTATCGCGATCATCGATCTGACAGCGCACGATCAGCTGCACCGGCACATTATCTGCCAGCAGCCGCTGATTGCCGCCGGCAGGCCGGCGCCGGAACTCCAGCTTTACAGCGTTGGCATTGAAAGCAAATCTGCCGGTGATATCCAGTTTGACCGTTTTGCCCTGGCCCACCGGCACATCAAATTCCCAACGGGCAAGATTGCGGAGCCCGGATCGGAAACAGCGCTGCACCGCAAAGTTTACTTCCTGTGAAAAACCGTTCAAAACCAGCCAGACCTTGCACCGCACCAGCATTACACGCCGATCCACCGGAAACTCGCTGTTCAAATTTGCCGCCAGCAGCGCATCGTATTTGCTGACCAGATCGCCCCAGCGGGCTGGAACCTGCATGTAGCCGCCCAGCGAGTTCACCCCCAACGCGTGCCGCGGCGGACCGGATTTCAAATCGTTGGAATTAAAGTGCAGTTTAACCAGTTCTCTGCTGTCCCCGGCGGGCAGATACCTTATATGGCTGATGCGGCGGACCGTTTCTTCATTTTCAAAAACCGTCATTTCCAGCACCGGATCACCAACAGGCACATCATCTTCGGCCAGCGGCGCAAACAAAGCAAAATAACACTCATTTCCCAGATGCACCGACCGCTCAAACCGCAAAGTTCTGCCGTCGGATTTCAGCTCGGCGCGGAAAGCGTATTTACTGCTGATCGCCAGACACCAGTTTGGCGGTACCATAATCAGGCGGTCGGTATCAAATCCATCACAGAACTCCACGACCTGACGGTTGCGGAAAAATTTGCGGAAATCTGCCTTGAGTTCGCTCAAAAGCTCATCCCAACTGCCATGATACTGTATTTTCGCCGCCTGCAAGGCCTTACCCAGCGCCAATTTCAATTTCTGTTGGCGGATCATTTCGGGAGTGCGGAACGGACTTTGGAGTTCATTTTGCAACTGTTCGGGCAAGCTTTTGTCGGCAGTAAGCAATCTGCATTCGCCGGGAGCAAGCCGGATGCTGCACTCATTGCCCTGCCACTCAAGAAAAAAGCGCTCCATACTCAAAAAATCATACGCTTCGGATGAACCGTGCCACATATCGCGGGAAAATCTGACTTGCGAACTTTCGCGCCAGTTGAGATTTATCAGACAAAGCACTTCCATACCGTTGCGCTCGCGCCGGATCGCCAGCGCCTGATCCGGCGCATGATTGCACCAATGCCTGACCGCACCACCGTAAAAAGCCGGATGCAGCCGCATGACACCGTGCAAACGCTGGAGAAACTCCACCATATTGTGCTGTGCGCCCCAGTTGAGCGGACGTGCTTCGTGCACATCGACCTTGGCTTTGGCGAACCACTCCACGCCAT
Source organism: Victivallaceae bacterium (assembly GCA_045635745.1). Classification (GTDB taxonomy): domain Bacteria; phylum Verrucomicrobiota; class Lentisphaeria; order Victivallales; family Victivallaceae; genus SIG78. The sequence continues at coordinate 17,786 of JAZTWG010000061.1, forward strand.
TGGTAAATCCGAACGCGCCGCTGTCAGACATAAAACACATCAGTGCGCAGCGCATACGGGCAAAGGTTTCGCCGGTTGCCGCCAAACGGTTGTTGTCATGGGTTTCGGCAAAATTGATCAGAGTTCCGGCGCTGCGGCTGATATTTTCGGCATATCCGGCACAGGACTCCACTTCGCTGCGGCTGTAATTCTGAAAAAGTTCCGAATATGCCCAGTCCAAGCCGCAATTTTTCAAAAGATCGGTCTGTTTATCCTGCGGTCCGCCCAGACCTTCAAGCATAAAAACGGTATCGGGGTACTCGTTGCGGACTTTAGCTTCAATATATTGCCACGCTTCGGTCGGCAGCATGTATCCGGCATCGCAGCGGAAACCATCCACCCCCTTCCGGCACCAGTACAAAAAGACTTCCGCCATATAGCGCTGCACCGCAGTTTGATTATAATCCAATTTGCAGAGATCCGCCCAGACCACCCCCCATGCGCCCGGCGACTCGATCCTTCTGCTTGCCGGATCGCGGACAAACCACTCGGGGTGTTCGGTCTGCAGCCTGCTCGCCCAGCCGGTGTGATTTACCGGTATATCCAGAAATATCCGCCCTTTACGGCTGTGCACGGCATCAACGAGTTCGGTAAACTGTTCCATCGGGGTAGCGCACTCGTCAAACTCCGCCAGCGCCGGATCCACCGCAAAGTAATCGAGCACGGCAAAAGGACTGCCGAAAGTACCCATTCTGCCGTAAACCGTCGGCACCGGATGAATGGGCAAAAGCTGAAGTATGCGCGAACCTAAAACACCGAAAATAAAATCCAGTTTGTTTTTCAGATCGCGGAAAGTTCCTGATGGCGGTATTACCGTATAATTTTTTTCCAGCAGTTTTCCTGCGCCTTCATCAATATCGCCGGCCTGACTTTTGCTGCAGTTTTCACCAAATTGCCGGACAAAAGCTGTATACATCAGATTCGCCCCGATATTGTCGGCGGCTTCGACTTTAAGCTGAATATTTCCGCCTTCCGGCCAGAGCAGTTTTGCCGCCGGATCGGCGGGAGCAAAAAATGGTTTCAGCTCAAATACCCCGGTTTCGGTCAGGATCAGTTCCAATTCAAAGCTGTTGCGGTCGATGCGTTCAAATTCCAGATCGTGCCAATCACGTCCGGCGGGGCGCTGATTATTTTCCACGGCATCGATTATCTCGCGCCGCCGCACCGGGGCCATGCCCAGATTGGTACGCAAAAAAGCGCGTCCATCACCAAATCCGGCGCTGTTGGTAAAATAAAATCTGACACTTTCGCCCGCGTAAAATATCCGGCGGTCGGAATTCAGTCGGCACTCCAGCATGGCAAAATCCGTTCAATCATCACGGCGGCCGCCCAGCAAGCCGGAGCGGATCAGATAATAAAGCAAGGTAAGCAGCGCACTTACAGCGCTCGCCACATAAGTCATAAATGCCGCATTGAGCACCGCACCCGCTGAAGAAGCCTCAGCGCGGGAAACGATCCCCGCCGATACCATAAGCTGTTTGGCGCGGCTGCTGGCATTGTATTCCACCGGCAGCGTAACGAGCGTGAACAGTACCGCCATGCTGAAAAGCGCTATCCCCACAAGCATCATCATCTGACTTTGGAAAAGAAATCCCAGCAGCAGTATGAAATACGAAGCATTGCTGCCAATATTTGCTGCCGGCACCAACGCGCTGCGCATGGCAAGCGGTCCGTAGTTGGTGGCGTGCTGAATGGCATGCCCGGCTTCGTGACAGGCCACTCCGATAGCGGCCAGACTGTTGCTGGCGTAAACATTTTCCGACAACCGCAGTGTGTGGCTGGTGGGGTCATAATGGTCGGTCAGCATACCGTCAACATGTTCAATGGTCACATTGTATATTCCGGCACTTTCCAGCAGCCGCCGGGCGGCTTCGGCACCGCTCATGCCGCTGGACGAGGCTATGTTAGAATATTTATTGAAAGTTGTGGTTGTAAACATGCTTGCCAGCCCGGCGAGGATCAAACCGGGCAGCATAAAAAGCAAATAAAGCGGATCAAAAAACATTTTTATCAATCTCCTTTTTTAACTGTCAGCATAATGTAGCACAGATTTTCAACAGCGCAAACTGAAAAGTTGGATTAAATCAAAAGTTCAAATGTTCGATCCGCCCCGCACCGGAGATTGTCCGCGCGGGATTTGCGTTTTGGCAATAAATAGATCACATGGCTTGCATTTTTCTCTGCACAACAGTATATTATTGAAAAACAATCAAATCTGCAAACGAAAGGATTTTTACAATGTTTGATCTGCAAAAATTTGTCGGCGTGAAAAGTTACTCTTTCCGAACCATCAAAGACAATGTTGAATGTGCCAAAACGATCCGTTACTGCGAAAGCACAGTTGTTGACCTTTCGGCGGCCCATGTAAATTACGATGATCCGGCATCCTGGGCCAAAGTTGCTGCCGATTATGCCGATAACGGCGTGAGTATTGCCGGCCTGGGGGTCGTCAGCATGCGCAGTAACGACGAAGCCTGGAACCGGAGATTTTTTGAATTTGCCAAATTTGCCAATGTTCCTCTGATCAGCATTTCTTTTGACCCCATGGATTGGGAGCTTACGGTCAAAAACGTTGAAAAACTTTCCGAAGAATACGGTATATTGACCGCTATCCACAACCACGGCGGTTATAACTGGATGGGCAACAGCACGGCGCTCAAGTATGTTTTCAGCAAATGCTCCAAACGAATCGGTCTTTGTCTGGATACCGCGTGGTGCATCCACACCGAGCGTGAAAATCCGGTGCAGTGGATGGATCTTTTCGGCGACCGCATGTATGGTATACACTTCAAAGACTTTGTCTGGGAACGCAACGGCAAACATGTTGACAGTATCGTAGGCGAGGGTTCGCTGAATCTTGCCGCAACGCTGGAAAAATTCAAGGAAATGGAACACATCATTTCCGCAGTTCTGGAATACGAAGGCCCTGAAACTGTGGAATGCACCAAAAAATCCATTGCCAACATCCGCGCGCTTTACTGATCTGTATTGCAGTAGAGGTGTTAAACGGGCAGCGGGAACCGCCGGCAGAGTGCGGTCTATTATTTCAGCAACCCCCAACAGCCAAATTAAAGCGAGGCAGTATGAAACGTATTCTGGTAACCGGCGGCGGCGGCTTTCTCGGCAGCGCCCTTTGCGAAAAATTGCTTGATGCAGGCAATGAAGTGATTTGTGTGGATAATTTTTTCACCGGCAGCAAACGCAATATCTATAAGCTGTTGGATAATCCGAAATTTGAAGTCATCCGGCACGATGTGACTTTTCCGCTCTATATTGAGTGCGACGAAATCTACAACCTTGCCTGTCCGGCTTCGCCCATACATTATCAGCGCGACCCCGTGCAGACGGTCAAGACTTGCGTGCATGGAGCGATCAATATGCTCGGCCTTGCCAAGCGGCTGGGCGTAAAAATACTGCAGACCAGTACCAGCGAAGTTTATGGCGACCCTTCTGTGCATCCGCAAGTGGAAAGCTACTGGGGCAATGTAAACCCCATCGGCATCCGCAGCTGTTACGACGAAGGCAAGCGCTGTGCCGAAACGCTCTTCAACTGCTACCGTATGCAATGCGATCTCGGAATCAAGATTGTGCGTATATTCAACACCTACGGGCCTAATATGCATCCGCACGACGGCCGCGTGGTCAGCAATTTCATCTTGCAGGCGCTGCAGAATAAAGATATAACTTTGTATGGCGACGGCAGTCAGACCCGCAGCTTCTGCTACCGCGACGATCTGCTTGAAGGTTTGGTACGCATGATGGCCACCCCGCACGAAGTCACCGGCCCGGTAAATCTGGGTATGCCGCAGGAATTCACCATCCGCGAGCTGGCGGAACTGACCATAAAACTCACCAATTCCAACAGCAAGCTGGTCTTCTGCGATCTGCCGGCCGATGACCCCAAACAGCGCAAGCCGGATATAACACTTGCCCAAAAACTGCTGGATTGGCAGCCGACTACTCCGCTGGCGGTGGGGCTGCAGAAGACTATCGAATATTTTGATGAACTTCTGCGTACCGATCCGGATTTCTGTCTGGGATAACTTTTCGCCGGGGCGCCGTATACTGGCGTTACCGGATGATGAAAATGCTCTCAAGTTATCCAAAATGGTAAATTTTTTATTGATTTTGCCATTTTATTTTGCTTTTTTTATGTTATATTGTCAATAAACAGAGAGTTTTATAAATACTCAAGGAGTTTTATTATGAGCAAAAATATTGTTACAGCCGCCCAGATCGGATGCGGCAAATTCGCCCATCATCAGGATCTGCCCAACTTGTCCAGCCACCCGCAAGTCAATTTCAAATGGGTTTGCGATATCGACCTGGCCGCGGCGCAGGCGGCAGCAAAAGAGTTCAATGTGCCCAATGCAACCAATAACTTCATGGATGTGATCAACGATCCGGAAGTCGATATGATCAAGATTGCCACTTCGCACGAAGTGCATCTGCCGATCGTGGAAGCCGCTGCGGCTGCCGGCAAACATATCTTCTGCGAAAAACCCATGGCCATGCATGATGCGGAAGCATTCAAGATCATCCGCGCCGTCCGCAAAGGCGGGGTGAAACTCTGCGTGGACCTCAACCGCCGCATGTCGCCGGCAATGCAAGCCTTGCGTAAAAAATATCTTGAACATATTGCCGATCCCAAGCACAATCCATGGCAGTATGTGGAAACGGTGCGCGAACCGCTTCCGGAAGAACAGTTCCACCACATGAATATCCGGATCCAGGACGAAAGCAGCTCCTACGGTCTGGTGCATCTCAATCCGCTGACCGGCGGCGGCGAAATCATCGGCGAATCGGTACACTGGCTCGATCTGGCGTGCTGGTTTTTTGCTCCGGCGCTGCCCTGCGAGATCACGGCGTTCGGTTCTTCGCGTCTTTCGCACGGGATCTACCTCAAGTTCAACAACGGTGCCAGCATGACTCTGGATTTTTCCTGCACCGGAACATTTGACTACCCCAAAGAACAGTTTGAAGTCACCGCCGGAGCCGCGTTGTTCCGCTGCCTGCACTTTGTGGAAAATACTTATCACGGTATGCCCGACAACGCCGGCGAAACTTTTGCTCTGCAATGCGACCCGCACAAAGAGCTGGGCGACGGCTTTGAAGCCTACTGCAAAAAATACTTTGCCAATGTGCAGAACAGCTCCAACAGCAAACTCGTTGAACAGAGTTGCCCGCTGACAGTGGATAAAGGCCACCGCGCCATGCTCAATGCCTTTATCGATGCCATTCTCAACGACAAGCCCAGTCCCTGCGATGAAATGGCCGGATTCCGCTCCACATTCCTCGCACAGAAAGCGATCGAATCGATCCGGCTCAAGCAGACTCTGCCGCTCCAGCTGGAAGATATAACTCCCTGTTTCTGAAAAGGATGATCCTGTTATGAATTTGGAATTCATTCCGGTAAAAATGCGTTTGCCGCTCAAGTTCGGCGCCGAAACCATTGATTCAATTCAAATAGCGCATGTGGAATACCCCGCCTACGGAGCCGTGGGGCGGGGCGAAACTCCGCTTTCGGTGGCCTGGGCGTGGCCCTCGGCACTCTCTTTTGCCGCCCGCGAAGAATTGATGTGCAAGTTCTGTCAGGTGCTGGCCGGAGCCTACCCGGAACCCACCCGGCACCCCATGACCGAAGGATACATATTTCTTACCGAAAAGCTGGATGCATTGCTGGAAAAATTCAATGCCGAAAATAATACCGCCATGCCCCATCTGGCGGCACTTATCTGCGCTTCGGCATTCGATATAGCCATGCACGACGCCTACGGTCTGGCCAAAGGTCTGCCCACTTACAAGACTTATAATCAGAACTTTATGGAACACGATCTGGCCTGGTTCTATAACGACGAAGCCTTCAGCGGGCTGTATCCGGAAGACTTCTTTGTCAAAGATGTTCCCTCCGAACTGCCGGTCTGGCATCTGGTGGGGGGCAAGGACCTTTTGTACGAAAGCGAACGCACCGGCAATGAACCCGACGACGGCTATCCTGTTTCGCTGGAAAAATGGATCGAGCGCGACGGGTTGAAATGTTTGAAAATCAAACTCACCGGCAGCGATGCCGAATGGGATTACAACCGCGTAGCGGCAATCGGCAAAATTGCACTCAAATACGGTGTGGAAGCGCTTTCGCCGGACTTCAACTGCCTGGTGAAAGATCCGGAATATGTCAACAGCATTCTGGATAAACTGCAAACAGAATATCCGGAGATCTTTGATCTGCTTATCTATGTGGAACAGCCGTTCCCTTACGATCTGGAAGCCAACCAGATCGATGTACACTCCTGCAGCGCACGCAAGCCGCTTTTCATGGACGAAAGCGCCCACGACTGGAAGTTTGTCAAACTGGGCAATTCGCTCGGCTGGAACGGCGTGGCGCTCAAAGTGTGCAAAACCCAGACCGGAGCGCTGCTTTCGGCCTGCTGGGCCAAACAGCACCACATGAAGCTTATGGTTCAGGATCTTACCAATCCCATGCTGGCAACCGTGCCGCATGTGCTGCTTGCCGCGTATATCGGCACGATCAAAGGCGTGGAATGCAATGCGCCGCAATTCTACCCGCAGGCTTCGCTCGAAGATGAAAAAATCCGTCCCGGATTGTATGAACGGCGAAACGGTGTGGTCCGTCTGCAAGCCCCGCTTGCAGGCAACGGTCTGGGCTACTGAACAACGCCGGAATAATTGATTACAGCCGCCGGAGCGCATTAATTTTCTGCCAGCTCCGGCGGCTTTACTTTTTGAGCATAGCTCATCTGCCGGCAGGCATTTTGAAAGCAAATTACCTTTTTTGATTTTTTACAGACTTGACAATCACGAAATTGCATTTATATTATATAAAAATAATATAAAATACGTGAAAAAACCACATCATATAAAGGATTTTTAAAATTATGGCTAAAGTCAAGGCTCTGGTTATCACCGGATTCGGATTGAACTGCGAAAAAGAAACCACCGCGGCATTTGAACATGTTGGTGCAGAAGTAAGCATGGTTCATCTGAATGACCTTATTTCCGGCAAACGCTCGCTCAAAGAGTTTCAGATATTGGCATTTATCGGCGGATTTTCTTTCGGCGACCACCTGGGCGCCGGCACAGTATTCGCCAACCGCGTTCATTTCCGTCTGCAGGATGAGCTTAAAGAATTTATTGCCGCAGGCAAACTGATCATCGGTATCTGCAACGGGTTCCAGACCATTTCCCGTCTGGGGATCGTGCCGGCGCTCAACGGCAACTACTTTGTGCAGCAGGCGGCACTGGCGCACAACGATTCCGGTGTGTTCCGCGATGACTGGTGCGTGCTGCGCGCCAATCAGTCCAGCCCCTGTATCTTCACCAAAAATATTGATCTTATCCGCCTGCCGCTGCGTCACGGTGAAGGTAAATTTGTTGCCGATGCAGCCACGCTCAAGCAGATCGAAGCCAAAAATCTGGTGGCGTTCCGCTATGCCAATGCCGATGGCAGTCTGGCAACAGAATTCCCCGCCAATCCCAACGGCTCGCTCAACAGCATCGCCGGCATCTGCGACGAAACCGGCCGTGTTTTCGGTTTGATGCCGCACCCGGAAGCGTTCCTTTCGCCCTACAACTCGCCCTCCTGGACAGCAGATCAGCTGAAAGGCGATCTGCCCAAAGAAGGCGACGGCGTGGCGATCTTCCGCAACGCGGTGGAATATCTGGCATAAGAGTTCAAATTACGGTGCAATAACTATTCCAAGAGGTGAAAAATATGAAATTTACGGTAAGCAGAGAAAAACTTCTGAAAGCTCTTCAGCGGGTAAACAGCACCATTGGCAGCCGCAATACGCTGCCGATTCTGGGCAATGTACTGGTCGAAGCCAACGATAATGTGGTAAGCTTGACCACTACCGATCTGGAAATCCGTATCGTCACGCGCGTGGAAGCCGAAGTGGAGCTCCCCGGCGCCACAACCATACCTGCCAAACGCCTGCTGGCACTGGTCAATAATTTTGAAGATGCCATGGTCGTTATTTCCAGCGACGAGCGCCATCATGCGGAAGTTACCTGCGGCACCAGCTGCTTCAAGCTGCTGGGCATTGCTCCGGAAGATTTCCCCGGTGTCGGCGAACTCACCCCGGTACGCACCATCACTTTCAAGGGTGCGGATCTCAAACGTATGCTGGGGCAGATCATCTACGCCATTACCCTTAACGACAGCCGCAAAGTTCTGCACGGCATGCTGTTCAGCTTGCGCGACGGCGTGGTCACCATGGTGGCTACCGACAGCAAGCGACTGGCAATGACCGAACGCAATGTGGAAAATGTTTCCGGCAGCAATGGCGACTGCATCATTCCGCTGCCGGCCGCGCAGGAAATCAAACGTCAGGCCAATCCGCAGGAAGATATCACGCTGGAAATCGGCGAAAAGATGGCCCGTTTTGTCACCGCCGATACCATTCTGACCAGCAAACTTATTGAAGGCAATTACCCCAACTACCGTCAGGTCATTCCTGCGACTTTCCGTCAGCAGATTCCGCTGGCGACCTCGGCGCTTTTGAGCAAGATCGAGCTGGTGTCGCAGGTGCTGGCCGACAGTACCGGCTGTATTGTGCTGAATTTCTCGGAAGGCAAACTTGAATTGCGGGCGGCGAGCAGCGATATCGGTGAAGGTTCTGCTGAACTGCCGGTGGAATTTTCCGACGAGCCCTTGAGCGCATCGTTCAATCCGGCGTTTCTTGCCGATCCCCTGCGCTTTGCCGATTGCGAAACCATGACTTTCAAAGTCAACGATGGTTTCAGCCCGGTCGCCATTGATGGCGGCGACGGCTTCCTTTATGTAATCATGCCCATGCGTCATTGATCCTGACGCCGGACTGAAACAGGCGCGTTCCGTTTATGATCAGCGAATTCAGGGCATTGAATTGGCGTTCATTTGAGCGGGCGCGCTTGTTTTTTGAGCAGAAAAACCTGCTGCTGGGAGTCAACGGCAGCGGCAAAAGCAATCTTTTGGAAGCGCTGGGATTTCTGGGTATTCTGCGCAGTTTCCGCACGGCAAGAATCAATGATCTGGTGCGCTGCGGCGAAAACGGTTTTCACTTGCGCGGAGTATGGCAGGATCAGCAGAAAAAGAGTACACTGGAAGTCAGTGTAACCGGTGCCAATGAGCGTATACTGACTGTTAATGGCGATCGTGAACGCTCGGGGCGGGATTTTATCCGTCACTTTTTCCCGGTGGTCTTTGCACCCGAAGATATGGAGATCGTGAATGGGGCACCGGGAGGGCGGCGGCGTTTTTTTGATATGGTTGCCAGCCAGCTTTCCGATGATTATGTAAATATTCTGCACGATTATCTTTCGGCACTCAAACTGCGTAATATGATGCTGAAAAATCCGCGTAAAACCGACTTGACCAAGCTCGCGGTCTACGAAGAGCTCATGGCTGTTGCGGCCGCTGAACTGACCACCCGCAGAAGCAGATTTATTACCGAATTCAACCGCATGCTGGCGGCGATCGCGCCGGAAAGCAGCGAAGTTATCTCCATAGAGTATCACCCCCAATGCAGCGATGGGGCATCGGCCTACGCCGAAGCCTTTGCCCGCAACCGCCGCCGGGAAATGGAAAAACGCACCACGCTGACGGGTTGCCATCTGGATGACTACCGCTTTTTCATGGGCAGAAACCCCATGCGCGGCTTTGCCAGCAATGGTCAGAACCGCATGGCAGCATTGAACAGCAAACTCTCCGCATCAAGAATACTCATGCAGAACCACGGTGCGGAAAAACTCGTGGCGCTGATAGATGATGTTACCGGCGAACTTGATACGCGCCACCGGGAGATGTTTTTTGATACCATAGCACCCGCCGGGCAAATGTTTTTTACCTGCACAAATATACCATCCGGCAAATTCTTCAAAGATGCCAAAGTGCACAATCTGCCGCTGTAAGCACTTGCACGCTTGCAGAATATGCATCGTTTTTTTGAAAGCTCTGTTCCCAATGCGGATATACCTGTGCATTGAGATATTTTTCAAAATTTGAATGGCATTTATCTTTTTGCGGAGCAAAAAGATAAATGCCGGTAAAAGGTTTGGAAAAAAGGGGTCCCTTATTTGGAACAGAGCTTTTTTGAAAAACCGGCCAATCAACCGTCAAAGACGATCGTCCGCAGTCCGGCAGTGATCACCCGGTGTTCGAGGTGGGCTTTTACGGCGCGGGTGAGTACGCGGCGTTCGATGTCGCGCCCGATCTCTTTAAGATCTTCAGGACTGTGTTCGTGCGATACGCGTTCAACATCCTGCTCAATAATGGGTCCTTCGTCCAGATCCGCAGTGGCGTAATGGGCGGTGGCACCGATCATTTTCACGCCGCGCTGCCATGCCCGGTTGTAGGGGTTGCCCCCCTGGAAGGCAGGCAGAAATGCGTGATGGATATTGATGATATTACCTCTGAAATGGGCAATAAAGTCATCGCTGAGTACTTGCATATAGCGCGCCATCACCACCAGATCGATGTGGTGTTTATCGCAAAGTTCAATAACCTGTGCTTCCTGCTCGGCCTTGCTGGCTTTATCTTTGATCGGGCAGCAGTAATAAGGTATGTGAAAACGGTCGGCAACCGCTTCCAGATCGGGGTGATTGCTGATGATCAGCGGCACTTCGCACGGCAGAAAACCATCTTCGCGCCGCACCAGCAGATCGTAAAGACAATGCGAAGTCTTGCTGACCATGATCGCCACGCGGCTGACCGCATCAGAGTAATATACCTTGAAAGTGAAATCCAGCGCCTTGCCCAAACCGGCAAATTCTTCTTCCAGCGCCCGGCGGGTCATGGTCATGCCGGTGAGGTCGATTTTTATACGCATGAAATAGCTGTTTTCCATGGCATCGGTATACTGCCGGCAATGGAGGATATTGAACGAACGCTTGTAGAAAAACATAGTGGTTTCCGCCAACAGCCCCTTACGGTCTGCTGCCGAAATCAAAAATACTGCATGTTGTGCCATAATTATTGATCCTTACTCCGGATGTTTGGGAAATATTATTTATTACTGTACATTCATGCTCGAAAAAGTCCGCACCCCCGCCTGACCGGTGGGTATATCCAGCGGCTCCAGACGGTCAACGGTGCCCCAGCGGCGGCTGAACGGCCAGAAAATGATCGCCGGGCGCCCGATGAGATTTCGCCGCGGCACCGGGCCCCACACCCGGCTGTCGGCGCTGAACCGGGTGTTGTCGCCCAACATGAAATAATGATCCTGCGGCACGGTAAATTCTTCGCCGGAATTCCGCAGAAAATTGCTGTATCCGGGGATACTGTTGCTGTGCCCCTGATAACCGCCTTTGCCGGAATAGAGTTTTTTCATATTGGGCGCCAGTTCGTAGACCGGCACAAATTTTTCCGCCTTATGCGGTTTTACATAAAGTGTATCGTCCACGATCTTGAGCGTATCCAGCGGCAGCCCCACCAGCCGCTTGATATAATAGTCGCCGCTGTCTGCGGGGCGTTCACCGTTGGGGCCGATGATATTTTCGGTGGCAAAAACCATTACATCGCCCCGTTTCGGCTCGCGGAAGTGCAGACTCAAGCGATTGACAAAAAGGTGGTCGCCATCAGATAAATAGCCATCCACCGCCTTGCCGGAAAGGTATTTGCCCGGATAAAGCTCCGCATAGTCCGCCACTTTGCCCGGCACCCCCGGCAGCATGGCAGATGTACCGTCGGTAAAGGGCAGTATGGTACTGTCAAAAAATCCGAACTCTTTTGCCGGATAGAGTTCTTTGCCCATCTGCACAGTTTTTTTCAGCTCAAGCAACGCCTTGCGCGAAGCAAAAAGCGCATAATTACCCACGCTGCCAAGCTTGCCGAAAAGCGGATTCACGCCTTTGATTGCGTGCGCTTTATCCGTATCCACAAAGTGTATGCCGTAGAGTGTCGGCTGCATGGAGCTGGTCGGGATCTTGAACGGCTGAAAAAAGAGCGCTCTTATACCGAATGCCACCATCAGCGCCACCGCCAGAATATCGAGTATTTCGCGCATGGAGCTGTGGGGATTGTACTTTTTCATCACCGAATTTGCCGACTCTTTCCACGCTTTCACCTCTCCGGGATCATTTGCAGTCAGGAGTTTCTCGCCCCCGGCGATCACCGCGGCGATCTCCTGCCGGGCGGGATCTTCAAGAATATCATCGTCGGTATGCAAAAAGTTCTTCAGCGCGGAAAGCTGTTTTTTCAACGCTTTACGCAACTGATATTTCTGCAGAATATTCCGGAATGAAATCATGGCCAGCCACCTCAATAAAGCAATCAATTATCGTCATCGTTATTCCGCAGCACCGCCACAAAGGCCTCCTGCGGAATATTCACCTGACCGATCATCTTCATGCGTTTTTTACCCTCTTTCTGTTTTTCCAGCAGCTTGCGCTTACGCGTGATATCGCCGCCGTAGCACTTGGCCAGCACGTTCTTACGCAGCTGGCGGATCGTTTCGCGCGCCACGACTTTGCCGCCGATAGCCGCCTGAATGGCGATCTGGAACTGCTGGGGCGGGATCACATCCTTCAAACGCTCGCAAATCTGACGTCCGCGTCCGTAGGCCATATCGGCATGCACGATCGAGGCAAAAGCATCCACCGGCTCGCCGTTGACCAGAATATCGAGCTTGACAAGTTTATCGGCGCGGTATCCGGCAGGTTCATAGTCCATACTGCCGTAACCGCGGGTGATACTTTTGAGTTTATCGTGAAAATCGATAAGTATTTCGTGCATCGGCAGTTCTGCGGTAATGATCACGTGGTTGGCATCCACAGAATCGGTCCGCGTGCAGATCCCGCGTTTGCTCATAATCAGATTCATCACATCCCCGATATAGGTATTCGGCAGCATCAATCTGGCCTGAATAAGCGGTTCTTCGATCCGGTCGATACCGCTGGGGTCGGGCAGATACACGGGGTTGTCAACTTCCACCATGGAGCCATCTTTGAGGTAAACATGATAGATCACACTGGGGTAAGTTGCAATAATATCCATATTGTATTCGCGGCGCAGACGCTCCTGAATGATTTCCATGTGCAGCAACCCCAGAAATCCGCAGCGGAAACCGAATCCCAGTGCCGCCGAGCTTTCTGCCTGATAGATGAATGCCGCATCGTTGAGCTGCAGTTTGCTCATGGAAAACTTGAGCTGATCGTAATCGGCGCTGTCGATGGGGTAGATACCGCTGAAAACCATCGGCCGCACTTCTTTGAAGCCCGGCAGCGGTTCGGCACATGGCTCTTTGGCCAGCGTTACAGTATCGCCGATTTTAGTGTCGGAGGGGCTTTTGATGTTGGGGATAAGATAACCCACTTCGCCCGCACTCAAAGAGTCGGCCGCGCGCATTTCGGGGCTGAAAAAGCCCACTTCCTTGATTTCGCTCTCCAGACCGGTGCTGAAAAGTTTCAGCCGGTCGCCGCGCTTGAAACTGCCCGACATCACCCGCACATAGACCACCACGCCGCGATAGGCATCGTAGGTGGAGTCAAAAATCAAAGCGCTGGCGTTGCCGCCGCGGTCGGTCGGCGGAGGAATACGGTCGATGACCGCTTCAAAAAGTTCCGGCACCCCTTCGCCGGTCTTGCCGGAAACCAGCAGCGCTTCTTCGCGCGGAATGGCCAGCACCTCTTCCATCTGCTCGTAACAGAGATCCAGATTGGCCGCCGGCAGGTCGATCTTGTTGATCAGCGGTATGATATGCAGATTTTCCTTGAATGCCAGACTCACGTTGGCCACGGTCTGCGCCTGAACGCCCTGGGTGGCATCGATCAGCAGCAGCGCGCCTTCGCAAGCGCCGAGCGAACGGCTCACTTCGTAGTTGAAGTCCACGTGTCCGGGAGTATCGATCAGGTTTATCTGGTACTCTTCGCCGTCAGAACCTTTGCAGTACATGCGAACCGGGTGCGACTTGATGGTGATCCCGCGTTCGCGTTCCAGATCCATACCGTCGAGCAGCTGATCTTGCATTTCCCGCTTTTCCACTGTGCCGGTATATTCCAGCAGACGGTCCGCCAGAGTGGATTTGCCGTGGTCAATGTGGGCAATGATTGAAAAATTACGGATATGTTTCAAGGGTTTTTCTCCTGATTTTATGCTTTAAATATATACTTATCAAATAATATAGCACAAATCCGGCAATTTTACAAACCTGCCGCCGGAGCAATCTTGCAAAAAACGACGCATGCTGTATATTATCAGGAGAGAACTTTAACCCGGGAGAGTTTTTCATGAAAAAGTGTGATTTGGACACCCCGTCGCTGATCCTTGATCTGGATATTTTTGAAAAAAACCTGCAGACTATGCGGGACTTTGCCGCTGCCAACGGCAAAAAACTGCGCCCGCATGCCAAAACTCATAAATGTCCTGAAATCGCCCGCCGCCAGCTGGCGTGCGGCAACTGTGCCGGGATCTGCGCGGCAAAACTTTCCGAAGCCGAAGCGCTGGCGGATAATGGTATATCGTCCATTCTCATAACTTCGCCTGTTTCCGCGCCATGGAAGATCGCCCGGATCGGCAAACTCAACTGCAATATAGAGCATCTGCAGCTGGTGGTGGATCACCCCAGCCAGGTGGAACAGCTTGCCGCGATCGCTTCGCCGGAAGCGCCGATCCATCTGCTTATTGATGTGGATCCGGAAATGGGGCGCACCGGAGTATCATTTGACAAAGCATTGGATTTCGCCCGCTTTATTGCGCGTTTTCCCAATCTGATACTCGATGGCGTGCAATGCTACGCCGGACATCTGCAGCACATAACCGGCGGCGCTGAACGCAATGCCGAAAGCACCCGCCTGATGCAGAAAGGTGCTGCCGCCTACCGGAGTATTGCTGCAGCGTTTCCGACTTGCCGGATTTTTACCGGTACCGGTACCGGCACCAGCGCCACCGATGTATTGATTCCGGAAGTGACCGATATTCAGGTGGGATCGTATTGCATGATGGATGCCGAATATCTGGCGGTGGAACATACCGGGCCGCAATACCAGCCCGCACTGCGGATGATTTCCAGCGTAATAAGCTGTAATCACGCCGGTCATGCCACCATTGATGCCGGAACCAAAGCCATATACGTTACCCCCGGCGCACCGCCGAGAGTCATCGATGGCGGCACATTCCGCGCCGGAGTAACGTACGACTGGAACTACGGCGATGAACACGGTCATCTGCTGCTTGCTGAAAACGCGGTCATGACCCCGGGCGAAAGAGTGGAACTTGTTGTGTCGCATTGCGACCCCACCGTGAACCTCTTCGACGAACTCTGGGTCGTCCGGCAGGATGAAGTCACCGACCGCTGGGAAATATCTCTACGCGGCTGCTGCCGGTAAAACGCAATACCGTCTTTACAGCGCTTATTACCGTATAATTATCAGCGCCAATCTGCCCAAAGGCTATTGGCGCTGATGCATCCGGTATATCACCGGCTTATAATTTTACCTTATTACTGCTGCACGATTTCTTCGACCGTGCCGGAAGCATTGCTGATCGTTTTACCCGGCAGAATGATATCGGCCTGACTGCCGGAAGGAATTTCAAAATGGCACTTTATACCATCAGCGCTGCGTTCCCATTGACTGCTGATCATGCCGCAGGGCGAAGCGTAGCGGGTATGGACACGGTCGAGTTTTTTCACGAAACACGGCTTGATGACAAACTTCTTGAATCCGGGGGTGGCTTCCTGCGGATTGAGCCCGCCGGGATACCGGTACATCCACGCTGAAATATCGCCGAACATGATGTGGTTCTGCGAATCTTTGCCGTTCCAGTTTTCCCACAGCGAAGTGGCGCCATTCATCACCTGCCAGCCCCAGCCGGGAAATTCCTTGTGGGTGATGATTTCAAAAGCATCATCGGCATAGCCGTTATCTGCCAGCACACGGGGAACATATTTGGACCCGAGAATACCGAAATTGGTTTTATGTTCTTCGGCGCGCACCTGATTTACCAGATACTCCATACTCTTTGCGGCTTCTGCCCCCTCAATAAACTTGAAGTATACCGCGGCGGCGGTGGCGGTCAAAGCCCGGTCGGCAAAAGAACCGTCGCCATTGGAGAATTTTTTCACAAACGACTGCCGGATTTTTTCTGCCAATGCCCGGTAATCAGCGGCATCGGCGCTTTTGCCCAGCAGATCGGCAAAAAATGCCGTCCGCAGAACATTCTGATAGTAGTAGCCTGTGGAAGTAACTTCCACCGGCGTGATCTGCAGCCGATCCCAATGACACCAGTCGCCCAAACCGAAATCGAGCAGATAATTTTCGGAACGGCTTTCGCAATATTCCAAATAGAGTTTGAAGTTGTCGTAATATTTTTCGATCATTTCAGTTTTGCCGTAAAAGCAGTACACCTGATAGGGATATTCAAAAAGCAAAGTATCCCACGCCGGACCGCTGCCCCAGTTGAACCCCCAACCGCCGGTGGGGGCAATGCCGGGAAGCTGCCCGCTGGGGCGCTGGGTATCGGTCAGGATCTGCATAAAATGCGTATAGGCTTTTTCCATATTGAAATTCCACACCCCGGTTTCGGCGGCCATGGCGGCATCGCCGGTCCAGCCGTTCTTTTCGCGGTGCGGGCAGTCGGTGGGAATGCCGGTGAAGTTGGATTTATAGCTCTGGCGGGTGTTGCGCTGCAGAGCATTAAGCACGCTGTCCGAAGAATCGAATTCGCCGGAATTTTCAAAAGCTGTATGCACAAATTGAGCCTGAATATCCAGAATTTCTGCTTTGCCGACTTTCCAGATCTGCACATAGCGGAAACCGTGATAAACAAACTCCGGCTCAAAGGTTTCGCCTTCCGGATCGCCTTTCAGAGTATAGCGGTCGGTCTGGAAAACGCCGAAATTTTCATAAGGATCTATCTCCTGCGTATTGATATAGCCGGAAAGGGGATCGATTTTTTCCACATATTTAAGCTCAATAACGGTTCCGGCATCGCCTTTGACTCTGACTTTGCACCAGCCGGTGAGATTGATCCCGAAATCATAATTTGTTTCCCAGCAGGTGATAAAACGTTTTTTGACCGCCGGATAACTTTGCATAACTTTGCACGGTTCGATATTTTCGCGCACGACCCGGCCGCCGGCGGGCATGCACAGCATGGCAGACGTCCAGCTGCTGTCATCCAAATCCGGATCGGCAAAACCGGGAACTTCCAGCCGCGCATCATAATGTTGACCATTGCGGAATTCGTTGAACGTTATGGGGCTGGGATGAACTTTCCACGTGTTGTCGCTTTTGGCCGCCAGTTGACCATCTACTACGATATCGCACAAAAGTTTGGGATAATCGCGCCATGGGGCCTTGTCGAAACTCCATTTGGGTACACGGCTGTTGAACAGTCCGTTGCCCAGCAGAACACATACGGCGTTACGGCCTTTTTTGAGCAGATGGGTTACATCGTACTCTATATAGCTTACATGCTTATCGAACTGCGTAAGCGTGGGTGCCAGTACCCGGTCATCAGCTTTCTGACCATTCACATAAAGCACATGCCAGCCAAGACCGCACAGAAAAATCTTTGCATTGCCGGGAGTCCCGGCGCAGTCAAAAGTTTTGCGCATATAAGGTGCCGACAATACTGTATCGGTGGGAGTACCCATAGTAACACCGGCGTTGATCCAGCGCCCCTGCCATTTGCGTTCTTCATTCATAGATAATATACCTTATTTTCCTGCGAATATTTTCCATTTTTATATACTGCAATACAACTTTATGTATCAGCAATTTTTAAGTGAAGATCACCGGATCTGATCGATCCGGCGATCTGACGGAATTGGCGGTGCGAGCCGTAACGCCGGACATTCAGGCGCAAAATCACTCAAAAATCGAGCGGTGGATCTTCACTACCACTTTTTTTACGGTACCGGGGGCATCGGTGCACTCAATACAGGGCATGTGGCCCTCTTCCGGAAAGAGTATGGCAAAGTTGCCGGGCACCAGTTTGCAGGCCAGCGCAGATGCCGGATCAAAGTTGTAAAACCCGCAATCTTTTTCGGAATCAAATGCACTTTTTTCCGTCAGGCCCGCCAGCGGCGAATAATAGATGTATTCTGTTCCCGCCAGCAGAGTCTGCAGATCCACAAACTCCCGATGGTATTCAATCGCACCTTCCGAGAGCTTTTTGGGTGTGTATTCCTGCACATTGGCGTAAATTAGACCTTCTTTCAGCACATGTTTGCCTTCGGCAATATCCGGAGTGAACGTTCTCAAAAACTCTATTGCCTGACAAAATTCCGAAGCGTTGCGGTGCGGCACATAGCGCCGCCAGAATGTCAAATCATCAAAAATCATCGGTTTACCTCATTATAATATTCTGAAATCAAAGTTCTATGATCATATCGTCTTCGGCAAAGATCACATCTCCGCCCCACGCCCGGCGGGTGGCAACTGCAGTTTGGGTAGGCAGATTTATGTAATCTCTGCCATGGTGCATGAAAATTATGCTGCCGATGGCGCAATTACGTTCTTTCCATTTGGCGCAGACTTCCCACGGGTGGTGATGACCGCTTTCCATAAGCAGCGCATCGCACTTTATGCTCCAGTCGGCAAATTCATCGGGCGACTTTACATCGCCGGAGTAGACTACGACTTTATCTCCGGCCGTTATGCGGAACGAAAATGACCGGAAATCGCCATTTTCCGCTTTGGCAATATGTTCGTTGCCGCGGAATTCGACCATAATATCATCATTTTTGAAAAATCCGCCGTCGGAGAGTACCTGCCCGTTGATCTCAGTATGATGCGGATAAGCACCCACGGCCCGGGTGAACGCATCAAAAGTTTCCAGCAATTCGCCCGTTGGCATAAAAAGATCCACATTGCGCGGTTCGGTATCCTTGTAATGGGCCCGCATTTTCAGCATGGTGGAAAATACATTGAGCAGGCCGCCCAGATGATCGTAATGCGGATGCGATATGAAAATACTTTTGATACTCAGCATATCCATTTGCGCCAGATAGGCTGTGCGCGAGCAATTTTCTCCGGCATCAAAGAGATAGATATTGCCATTATCCAGCTCCAGCGCCCACGAAGTGTGGTTGCGGCCCGGAAAGGGTTCGGTACCGGAAAGCGCGCCTAAAATGTGAATCCTCATACGACGTACCTTTCTGAAAAATTTTTATTGTCAGAAGCTGAAACCCATGTTGAAATGGAATCGCACGCGGCTCTTGACATTGTCCTGATTGTTCAGCACCGGAAATGCCAGATCCAGCTTGATCGGCATGGGCACCTGCGGCAGTTTGATACGCAAACCGTAACCCACACCGATATTGAAGTGGTCAAATCCGAAATCATATTCGCTCTCGCTCACCCCACCGGCATCGGCAAATGCCGCGCCGCGGACGAAACCCCAGATCGGGTGCGAAACTTCAAGCGTGAACACGCTCATGCTCTGACCGCCGACCTCCCGGCCGCTGGAATCCACCGGCGATACTTCCCGGTAGGGGAAGCCGCGCAGACTGCCGCTGCCGCCGAGAAAATAGCGTTCATAGATCGGCGCGCGGTCGCTGCGGAAGTTATCCACCACGCCGATGCGGCCGCCCAGCTGCAGGGTTATGGCGTTGTCGAAAAAGCTTTTCACATAAAGCGCTTTGGCTTCCGCCCGGTAGAAATCCACCGAAGAACCGAAAATCTTGGGCGAAATGGCTCCGAGCAGATTTACCTGATAACCGTTGCGCGGATCGGTCAGACTGTCCAGCGTAGTGCGGTCGAGTTCCAGCGAAAACTCGCTGACCCAGTCGCGGCCGCGCTCTTCGCGGGTTTCCGGCCCCATACGGTGCGACATATCAAAAACATTGACCTGCTCAAATTTGTAAGCTACCGAAGCGGTAGTAAAATCATCGAAGAACTTTTTGCTCAAACCAATACGGGCGCCCCAGCGGCCTTCATCCCAGTATTCGTAGATGGATTCGCGCAAGAATACGGAAAGATCCAGCCGCAAAGGTATATCGAAGAGCCACGGTTCGGTAAAGTCAAAATTCAGCGCGGCGCGTTCAATACCCAGCGCACCCTGCAATCGGACACGCTGACCGCCGCCGCGGAAGTAATTGGCCGGATTGGCAAGGTCAAAGTTGCGGCTGCTGGCTTCGATCATGCCGAACAAGCTGTCCACATCGGAGTAGCCGGCGCCAATGCGCACATCGTAGGCATTCTTTTCCCGGACATGGATCACTGCATTTTTTTCATCGAGTTTATCGGCATTGGCAAAGTTGCTTTCCACACTTTCAAACATATCGGTATTCATCAGGCGCGATTTGCTGACATCCAGCAGCGCTTCGTCGGCCGGATCGCCGGGGTAGATCACCAGTTCGCGGCGGATGACATCATCGCGCGTGAATTCGTTGCCCACAATAGTCACCTGATCGACCGAATATTTTCTGCCTTCCCGGATCTCAAAGACCAGTTCCACGGTGGATTTGGCAAAATCGGCATCGCGTCTGACATTGCACGAGGCATCGGCAAAACCTTCGCTGTGCAGCAGCGAAAGGATGGCGCTTCTGGCCGCAGTTTCCTGCTGATAATCAAAAACGGCGCCAATTTCGATCGGGGCAAGCTCCAGAATTTCGGTATCGGAAAAACTCTTGGCGCCTTCGACTTTGACGGCGCTTACGGTGTAAGGCTTGCCTTCAGAAATATCGAAGTGCAGATTGACAAATTCCGGATCGGATTCATCGGGCGTGATATTGAGCGACTTGATCTTGAAATCCAAATATCCCTTGTTCCAATACATGTCGCGCAGCCGGACTTTGTCAACTTCCAGCGCTTCGCGGTCAAGCAGACCCAGATTGAGAAAATCCATCCAGTTGAAGTAGCTGTACTGATTGGCCAGGGCGTGACGCAAAGTCCAGGCGCTGTAAACTGTGTTACCTTCAAAAAAGACATCATTGACCTTGAGTTTAAGATTTTCTTTGATCTTGAAAATCACTTTCACGGTGTTGTCTTTGCCGCGTTCCAGCAGGGGGGCGATCTCGGCATCGTAGTAGCCTTTGTCGCGGTAGAATTCGC
Organism: Victivallaceae bacterium; assembly: GCA_045635745.1. Lineage (GTDB taxonomy): Bacteria > Verrucomicrobiota > Lentisphaeria > Victivallales > Victivallaceae > SIG78. Next base: position 38,819 of record JAZTWG010000061.1, read on the forward strand.
GCAATTTGGCGGCGCCGTCGCGGAGATTATGTTCGTTGAGCGGGGCTTCGGCGGCGATATTGACCAGTTTTGCCAGATCGGCGGTTTCAAATTTCTGATTGCCGTCGAACAGCACTTCGGTTACTCTGGCGTGCAGTTTGAGCTTGAATGTGACCGTGTATTTCCCGTCTTTGCCGGGGACGGCGCGGGCGGAAGCATCGGAGAAAAATCCGAGACTGTGCAGCCGTTTCACATCTTCATCAAGTATCCGCGTATTGTATTCTTTGCCGGGCTGCTGGCGCACATTGAAGCGCAGCAGATCTTCCGCCACCGGACTGCCGCCGGTCTGTTCAAAAAGCAGCTGCCCGATTTCCGGAGCCTTTTCCGCTGCCGATACCGCCGGCAGCATGGTAAGAGAAAGGGTGAGCGCCAACAGCGCAATGCAAAATTTGCTGCATATACTGAAAAACATGATGAAATCCTTTACAACTTTAACATTATCAAACAAAAATAATCATTTTAAAATACCACCACTTCCCCGAAAAAACGAATTTTTTTAAACAAAAAACCTGCTTTTTTCTTGCATAAAATCCCCTTGGGGGTTATTTTCATTGCCGATAAAACAAAAACATATATTTTTTTACTGTAAATACGGAGAAAAAAATGTCCAGAAAAAATTCTTCCCGCGGCGCCATTGCCATCATGACCAGCGGCGGCGATGCCCCCGGCATGAACGGTTGTCTGCGCGGCTGTGTACGCACCGCGCTGGAGGCCAACTACCGGGTTTTCGCCATTTACGAAGGTTATCAGGGATTGATTGCCGGCAATATCGGCGAATTGAAATGGGAAAACGTTTCCAATATCATTCAGCTGGGCGGCACGGTCATCGGTACGGCACGCAGCAGCGAGTTCCGCGAACGCTCCGGCCGACTCAAAGCAGCATACAACCTTTTGCAGCACCGGATCGATAAACTGGTGGTCATCGGCGGCGATGGATCGCTTTCCGGCGCCGAAGCTTTGCGCGAAGAGTTTCCCAGTCTGGTCGATGAATTGGCTGAAAAAGGCCAAATCCCGCCGGAAGTTGCCGGAGAGTACCGCACACTTTCGGTGGCCGGAGCCATCGGCAGTATTGACAATGATATGATCGGCAGCGAAGTAACGATCGGGGCGGATTCCGCTCTGCACCGCATTGTCGAAGCACTTGATGCCATCACCAGTACCGCATACAGCCACCAGCGCACTTTTATCATTGAAGTAATGGGGCGCAACTGCGGCCATCTGGCGCTGATGGCGGCGCTGGCATCAGGTGCTTCGGGCTGTTTCATACCCGAAGCACCGCCGGAAGAAAACTGGGCGGATCTGCTGCAGAAAAATATTCTTGACGGGGCCGCCGCCGGCAGAAGAGTCAATCTTATAATCGTTGCCGAAGGCGCCAGAGACTGCAAAAACCGCAAACTCGATGCCCAAACGATCAAAGAAGCTCTGGCCGCACGCAGTATCGACTCGCGCATAACTATTCTCGGCCATGTTCAGCGCGGCGGAGTACCCAGCGCCTACGACCGCTGCATGAGTACGCTTTTCGGCATGGAAGCGTTCAATACGCTCGCCCGCAATGAAAAAACTTCCCGGATCGCCTGTCTGCAGAAAAACCGTATCACCTCCACACCACTGACCGACGCGGTCGCCAGAACCCGGGCTGCCGGCAAAGCACTGGCAGACGGCGATTACCGCACCGCCGCGCTGGCGCGGGGCGATGAGTGGCTGCGTATGGTCAATATCCAGCAGACTCTTATGCGGATAGCGCCGCCGGAAAAAGTCCCCGGCAAAAAACTTCCGCGAATCGGAGTGGTTACTGCCGGACGAGCCGCCGCAGGAGTGAACAGTGCTGTACGCACCATTATCCGCATGGGGATGGCTTCCGGAGCTGAAGTTTTGTGTATCGAAGAAGGCCCGGTGGGGCTGCTGGAAAATAAAATACACATTGCTGACTGGATGGAGCCGGAACTCTGGAACTCTTTCGGCGGTTCCCGGCTGGGTGCCGGGCGTTACACTCCCCGGCGCGGTGATTTGGCCAGAATAGCTGAAAACTTCCGCCAATGGCAGCTTGAAGGACTGATCCTGATCGGCGACTGGGGCGGATACCAGCTTATGAACAATCTTTTGAGCGGCAGAAGATACCACAAAGAGTTTGATATACCCATGATCGCCTTGCCCGCCTCGATCAACAACGATCTGCCGGGCAGCGAATACAGTATCGGATGCGATACGGCGCTGAACAATATCGTCGATGCCGTGGATAAGATCCGTAATTCCACCGATACAGCCAAACGCACTTATGTGGTGGAAGTTATGGGGCGCAACTCGGGGTATCTGGCCAGTTGCGCGGCACTGGCTTCGGGCGCAGAATACTGCTACACGCCCGAAAAATCGCTTACGCTGGATGAGTTGAATCATGATGTAAGAGAATTGACCGCGGCATTCAAACTGGAAAACCGTCACACCGGATTGATCATCCTCAACGAAAATGCCCACGATGAATATACCGCCGACTTTATCGCAAAACTTTTTGAGGCCGAAGGCGGCAGCGAATTTGATGTCCGCAAGGCCGTGCTGGGCCCTCTGCAGCAGGGCGGAACCCCCTCGCCGCTGGATCGCATTCAGGCAGTCCGACTGGCGTATTTTGCGGTACGCAATCTTATGGAAGCGCTGGCAATGGATATCCGTGGCGGTTACTTTATCGGTTGTGAATACGGCGAAGTTCTGATGCAGAAATGGTCAGATCTGCGTAAATACTCCGATCCGTGGCAACGAAGCAAATGCAAGCGCTGGTGGCAGGATTATGAAAAAGCCATCCATAAGCTGGCGATCAATCCGGAAGTAAGAAAAAAGTATTCAAAGGCTTGATCAAGACCGGAAAAAAAATGAGCCGTCATTTATTGATGCATTTTTTAAAGTCGTTTATAATAAATAATTTGCAATCCGTCACTTATCCGTCACTTTAAGAAAGGGAGGTTTTATCATGGATTTTTCTGCGATCTTGCGCAAACGCCGCACTATCCGCTTTTACCGGCAGATGCCTGTTGCTGAAAAGCATCTGCTCAAACTCATCGAATGCGCCCGCCATGCGCCCAGCGCCGCCAATAATCAGGTGCTGCGCTACACGATCGTACGCAACCCCGATCTGGTGCAGGCGGTGTTCTACAACACCAGCTATGCGGGCCGGGTCACGCCGCGCCGTTCGCCCGAATGGGGCAAAAATGCCCCCACCGCATTCATTGCCGTAAGCGCAGTAAAAAACGGTCCCGCAGTAAGCAATATGGTCTACGCCGATGCGGGGGCGGCGATCATGACCATGTCTTTTGCAGCGGTGGAAGAAAATCTGGGCTGCTGCTGGATAGGCGCGTTCAAGGCCGGCGAAGTAACCTCGCTGCTGGAAATTCCGGCCGACGAACAACTGCTTTTCCTGCTGGCGGTGGGGCATCCGGCCGAAATACCGGTTGAGGATACCATCGAAAAAGATGAAAGCGTGGCGTATTATCTGGATGAATTCGACCGCTTGCATGTACCCAAATACAACGTTCAGGCCATCACCCGGATATTGTAAGCAGCATTGTGATTGACTGTTGAAAAACTGTTTTCCCCACCTCAAGCTGTTTACCATTGTAATAAAATCACGTTTCAGTATTTTTTCTTCATGGCCCTGAACTCATAAGGATTTATGGGGTTGGGGTCTGCCCATAAGCCTTTTTTATCAGCCCTTGCTTGTTTTTCGGCTTGAATGTATGCAGGAGTTTTATCGTAATAATTGTAATGCCACGCATAACCGTTTTGAACCATTACAAGGTTGATTTCTGCACCGTCACAGTAAACGACCCCAACTATTCTGCCGTAACGGTCAACAGCTTTGTATCTGACAGTAACTTGTTTGCCGAAAATCAAAGAAGATAAAAACTGTTTGGCTTTGCTGCCAAATGCCTGTTTCTTTTCGGGGGCATCGATTTTATCAAGGCGGATTTTGAAATTGCCCTTATCCATTTCATCTAAAACAGTAATGGTATCACCATCAGTAACACCCACTACTTTGCCTTTGATTTCAGCAGAAAAGAGAGAAAGTGAGAGTAAAAGCAGAGAGAGTAAAAATAGTGGTTTCATGCTGTGGCGGTTTCCTTCGGAGTTATGGGAAACACCACAAAAAAAGAGGTGCATTCCCGATTTGCACCACATCGCACGCCTACCACAGCGTTACAGAGAAATGCAAACACAGAAAAGCACCATGTAGTCACTACACGGCACAATTCTTCTGTGCTTTCTCTGTATTGGCAGCTTCTCAAAGTGGTAGTTTGCGATGTGAGCCAGATAAATTATGCTATATACAATTTTTCAGTTCAAATATTTTTCAGTTTGGTTTTTGCCCTTCCTGTTGATTAGAAAATAATACCCAAATATAACACCAAAACGGTGAAAATTCAACTTGAAACAGCCTTTTTTCGTAATGAAAATCGTGTTTCAGTTACAGCGTGGGAATGACTTTATGCAATATTTTTTGCTTCAGGCTGATTTTTCAGCAATACAAAACAACAGCGATGTGCGGCGCACTTTTGCCGGCAGCATTATGGTTTTTGCCGCACAACCAAGGGGGGATTGCTTTCCCCCCTTGAACCCCGGTGCTCATTGAGCAGCAATATCCAGTGTAATTCTTAACGACTTTAAATTAACGCGGGGGCTGACGCCCCCTTAAGCGATTTTACGGCAAGCCGTAAAATCGTCCTCAAACGCCGGATGGCTTCGCTCGACTCCGTTCGGCTTCGCGGAACTTTTCCGCTCGGTTTGCCGGAATATATCCGGCAAACTGCCCTCTCATGCGCTCGCGGCGCTGACCGCGCTTCGCGGCTGACGCCGCGTGTGCTGCCGGCAAACACGTTTGCTATTGTAATAAAATCGTGTTTCAGTTACGAAACGGAAACGGCATAAAAATACCGCACGGCAGTTTGTGCGGTGCGGTATTTTTTATGCTTTCACTTTTTGGCGGTATCGCGCACAAAGGCGAAATAGAGTGCCGGAATCACATAGAGTGTCAGCAGTGATGCGATCGCCAGACCGCCGACCACACCCACGCCGCAGCTGGAACGCAATTCCGACCCCAAACCGGTACCGAACGCCATCGGCAGCATACCCGCCACTGAAGCAATACTGGTCATTACGATCGGGCGGAATTTCGACTCGGTGGCTTCCAGCATGGCTTTGTGGGTGGTCATGCCGTTTTTCACCAATGTTGAGCACTCGTCAAGGATCAGAATGGCGTTGTTTACCACGATCCCGATCATCATTACCCCGCCGAGCAGACCCATCATCGACATGGACATATTAAAACAGTACAATGTAAAATACATCCCCAGGAACCCCAGCGGCACGGTAAACATGATCAAGAACGGCTTGGTCCACGATTCCATGATCGCCGCAATCAGCAAGTAGGTCAATATTGCCGCCAGAATGAGCACTTCGCCGAATTCCTGAGCGGTTTCGTTCATCATTTCCACGTTGCCGCGCATACGCAAAGTGTATCCGGGCGGCAGAATAGTGCGGGCAGTTTCGGAGATCTTGCCGGAAACATCGCCCAGCGCCATGCCCGGAGCGCTGTTGGCGTAGATGTACATATTACGGTTTTTATCGTAGCGGTTGATGATCACCGGACGCGCTTCTTCGGTGATTTTGGCCACCACTTCGGTATTCAGCGGGTTGTTGTCTTTAGTAGCCAGCGCATTTTGCTTGAGCTGGGTTTCGCCGTACTCTTTACGATTCTTCAAGCGGATGTCGTAAGTACGCGTACCGGTGCGGAAGTCGCCGACTTCGATACCATCGAGTGAACCGACCAGATTGGTGTAAAGATCGTTGGCGCTCAATCCGAGGTTCTGCAGAATTGTACGGTCGGGCGTAATGTTGATATTGGTCTTGCGCTCGCGGCTGCTGCTGTCGAGGTCGCGGGTGATGGCCAGTGCCGGAATGGTTTCCATAACTTTCTTTTCCACTTCTTCGAGCACTTCCAGCTCCGGACCGCTGATCGTACAGTTGATTTCCGATGTGGCGCTGCCGAAGGTTGCCGGAATCGACATGGTTATACGGCAGTTATCCAGATAACTCAACTCTTTACGCAGGATTTCCTGCAGATCGTAAATCGTTTCTTTACGCTCAAATTTCTTGGTCGTATTCAAGTTGATCTGTCCTACATACACGGCAGTGGAAACCTGTCCGCGAGGCGCAGCAGAGCGGCCGGTCCAGCGGGTTATACCGGTAATAAAGTCATACTTTTTAAGGTGATCTTCGGCTTCTTTGAGCAGTTTTTCGGTCGTTTCCAGATTGTAGTTGGTCGGAAATTCAAACCGGATGCGGATTTCGCCCTGGTCGCAGAATGGCAGGAAGCTCAATCCCACTTTCGGCATGATAAATGCCCACACCGCTATGGCCATAGCAAATACCACCGCAACTATGATGCGCGGATGACGGCTCGTCCACTCAATACTGCCGTTGAACTTGGAGCACAACCAATCGTAGCCGATATCCCACGGAATAAAGAACTTCTGCAGCAGAGTCTTTTTATCGCCTGCCTGCACAGGCTTGTAATTTTTGAGCAATACGCAGCTCAAAATCGGAGTCAATGTAAAACTGATAAAAAGCGAAACGATCGTTGCGGCCACCATCACCCCGGCAAACGGACGCATCATGGTGCCGATACGGGTGGTCATCATCAGCATCACCGGCACGAACACCACCACGTTAGTCAATGCGCTGGCGGAAACTGCGGCAATAACTTCGCCGGTACCCTCTTCGGAGGCGGTTTTTATATCTTCGTTGCGATTCAAATGCTTATAAATATTTTCGATCACCACGATACTGTTGGTTACCAGCACCCCCACCGAACAGCCCAGACTCAACAGAGTCATGATGTTGAACGAATACCCCAGCCATACCATTGCGGCAAAGGTCACCACCACCGATATCGGCATGGAAATCATCACAATAAAGGTACTGCGGACATCGTGCAGAAAGAGGAACAGTAGCACCGCTGTAAGGATAATACCCGTAACAATGGAGCTTTTGGCGTCGTCCACCGAAGCCTGAATAAATTCCCCGGAATCCCGGAACCAGACCAGTTCCATACCCGAGGGCAGCTCGCCGTTGCGTTTCAGCTGTTCCACGCGCTGACGGATACCGGCAATAACTTCGATAGCATTGGCTTCGGCTTTTTTAACGATATTGAAGCTGGCGGCGGGTTTGCCGTTCACATACGCCTTACTGCGGACTTCGCGGCTCATAAGTTTGATTTCGGCAATATCGCGCAGATAAACGCGCTTGTTTTTTACTGTGCCGATCTCCAGCGAGCGGATCTCTTCGAGGTCTTTATAGTCGCCGGCAAAGGTCACGTTCTTTTCGCTCTTATCGATCTGGATTCGGCCCAGCGGCTTACGCACGTTGTTGGCCTTGAGCTTGTTTACAATACTGCCGATGGAAAGGTTCATGGCTGTAAGCTTATTACGGTCAAGCAGAATATGTATCTGCATTTCGTTGGAGCCGTAAACACGCACTTCGCCCACACCGGAAACCGCCGCAAATTTGTCGGCAATAACATCGTCGGCAAAGTCGTAGAGATCTTCCTGTGTGCGGTCGCCCACCAGATAAACCTGCACTACGGTCGTGGCGTTGGTATCAATCTTGCGGATACGCGGCTCTTTGGCACCGTCGGGCAGCTGGTCGCGGATCGTATTCAAAGCTTCGCGGATATCAGTTGCGGCAATATCAACATTGGTGCCCATGTTGAACTCCAGCGAAATATTGGCCTGATCTTCGATCGCCACGCTGGAAATGTGCCGGATGCCGTCGAGCGAGGAAACCGCATCTTCGATTCTGCGGATGATTTCCACTTCGATTTCCGCCGGACTGGCGCCTTCGTATTCGCACCGCACCAGCACGGTCGGGATTTCAATATTCGGCAGCAGGTCAATACTCAATCGCGGGTAGAGCGAGCACCCGATCATGATCAGAACAATGATAAATGCCGTCATGGCAATCGGACGGCGCACGCTTATTCGGCTTAAAAACATCTTGCTTGACCCTCCGGACTTACTTGTTGATGATGTTCAACAGCGAATTGTTGTTGACAAAAGTCTGACCGGAAACCACGATATCTTTGCCCATAAGTTCAGCACTGTTCAATACTTCGCAGTATTTGCCGTCTACGATCCCCCGCACAACGGTGGCATCTTTGGCGCGCTTTTCCGGCGTGACCGTATAGACTATGTAGCGGTCATTGGCGCGCAGCATCATGGCATCGGCCGGCAGGCCGTAAGTTTCTTTTTCGGTAAGGATCAAATTGATATCAGCGAGCATGCCGCTTACGAGTCTGATTCCTTTCGGCACGAGTGCTTTAAGCTTGAAAGTACGGCTTTCGGGATCGACCCCGGGCGATTTGTAGGTGACCACAGCGCTGCCGAGAATTTTGCCGGACATGCCGGTGAATTCAACTTTGGTCTGACCGGGAATGATCCGGTTGTAGTACGCAGCGCTGATAAAAGTTTCGACTTCCAGTTTGTCGTGATTTTCCAGTTTGAGTATATCCTGACCGGCAGAAACATATTCATTGGCTTCCACAAATTTATCGAACACCACGCAGTCAAAAGGTGCGCGCACCACGGAGTCATCCAGATTCTTTTTGGCAATGGCCAGATTGCTCTGGGCCTGTTTGAGCTGGGCCCGGGCATTAACAATGGCGCTGTGGGCATTCTGCACTTCCATCTGTGCTTTTTTGTAGGCGGTTTCGGTGGTTTCCAGATTGCTCTGGCTCAAGGCATTGGAGCGCGAAAGAGTCAGGGCGCGTTCGTAATCGCGTTTGGCCTGCTGCAGGGAGATCTCTTCGGTTTTGAGCTGCAGTTCGGCACTTTTCAAGGCGGCTTCTTTCACGTTGATTTCGTCTTCTTTGACCACCACCTGATTTTTCAGCACCTGACGGTCGATTCCGAAAAGTACATCGCCGGTCTTGCGGCGATCGCCTTCATCCACATTGAGTATTTCCAATGTGCCGCTGATTTTAGCGGAAATGGTGGCATGTTCCACCGGTTTTACAGTACCCTGTATCGGCAGCTGTTCACGAAAAACACGTTTTTCAAGTTTCTGGATCCCAACGCGGACGGAGCGTTCTCTGGCTTTGACCGTCTTTTTGTTGCATGAAACACTTACCAGCATCAAAACTGCCAACCCGGCACAAATATACAGATTTTTCCCCATGACCGATCACCTTCTGTTTTAATAAAAGAATTATTTTGAGAAAAATAATTGCATTTTCTTTAAAATACAATATAATAACAATATTATCTTAATAAACGAAAGGTTATCAATATTATGGCAACGATCCGTGCTGTGGAGATTTTTCTGAAACTTGCCGGAGAGCTGCATTTCGGCAAAACCGCATCGCTTCTGGGCATAACCCAGGCGGCGTTGAGCAAAGAGATCAGCAATCTGGAAAAATCATTGAACTGCCGTTTGTTCGACCGTTCCGACCGCTGGAACATCCGTCTGACCGCCGCCGGCAAGGCTTATTACAACGAAATAAAAGGCTTGCCGGAGCTGATGACCCGGGCCGATGAACACGCCCGCCGGGCATCGCGCGGGGAACGCGGCATGCTGGCAATATCGGTGGCCAATATGGTTTATGACCATTTGCAGCTGGGCGGTATACTGCAGAAAATGCACGAAAAATATCCGGCGGTAAAACTGCTGGTGCGCGATTGCCAGAACTCGCCGCAAGTATATTCGCAACTGCTTTCCGGCGAAGCGGATATCGGTTTTATGGCAGTAAACAGTCCGGGCAATCCGGAACAGGATCTGCAGCAGTTCAGATTGCTGGAACTGCCCATCTCTTTTGCCATCCCCACCCGGCATCCGCTGGCCGGGAAAGAATCGCTGCGTATAACCGATTTCAAACATGTTAATTTTATTCTGCCGGCGGCCAACCATATGCCGTGGCTCCGCAGACAGTTTGAAGATTTTTTCTTTGAACATTGCGGCACTTATCCCATAGTTGAACAGGAAGCTCTGGGTCTGCGTGCCACCCGTCAGCTGGTCTCTGCCGGATTGGGGATCGGGCTGGTGGTCAAACCGGGAACTGTCGATGAGCGGGAAAATATCGTTTATCGGGAAACAGATTTTCAGATCAAGCGCGTGATCACTGCCGCGTGGGATGCCGGCAATCAATCCCGCACGCTTAAAAACTTTCTGAAACTGCTCAAAAAAGTTCATGAAAAACAATTGGAGTAATCCCCAAAAAAACATATTCAGCAGGAGATGCATTTGCCGGCAGATATTTATACTTTGCAACAAAACAGGGCTTAAAGCTCAGCAGGATTTGCATTTTATATCCAGATGTGTTATACTTTAACACAAAGTACATGATAGTTTTTATAATTTCCACAATATTAAGGATCCGGAAAATGGGGAAATTCTTTTATCTGGCAATGCTGGCAGCGTTGATGCCGGGAAGTGCAGCAGTCGCAGCAGAAGATGCTCTGCTCAAACCGGTTTTTGCCGAACACATAAAAATCGATGGTAAATTAGATGATGCCGTCTGGCAAAAGGCAAAATTCATTGATTCTTTCAAGATCATGAATACCGGCAAACCAACGGCATACCGCACCGAAGTTGCAGTGGCCAATAATGGCGTGGATATCGTTTTCGGTTTCAAGTGCTGCATTCCGGAAAACAAAATCAACAACGCCGGACTTTTCAATGAGTGTGTGGAAGTCATGATCGACCCGCAGGGCGACAGCGCCAGTTATTTTCATTTTGCGCTGGGGCATAACGGCAAACTTTTTGACCGCTCCTGCGATCAGGGCGGCTTTGTGGAAGATAAGACATACGACTCCGGATTCCGCGGCAAAGTCCAGCATGGCAAAGAGTTCTGGACCGCCGAAATCGCCATACCGTTCCGGGCGCTGGAACTTGACAGAAGCAGCAAAGAGTTCTGGAGTGTAAACTGCGCCCGCGAATCCGGCGAAATAAGCTCGATCGGCAAAAATGGAGTACTCAATGTCAAAGGTGCTTTTGTGAAAATGGCCCCGCCACAGGCCGATCTGAAAATATACGCAATAAAAGCAGCCGAGCCAACCATTACAGCCGATATCAAACAAAGCAAACTCGCCGCCAATTATCAGATCGTGCTCAGCGATGTTTCCGGCAGGGAGCGTGCTGTAATACCGGAGCTGATGTGGAAAGACCCTGCCGGCAAATGCTTTACCCGCACGCTGCGGCACACCAAACTTGCTGCCAATGGCGAACTCAAGATCAAGTTTCCGGCGGAAATGCTGGAAAAAAGCGGCAAATACAATATCACGCTCAATGTGCGCGATGCCGAAACTTTCCGGCTGCTCATTGATAAAAAAACCGTTAAAGATCTGGCTTTTGTCCCCATCGCCGTCGAACTGATCGACCCGCATTACCGGCAGGCGATATTTGTAACTCAAAAACTTGATAAAGTGCGGTTCAAAGTTACCGCTTCCGAACTTAAAAAAGGCATGAAGCTCCGCGGTGCCATCCGCAAAGCAGGCGAAAAAACGGCGCTGGTTTCTGCGGAAAAAACGGCTGCCAAAAGCGCAAGGTTTGAATTTGCCGCCGGCAAGCTGCCGTTCGGCCGGCTCGAAGTAGTGGGCGAACTGCTGGATGCTTCCGGCAAAGTCACCGCGCAGACCGTTACGCCAATGCGTAAACTCGAATACCGCAAGGGCGAAGTATGGCGCGGCAAGGACCGCAACTGGTATATCGACGGCAAAAAAGTATTTCTGCTTTTGAGCTGGAACAATAAAGAATTCTATTTTCCTGAATTTCTGGCGGTTCTGACCAATACCGGAAAATACCCCAATGTCCGCAGTATGACTCCGATGGGATTCGGATTGCTGGCTAAAGGGTTCGGGTTGCGTAATGTGCTGGCCAAACAGGGTATTACTCCGGCGGCGGAAGAGTTTTTCCGTAAGCGCGTGGCCCAATATATGCAGCCGGAAAATGTCTTTGCCCACTATTGGGTCGATGAACCCGATTGTTCCGGTTTGAGCCGCGAATCGGCAGCAAAGGTCGCAGCCATTGCCGCTGATGTCGATCCGTGGCACCCGGTGGTAATCTCCACCGGCACCAAAGGGGTGATTGCTTACCCCGATTGCGGCGAAATCAATGGTTTCCACTGCTATCCGCACCCCAGCCAGACAAAACAGATGAGCAACTTCAAAAAAATCGTGGTCTGCATGGATATTGCAGCAGAATACTTCAAAGACAAGCCCGATGCCCAGAGCATTGCGTTTCTGCATCAGGGTTTCAACTACGGCGAACACGGCTCGCGCCGCAGCCGCGTACCCAGTTACGAAGAATACCGCACTCAGAATCTGCTGGCGCTTATTCTGGGCGCCCGGGGTTTGCTGCACTACAACGTTTTCCATGGCGATTACCCCGAAATCCAGCTGGGGATGCCGCTTCTGGTCAAAGAGCAGAAAATCGTGGGCGAAGAAGCCGTTATCCATACGCCGCTCAAAGCCCGGGCGCCATCAAAGAGTTTGCGACTGCGGGCATTCAAAAATCCGGAGACCGGCGCCGTTTGGCTGCTGGCGTGCAATGTGGAGTACGAAGATGCAGAATATGAGTTTGAACTGCCCGAATTCCAAAACTCCACACTGCAGGTCTTGAGCGAAAACCGGCAGATCAAAGCCTCCAACGGCAAACTCAAAGATAAGTTCCGCGGTTTTGAAGTACATGTTTACACTACCGACACACGCGATTTCAAGCTCAAAACAGTTGCACAGATCAAAGAGATCATCGAAAACGCCTACAAAAAACTGGCCAAGCCCGGTAATATTCTGTGGCAGCGCATGGAAGAAGAAAAATTGGAAATCATACCTTCCAGCAATGCCAAGTGCCGTCCGCGCGACCCCATTGCCAACCAGCTGTGGCACATTACCGATGGCGTGATCAAAGCACAAAATCCCCGCGGCGGCTGTCCGTGGATCGACAATACACCCCAAAAAGTGCCGGACTGGATCGAACTCAAGCTCAAAAAATCCGCCACTGTCGGCAGAATTGCGGTCTATCCGGAGAAGCAGTCGCTGCGTGATTTTGCAGTGCAGATCAAAAAAGGTTCTGCCGACTGGAAAACCGTCGGCAAAGCCGAAAACAGCAAACAGGATATGTATGAATTCAAGTTTGCTGCCGAACAAATCGATGCCATCCGCATTTATGTAACCAAAAATAACGGAAAAAACACCATTATAGCCGAAGTAGAAGCTTACGCCGAATAATTATAAGAATTTAAGGTTTGATATCATGAAAAGCATAAAAATCATTTTCGCCGGGATCTCGCTGACGGCATTTGCGCTTTGCGGAGCGGAACCCTTCCTGTATTTTCCTCTCAACGAAGGAGAGCTTGCCGCCATAAAAGAATCCACCGGCAAAATCAAAAAACTCGGCATCTGGAACAAGGAACAGTTCAGCTGGGTCGAAGGCGCTGACGGCAAAGCCTTGAGTTTCAATACCGGAGACACCCGGCGGACCTATGCCGGAATAAATTTCGATATGCCCGAAGATTTTGACCCCGCCAAAGGTTTTACTTACAGCTGCCTGGTGAAACTGCCCGAAAACCTGCACCGCAGCCGCCAGTATCAGATCTTTTTCTGGAGCAACAACCACAGCCAAGGCCCCGGATTACGCATTTACATAAGCTGGAGAGCACTTTATGTTATGATTGGCAACGGAGTCAAACCTACCGTACTTGCCAGCAAAAATACCCAGGGGGCCATGCAAGCCGGCAGCTGGAACCGGATTGCTGCAACCTATGACGGCAATCAGCTCAAGATCTATATCAACGGCACGCTCCGCGGTACTGCCCCAAATTGTCTGCTCAAAAAATCCACCCGCAAATGGGCGGCGATCGGCGCCAGCGCCCAGTCCGGTTCGGCATATGGCTTCAACGGCATAATCAGCGATGTAAAGATCTTTGACAAAGCCCTGAGCGATACCGAAATAGCAGAAATGAAACCCGAAAAGTAAATTTTCATCCAATTCAACAATCCATTCCGACAATGCATACAAATTATACAACACACACTCTTATATTGGGGGCAACCTTTTATGGTTGCGGTCTGGCTGCGGCGATAAAAAATTCGCTGGTGGTCGAAAGTTCTATTTCTGTTGGGAGCGACTATGCTTTTGCTTTTCTGCAGGGGCAGAATTGGTCAAAGCCTCTGGCTTCTCCTGCCGTGGAAGAGTTCCGGCAGGAACTTGCCGGCCGTTATGCGCTGGAAAATGAACGGCTTTTGCCGGCGGCGCTGGCTCCGACGCTGTCAGCGTGGTGCATGAAACACCAGATCCAACCCCTGCTGGGAATGGAATTTATCAGCAAATCCGGTAATGTTTACACCTTTATTGACTGGTGCGGCAGCAAAATTACTATTGAAGCCGAAAAGGTTATCGACGCCCGGTGCCGGGGGGCAGAAAAACTCTTTACCGCCGCAGTTTTTTCCGAAAACACTCTTGCTGAAGGCAAATATGGCGTGTTTGAATTATTCCGGACTCCGGCAGAAAAAATCTACACGCTGGAAATGCCCTGCAATGCCGGTGATACACCCGACATTGTCCGGCAGAATTTGCAGAAACATTGGGCAGAACGCCCCGCAGAGCTATCCGAAGCTCAAATCATCTGGTCAGCCTCCCGCATCAGCAGCCCGGTCTTTGCCAATGCCGCAGCGGCATTGGATGCCGGTTTGCAGGGGCAATATCAATACGCCCGGATACCCGACACTCCCGCCCCGGAAAAATGCGGATTCGATTGTGTAGTTGCGGGGTTGGGCACCGCCGGGATCATTGCCGCCATCACCGCCGCGCAACGGGGGGCAAAGGTGTTGGCGATCGAAAAAAACTTCTATCCCGGCGGCGTCTGGACCGGAGGCTTTGTTGCCCGGTCATACATTCAGAATGTGGGCGGGCTTGCCAGAGTTTTGCAGGATAGATCCGAAAAATATACCGGCTTTCACTCCATGAGCGAAAGTTTAAAACTGGAGCTGGAAAATGCCGCCCGCAATGCCGGAGTAACTCTGGAATACGGTGCAGCTATTGCCAATGTGGAAAAATCCGGCGACCGGGTTACTGCCGTAACTTACCGCAACAATTCGGGTAAACTTTTCACCGTATCGGCTTACACATTTATCGACTCCACTGCCGATGCAGTGCTTTGCTCCATGGCCCAAGCCCCCTTAACTTGCGGCCGTATACACGATCGGGAGTTCAACAGCTACACCAACAGCATGGGCAAAATCGGCAGCAAATTCTTTTATGTGCAGAACTTCGATGCCGGACGGCTGGCGCAATACGATCCGGAAGATTTTTCCAAAAATTTCCTTTACAGCACAAGTTTGCATTTACAGGATGATTTCCGTACCAAACGGCTCTGCATACAGCTTGCCGACAACCCCGGAGTGCGCGAGGGCTTGCGGATAATTCCGGAAAAAAGCTATACCATCAAAGACTTTTTTGCCGGCAAGGGCGAGTGCGATGAAGCATTTTTCCATGTTATCTCCAATCTGGATACCCACGCACAAGATCTCTTTTTTGAAAGCGAAGATTATCAGGATTGGGTCATTGCCGCTTCCTGCTGGGAGATCCGCGTATCCATACCTGTACCCATGAGCGTGCTCTTTCCGGCCCGGCAGCATGGAGTGATCGCAGCCGCCCGTCATCTGGGTGTAGATCACGATCTGGGCTGCGCCCTGCGGATGATCGCTTTGATGACCGCTGCCGGAGAACTGGCAGGCAATCTGGCGGTGGAAGCGCAAAAACGCAATATTCTGCCGCACGAAGTGAAGTTTGCTGATATAAAACATCTGCTGCCGCCCACGCCGCCGGTATATCCGTCAGCCAAAAGCAAGATCCCCGACGGCGATATAAACTCTTACTGGCACTCGGCAGACGATGAAACAATAAGAGCAATGTTATCCGGCAGCGATCCGGCGCTGGCGATCTGGAACATCAAGCAGCAGCACAAAACCGCTCTGGCGTGGCAGATACTTTCCGGAGCAGAAGAAAATACCCCGCAGGCAGTCAATGCGGCACTCTCTCTGGCGCTGGCCGGCGATGAACGTGCAATTCCATATTTAATAAAGATCATTGAAAATGACGACCGTACCCCGGTCAATGCCAATTTGCGTTTTTCGGCGCCGCGCCGCATAGCGGCAGTATATCTGCTGGGTAAACTGCGTGCCGCTGAAGCGGTGGAACTGCTGCTGAAAAACCTTGATAAACACGATTGCGAAAAGTTTTTTGCCCATAATGTAACAGCTTTAATGAAAATAGCCGATACTCATGCCGGACTCCGCGCCCGGGTCGGCTATAAACTTTTGCAGAAAGCGCAAGATCCCGCGTGGCAGATGCTCGAACAGCTCAAGGGCGAAGGCGCCGGAATACGCCGCTCCGATGGGCTTTTGCGTTTGCACATAGCAAAGATGCTCGACCGCTGGCAGATGAAGCACTCCATTGCAGAAACTGTAAAAGCCATGGATCTGGAGCCGCACGAAAGATTCCTGTGGCAGCAGTACGGCCGGTGAATTCCGGACCGAAAGGCGGCAGGAGAAATTCTCAAACTCTCTTGCGCCGCCATCTGTCATACCGCCAACATACAGCTTTATTGACCTGCCTTGCCTCCCGGAAGTTCATGCGGCAGCAAGCTTTCTGCCCAAATGTCGCTATTTATATATTATTACTCCTATTTATATATTGAAAAATGTCGGTTTTTGTGTATATTTTCTGCCAACACAACTTTTTAACATCCTAACATAAGGAAAAAAACTATGAGCAAACTCGCTATTGATGGCGGCAGCAAAGTCTTTGCCGAACCCGTGAAATTTGATGTATGGCCCCCCGTTTACCCCGAAGTTGCAGGCAAACTGGTGGAAGTTTACATGAGCCACAAGTGGAGTTTCTACGGCGCTAATGAATTGAAATTTGCCGAAGATTTTGCCAAATATCATGGCGCCAAATATGGTACTTTCATGGTCAACGGCACCGTTACTCTCGAAGCCAGCCTCAAAGCTCTGGGCATCGGCCCCGGCGATGAAGTGATCGTGCCGAGCTGGACCTGGATGGCTACCGGCATGGCACCGCTGTATGTGGGCGCCACTCCGGTTTTTGTGGATGGCGAAGCGGATACTTTCTGTATGGATCCGGCAGCGTTTGAAGCGGCGATCACTCCCCGCACCAAAGCGGTTATTCCGGTGCATCTTTTCGGCTCCATGGCGGATATTGACAAGATCGTAGCCATTGCCAGAAAACATGATATCAAAGTAGTGGAAGATTGTGCCCATGCCCACGGCGGCATGTGGAACGGCAAAGGTCTGGGCTCGTTCGGCGATGTCGGTTCGTTCAGTTTCCAGCAGAGCAAGATCATGACCGGCGGCGAAGGCGGCGCATGTATCACCGACGATGAAAATCTTTTTGACCGCATCGGCAGATTTTCGCACATCGGTTATCAGCTCGGCGCCGCCCGCGGACAGGCTTCGGTTCTGCCGCCGACTGATTTGGACAGCCGCAACTACCGTGCCACCGAATTTCAGGCGGTGATCCTTGCCGATCAGCTCGCCCGACTGGATGCAGACAGCGACCGCCGTGCTGCCAATGCCGATTATCTGCATACCGAACTTAACAAGATCCCCGGCATCGCCACCCAGAAGCCCGGCCGCTGCGCCACGCGCCAGCAGTATTATGTATTCGGTATAACCGTGGATCCGGCCATGCTCAAAGAAGGCAAAACCCGCAATGATGTGCTGGCTGCAGTCAACGCCGAAGGAGCCATCGAAGTCTTTGCCGGCTGGGGTCAGCCGACCTTCAAACAGCGTCTGTTCCAGGTTTCGCCCGACCGCTACCGCGTGGAAAGCAGCAAAGTTGTGGAAGATATCATCTACAACAAAATCATGCTGGCCGACATCCGCTGGGTCGATGGCGAAAGAGCCATGTGCGAAAAACTCGTTGAGTGCTTCCGCAAAGTCATGCAGGAGTACGGCAAATGAGTACCTTTTCAGTCGGCGCTGCCGAAAATATTCTGGAAGTTCCTCTGTTTGCAGAACTGGGCGGCTATGGGCCTTTCCGCGGCCGCCGCAACTGGGGCGTGCGAGATAATCTCTACTGCCGGGTGCTGACGGTCAACAACGGCGAACGGCGCAATGTGATCGTGGTTTGCGATATACTCTGCGTAGGGCAGGTGCAGTGCCGTCTGCTGCGCGCAGAGCTCGCCGAATTGTATGCTCTTTATCCGGAGTCGGTTATGATCATGGGTACGCATACACATTCCGGCGCCTGTATATCGTGCTGCGATGTGGGCTACGGCGAAATAAATCATGAATTTTACGAAATCTGGCGCAATACGGTCAAAAAGACCGTTGGCGAAGCGATCCGTTCCGAAGAGGAAGTCAAAGCTTTTGCCGGCAAAGCCGCCATCCGCAAGCCGATCGGCAAACGCCGCACGCTGGGCAAAGATCAGCATACTGATCCGGAAATCAGATTTGTTAAGTTCGTCCGGAAAGATGGTTCGGTCAAAGCACTGCTGCACAATCACGCCATGCACGGTGTGGTATTTGGCGCACAGCGTTATGTTTCAGCCGACTGGATGGGCAATGCCAACGAAAAGATCAAGGCACGCAAACTGGCCGAGATCCCGATTTTCCTGTACGGCACCGCCGGCGATGTGAATGTTATCTGGACTCACCCCAAAGCTGAAGAGCGCCATTTGAATCTGGAATGGATCGGCACCAGCTATGTGGACGATCTTGAAAATGATTACAGCAAGTGCGAAGAGATCGACCTTTCCGATATCCGCGCCAATATGAAAGCTTATGAGTTTCCCACCGAACCGGTCGATGCGGAAAATTACCGCGATATTGCCGGCAAACTCTATGCCAAAAAGGACAAAGTTCCGGAATTTGCCAAACTGTTGGAATTCATCCATGACCGCATGAATGAAATGGCGGTTTTGAAAGAACGCGGCCACGATTTCCGGGTCATCCGGGATCTTCAGGCTCTGAAGATGGGCGATTTGAGCTTTTTTGCCATCCCCGGCGAACCTTTTCTGGCGGTGGGCGAAGAGCTGCGCAATAAATCGGTCAACAAATTCCCGATAGCAGTATCGGTGGCCAACGGCGATGCCGGTTATTACCCCACCGAAGAAATGTTTGAAATGTATCCGGGCATTTTCGATTGCGATGACTTCGGAGCATTCGGCTTCTACGAAGTCTGGTTCGGCCCCGGAATGCTGCGGCCCAAATTCAAGAAAAACATAGTCCGGTTTATCACTGATAAACTTTTGGAATTGGAAAAATCATTATGAGCAAAAATTCTATGAAAATCGGTGTGATCGGCTGCGGCATGATCTCCGACTGGTATTTCAAGGCCGCCAAACGCTTCAAGCAAATGGATATAATCTGCTGCGGCGATTTGCGCGAAGAATCCGCCGTAAAACAGGGTGCCGAATACAATATCCCCGTTAAAAACGTGGAAGATATTTACACCGATCCCGAGGTGGAACTGATCTTGAATCTGACACCCCAGCAGGCGCATTATGCAGTCAGCAAGCGCGCTTTGGAGTGCGGCAAACACGTTTACAGCGAAAAGCCCCTCTGCGGCACGATGGAAGAAGCCCGTGAACTCATGGCGCTGGCCCGGAGCAAAGGCTTGCAGATCGCAGCGGCACCGGATACTTTTCTCGGCGGCGGCCCGCAGACTGTCCGCAAGATCATCGACGACGGCTGGGTGGGCAAAGTTTTTGCCGGTACGGCCATGTTCACCAGCCGCGGTCCGGAAAGCTGGCCCCATGCGGCGGCGTTTTACAAAAAAGGCGCCGGTCCGATGCTGGATTATGCACCCTACTTCATAACCCAGCTGGTCAACGTGCTGGGGCCAGCGGTGGCGGTTACGGCATCGGTCACCAAAGGCACGGAAACACGTGTCGGCGGGCCGGAAACGGTGCCCCACATTTTCCCGGTGGAAGTGCCGACTTTCCAGAGCGGCATCATTGAATTTGCCAGCGGGGCCCAGATCACGGTTATCGCCAGCTACGATGTGTGGCGCGGCACGCACCCGTACATTGAACTCTACGGCACCAAAGGCTCGATCAACATGCACAACCCCAACTTTTTCGGCGGATTTATCAAAGTTTTCCGTCCGGGGTACGAAACGTGGCAGGAAGTGCCCAGCGCTTTTGATTACAACACCGATGCCCGCAGTATCGGCGTTGCGGATATGATCGAAGGGATCATCTCCGGTCGCAAGACCCGGGTCAGCGGAGAGCTTTCCATGCATGTATTGGAAATCATGCTTTCCTTTGAAAAATCCAGCCGGGAAGGCCGCAAGATCATGCTCGAAACCACCTGCGAACAACCCATACCCATGCAGCAAGTCAGCGAAGACGGTCTGTTTGAGTAAGTATTTTGTGAAGCAAAAGGGGTGTGTTGCAAAACTGTTTTGTGGGGAAAAAACCTTTTTGAAAAAAGGTTCTTTTCCCCACCTTGTCCCGCCATAGCATCGCGCGACGGCGGAACCCCATTTTCCAAAAACTTTCGCAGGGATTGCTTTTATTATTTTAATAAAAGCAATCCCAACTTGTTTATTATAAGTAAATTGCAATATTTTTTCTGTAAAAATTCACGCTGTTGCAAGAAAAAAACTAAAATATTCTGCTGCAGTTTGACAAAATAAAAAAAAGGATGCTGCAAACTTTTTTAAGGTTTTGCAACAGCCTCTGTTTCCTGAAACCGGCATTCAGCTTCAGCGCGCAGCGGGGGTGAATTCCGGGTAGTTGGCTTCGCAGCTTATATTGGCAAAAAAGTTGACTTTCACCTTGTAATCAAGCTGTTGTTCCGGTTGAGTGAGTGTGCCGGGGATCACGGCCCGGCCGCTGACGGTGGCGGTGCGGACATCATGCAGAGTTATCTGCATATCGGCAGCGATCAGACTTTTTTCCGGCAGCACGGCTTTCAGCATTACTGCGGCGCATTGCTTCAAATCGGCGGCTAATGAGCCGGTATCGGCGACTGGTTGAAACTCTGTATCGCTCCACGAGCTGTAACAGGAGAGAGCCGGAGCCGGATTTTCCGGCAGCTCCGGCAGCAGCATACTTTCCTTTTCCGCAATCCGGTTCATTGTAATTTGCCGGCTTGCCGGTGCTTGGATCCAAATAAAACAGATTCCTGCCAACACTACTGTTACGGCAAAAACAGCGATAAGAAAAATTTTACCTTGCAACTTCATAACTGCTCCGTTCCGAGGTGCGCCATACGGCTTCTCCGGGTTTGATCGTATGCCATGCGTGGAGCATGTTGCTGCGCCTTACTTCCTGCAGTACGGCGGCGGCCTGGGCTATGGCGTTATCTTCCACGGCAAGTTCGATAAAATATTTTTGCGCTTTATCGTCGGGTAAATTCAGCATATCGAGTTTGAAATCCGCAATATTGAACCCTTTGCCAGGAACAGTATTGACCCGGTAAAACTCTTCTCCGTCCCGCCGGAAAGCA
The DNA here is from genome assembly GCA_045635745.1 of Victivallaceae bacterium. GTDB lineage: Bacteria > Verrucomicrobiota > Lentisphaeria > Victivallales > Victivallaceae > SIG78. The sequence goes on from JAZTWG010000061.1 coordinate 60,370, forward strand.
CTGATGGTCACGCCATCCGGCGGCGTTTTCCGGAAAATATCTTCATCGCACCCCGCGGCATAGACTTTATTGCGGGTAACGATCAGGCGGTAAGGCAAAAGCCGATCGCTGGTTTTTATGCCGTGCACTGTTATAACTTTTTCTGTCTTCCGGGCAAGTTTCTGCTGCAGGTGCATGGAGGCTTTTTCCAGTTCGGATAGTGTTTTCTGCGGATCTTGAGCAAATTTTTCCAGCCAGAGCGCCTGATATTCCATTTGCCGGAGCCGGGCGGAAGTGCTCTCGATTTTTTCAGCCAACGAGTTCACTTTCAGAACGCCGGCGTGGTAACTGCTGCGCTTGTCCTGCAGATCACCGGAAACAGCAACGGGGCGGTTACGGGGGAGTTTACGGAGTATGTCGCACTCCAGTTGAACCGTTTGCAGCTCGTTATCAAGCAGAACATTATCCAGCCTGGCCTGTTCAATAAGCTGCAGCGGCACCTGATCGGCATCCGGCTGCTGCCGGACAATGGAAACCCCGCCCACCAGCAGAGCAGCAAACAGCACTGCTCCGAAAACGTTGCACATGGCATCGAGCAGCAGTTCCATGCTGTCGGGATTTTTAAAATATTTTCTCACAGCCGGAGCCCTCCCGATGTTTCCGAAGCCAGCGGCTCGGATATGATCTCCAGCTCGGGAAATTGCGTTTTGAGCGCCTTCTGCAGCGCCCGGGCAAAAGTTCCCGCCGAAGGTCTCACACCGATTATCAGCCGGCTTGCTGCCGGATCGTGTCGGATGAGAATATTTTTGACTTTATCCAGTGCATTGTATGCTGCGCCCAGATCCTGCGGAGATCTGTTCTGCCGGAGCACCAGAAAACGGTTGCGGGAGCAATCGAGCAATATATTTTCCTTATTGCCGATACCTTGCAGAGAATATTCCAGCTGCCGGTGCTGCCATTCTGCCGATAACCGCCGGTATTTTTCAAGCCGGTCAAGCATTTGAACGGCTTCCGCGGAACGGGGAGTGGATTTTTGCAGTTTATACAGATCGCTCTGCAGTTTTTCAAGCATTTTCTGCCGTTCTCCGGCAATGTGCTCCATTTTCCGGATGGCGTTCCCGAGTTGTTCTGCTTCGGCAAGTCGGGCGGCGGCCCGGGCTTGCTGATCGAATTCCCGGCGCAGCTGCTCAAGCTTTTTGCGTTCTGCGGCAAGCTGGGCGCGTTTGAGCCTGGCCAGCCGGGTCAGAGCCGAATACTCTGCGGCGCTGCCCGCGGCGTGCACTTCTCCGCCCGGAGTTGCCGTGCTTTTGTACAATCCGGTCAGCAGCACGATCAGCAGCAGCGTTCCGGCGAGTGCCGTTATAATATCCTGAAACGCCAGAAACGACACCGGCACCTGACGCCGTCTGGCGGGGCGGTATCTCATGAGCCGGCAGTTTCGCAGTCTGGATCGCTGTTTTCAGATGTATCGTTCAGCAGCAGCTTGAGCTGCTGCAGAAAAAGTTCTTCTGCATGCCGGATAAATGAGCTTAAAAGCTGCAATATCAATGCCAGCGAAAGCGCTGTAAGCGTAGTTTCAAACGCCGTAGCCAGACCGCCGGTAACTTGCGGCAGTACGGCTTGAAAACCGCTGCCGCCATTGGCCGAAGCCAGTTCACCGAAGTTGCCCACCGCTTTGGCCAGCCCCAGCACCGTCCCGATAAACCCCAGCACGGGGATCGCCCAGATAAAGGCGCTTATGTTGATAAAACTGCTGTCGGAAGCTTTTTCAAGATCTCCGATAAAACTGTCGATCAGCAGCGCTTTTTCGGAGTCGGCAAGGTTCTTTGCTTCCATTGCTTGAGATTGCATGAGTATTTTTGCGGCAGCGAACTCGTTTTTATCAACCACATTCTGCCCGACAAACTCCACTCTTTCCGCCACCGTCGGCAGCGCCATCAGCGCCTTGAAGAGCTTTTGCTGCACCCGGATTTTGCTGCGTTTCATTACGATCATTGAAAAACACCACATGGCGCAGAAAACGGTCAAAGCCGGTATAAGCGTGCGGTTGCCCGCGCCGCCGGGAAAAAACATTTCAATAAAAACCGTATTGCTCCAAATCAGCCGCAGCAGGCTCAGGATACCGTAAAAAACTGCCGTCAGGATCACACCGGGTATAAAACTGGCAAATTTTCCGGCAGCGGTCATACCTGCCGAAGCTATACCGAAACGTTCTTCGCAATCCAGTCGGGTGAAGTCAAATTTTTTATTCATGATAGATCCTTACTGTTGTGCGGAATACTCCTGAATGGTTCAACTGTTTTCTTTTGAGGGCAGCTGCACCAGCAGTACAGCGCCGAAAATCAAAGCGCAGCCGATCAGATTCTGCAGCGAATAGTGTTCGTTCAAAAGCAGCCATCCCCAGATCACCGCAAATACCGATGCCGTACTCAAAACGATCGAAGCCGTTGCCGGGTGCACATATTTCTGTGCCGCCACTTGTACCGTACAGGCAAAACCGATAGCCACCAGACCGCAATACAGCAACGGTCTGGCAGTGGCAACAATTCCGTTCCAGGAACAGTTTTCGCCGGCGATCAGAGCCGCTGCACCACTGATGACCGCCACCGTAAAGAACTGCACCGCCGCCAGCGGCAGCGCATCGGCCTGCGGAGCAAATTTGGCAATGGCAATAAACTGAAATGCAAAAAACAATGCACAGATGATCATCAAGAGATCGCCCAGATTGCCGATATTACCCAGCGTGCCGTCCGAACAGAGCAAGTATGCTCCGCCCACCGAAATCAGCGATGCCGTCCAGATCTGCCACGAACTTTTTTTCTTGATAAAAACGCCGATAAGCGGTATCATTATCACATAAAGCGCAGTGAGAAAACCCGCCTTGCCCGCCGTGGTATAGAGCAGACCGAACTGCTGGAGTATTTCGCCCCCCGCAAGACATACGCCGCAGGCCATGCCGCCGATAATGAGTTTTTTATCCGCTTTCTGGCGCAGATAAAATATCGCCGGCAGCAGCATGATACTGCCGATAAGATAACGCCAGAAAACAAAAAACAGCGGTTTCATCGTATTCATCGCATCGGCCTGCGCCGAGTAAGACAATCCCCAGATCGCAGCAGTAAGAATCAGCGCAGCAGTAGCCAGCAAAGCAGATTTTTTCATACATCCTCCTGTTAGTTAAAAGTTTCATCAGATAATATACAGCGATAAAAATTTTTTTTCAAAAATCAAAACAATTTTTACAGCAATATTTAATTCAGCAGCAATATGCAAATACCGGTGCATCATTCCAGCCGGGCGATCAATCCGGTTTTGCTGTCAGTTATCGCCGCTGAACATTTTTTCAGAAATCAGAACATAAAAAAAGCCTGTCATAAGACAGGCAGAAAATCAATTGGTAGCGGGTGCCGGGATCGAACCAGCGACAGGCGGATTATGATTCCGCTGCTCTACCGACTGAGCTAACCCGCCGCAACCATATCCTTTAATATAGCGTATATTTTATTTTTTGCAAATATTAAATCAAAAAACCATGTAAAATATTTTTTATCGCAAAAAATCCATATACGGTTTTTCTGGCGGCAAAAAAAAAGGGCTGCTGTAAAACTTTCAGGGTTCTGCAGCACTTGCAATTCACCTTCCAAGCACTATTTTCAAGCTTGAATAATCCGTACACTGCGGGGCTGTCGGTAAACAATATCGAGCGTTTCGCAGCAGCCCCGGCAGTGTTTTCCCACCGGAAAATTATTTGCCGCGGCCCAGAGCAAATGCATCCAGATTTACGGCGTGGTGTTTTTCCGGCAAAAACTTTTTCAGCGCATCGATCCAGCAGTTTTCCGGGATCTCCGGCAAACTGGCACTCAACACCCCCAGCATGGCGATATTGATCGTTTTGGGATTTTCCAGCTTGCCTGCATCCACATCGGCCAGCGTAATAAGCGTGCCGTCGGCCTTGAGTTTGGGCTTGTTCACGTCGATCTGGGTATCTTCCAGAACCAGCAGAAAATCGCTTTCTCCGGCGGGGATCATGGGGCTGGCCACGTCGGAACCGAATCTTACTTCGCTGGAAACCGATCCGCCGCGCTGGCTCATACCATGTACTTCACTCTTTTTGACATCAAATCCGGCGGAAAATACTGCTTCGGCAACAATGTCGGAGGCTTTCAGCACACCCTGACCGCCGAGACCGGCTACAATAATATTGACTGTCTTGCTCATAGATTATTTCTCCGCAGCTTTGTTGGTTTCTTCATAACTCTTGGCCTTGACCGCGCCCAGAATACAGGGGCGGCGGGCAATGATGACCGTAGTTTCGTTGCCGGCAAGACGTTTTGCCAGAACTTCGCGCAATTTCTCCTGTTCGGTCAGCGGGTCGATAATATCCACATTATCAACGCCCATGGCGCGAACGGTATCTTCAATGACCAGACGCTTTTCAGCGGGAGTATGGTCAAGTTTTCTGCCGGTGCCGGGGTGTTCCTGCAAACCGGTCATGGCGGTGATGCTGTTATCCAGCACCATGACAACATGGCCGGTGGCGGGCTTGTTGTAAACCATATCCACAATGCCGTTGATCCCGGTGTGCCAGAAGGTGCTGTCGCCGAGTACGCTTACCACTCTGCGGGCATCGGCTTCGGGCAGCACGCGGCGCAGCCCCAGACCGGTGGTGATACTGGCACCCATGCAGACGCAGGTATCGACCGCTTCAAAGGGCGGCAGCACACCCAGCGTATAGCAGCCGATATCGCCGGTAACAATGCAGTTGAGCGCTTTGAGCGCTTCGTAGCTCTTGCGGTGCGGGCAGCCCACACAGAGCTGCGGCGGTTTGCCGGGAGCCGGAACCGGTTCTGCCGAAAGATCATTGGCAAGTATGCGGCGCACCCGCTCCACATTGAGTTCGCCGAAGCGGTACATTTCGGCTTTGCCTTCCACATCCAACCCCATGGCCCGGCAGGCTTCGTAAAGAATGGGGTCGCCTTCTTCCACCACCACGCAGCGCTTGAATTTACCGGCAAAAGCCTTGAGTTTTTCCGTCGGGAAGGGGTAGCTCAAAGTCAGCTTGAGTATGCTGGCTTCCGGTACGGCTTCGCGGCAGTGGTGATAGCTGATGCCCGAAGTGATGATACCGAGTTCTTCACCGTTGGTGAGCTCTTTGGTGTATTCGCTGCTGCTGTCGCTCAAAGCGGCGATGTCAGCAAGTTTTTTCCGCAGATTTTTGTGGGCGATTCTGGCATAAGCCGGAATCATAACATTGCTTTTCACATCTTTGGTGTAAGCTGCCGGAGCAACTTCTGCGGGCTGTTCGCGGCGCGCCACCAGGCTTTTGCTGTGGCATACACGGGTGGTCAGGCGGTAAAGCACCGGCTGATGGAACTTTTCGGAAAGCTCGAACGCCTTGAACAGAAAATCGTATGCTTCCTGCGAATCGGAGGGTTCAAACATCGGCACACCGGCTGCTGCGGCATAACGGCGGTTATCCTGTTCATTCTGGCTGGAAGCCATGCCCGGATCGTCAGCGGTGATGATCACCAGACCACCGGGAGTGCCGGAATAGGCAATGGTGAACAGCGGGTCGGCCGCCACGTTCAGACCAACGTGTTTCATGGTCGCCAGCGTGCGTACCTGACCGAAAGCACCGCCGATGGCATTTTCCAGCGCGGTCTTTTCGTTGGGCGACCACTGGGCTTTACCGCCGAGCTTGGCGAATTCGTCAAGAATTTCAGAAGAAGGCGTACCGGGGTAACCGGCACCGAATGCAACGCGGGCATCAAAAGCCGCCAATGCGATGGCTTCGTTGCCGCTGAGCAATTGTTTTACTGCCATAATTAAACTCCTTGGATTATTTGTCAAAACATTTGCTGATATGTTCTTTACTCATGGGGCGGGTCAACAGACTTACGATCACCAGCATTGCCAGCGAAAGCGGCAGCGCATAGCACAAAGTATCCACAAAAGGCATAGGAAATGTGCTGATAAGTTCGTTGCACCCGAAAAGTTTTCTGCAGATCCCCAGCGCCTGCGATTCACTGCGGTGCAGAAATGTCAAACCGAAAAGACTTACCGCCGATCCGGTGATGATACTGGCCCATACTCCCGGCAGAGTGGCGCGTTTCCAGTAAATCGCCGCAATATATGCCGGCAGAAATGCCGCAGCGCACACACCGAAAAATATCGCTGTGCCGCGCGCCACGATTCCGGCGGGAAAGATGTATGCCACCACGATACTGCCGGCTATCCCCAGCACGATCCCCAGCCGGGTGATCTTCCGGCTGTCGCCCTTATCGCCGCGCAGAGTCCGGCAGAGGTCATACCCCAGCGAACTGCCGTTGACATGCACCAGCGAACTCAAAGTCGACATAGCCGCCGAAAGCAGCGTAAGCATAAATATATAGACAAAAGCCTTGGGCATTGCTGCATCGATAAACCGGGGAATGATCAAATCTGCATTGCCTTTGGCCGCCGTAATGGCGATCACGCCCTCATGCTTGAAAAACCATACATTGGCCAGCGCACCCACCACATAGGCGATCCCGGCCGTGCAGAGAATGAAAACCGATCCGACCAGAATGGCACGGTTGAGCTGTTTGCCGCTTTTAACGGTCATAAAACGCACCGCCAGCTGCGGCTGGGCCAGCGCGCCGATCCCCACTCCGAGAATCAAACTGGAAATCAGAGTCCACGACCATTGCGAGTTCCAGCGCGGCATACTTGTCCACCCCTCATGCCCCAGCGCGGCAAGATCGGCCGGCACCAGATGTTTGAGATCAGTAAGCGCCTGATGTGCTGAAATAAATCCGCCCAGTTCATGATAGGTCATAGCCAGGAGCGAAAGCATCCCCAGCACCATCACCACCCCCAGCAGGGCATCCACATACATAACACCTTTTATGCCGCCGAAGCCTACATAAATGGACACCACCACCGCAAAAATAAAGAGTGCCGCGTTGTAATCCACCCCCAGCGCCTGTTCCACAAAACGCGCTCCGCCGATCAGTACCACACCGGAGTAAATGGGCATAAAAACCACAATGATCGCCGCCATCAGCACCTTGATATTGCGCGATTGAAACCGCATCCCGATAAATTCCGGAAAAGTATTGGCATCCAATTTCTGCCCGATCCTCCGGGTGCGTTTGCCGAATACCAGAAACGCAATCAGCACCCCCACAGCAATATTCATGAAAGGCAGCCAGAGCAGCCCCAGCCCGAACAAACCGGCCATTCCGCCGAAACCCACAATAGCCGAAGTACTTATAAACGCCGCCCCGTAGCTCATGGCCATGACAAAAGGATGCACCGAATTGCCGCCCACAAGATAATCTTTGGCACTGCGGGTGGAGCGGTAGCCGTAATAGCTCAAAAAAGCCACCGCCGCCAGAAATACCGCAATTATCACGCTCAACAGAAGAGTATTCATTTTACTTCTCCTGAATCATCACCGGAATTATAACAGACAATCCCGTAAACAACGCAGATCAGCGTCACTGCAATATTGGCACAATAGGCCACCGCCACCCACGGATCACTCATTCCCAACATAAAAACCGTTTCCGCTACGCAAATTTGTTGACTTTATAATAAATAATAATTCGCAAAGCAGTAATATAGCACTGGTCAGGGGGTTCGGCAAATTTTTTTTTCCGGTTTACGCAAAAGCCCGGCAATCCGGACTTTTTTTTATGATTTTTCTTGAAAAATACAATAAAAGGTGTATTTGTAAAGAATATCTGTTCTCTTTAAGGATACAGCTTGACAAGGCGTTAACATTCAAAATATTATATTTGCACGGCACAAGCGGCAAAGCGTTATCACAGCCGGTGCCGGCGGGGTAGAAATTATGAGAGAAAAAAATTTGAAAGATGTCCATGCAGGGATCCGGGATTTTTACAACCGGGCCATGGAATTTGAGCGCAAAAAGAACTGGGATTTTGCCATCAGCTGCATGCTGGAAGTTGTCGTGCGCGTACCGGCGTTTTTCGAGGCCCGTACCAAACTGCGCGGTTACGAAAAAGAATTTACCAAAACCCTGACGGGAGCCGCTCCCTACACCGCCATACTCCGCGGAGTGCTGGCATTGCCGAAAATCAAAAAACTTACCGTTACCAGCCCGATCGATGCCGTCAGCGAATGCGAAAAGATTTTGTCGTTAAATCTTAATAACCCCATTATAATCAACGCACTTGCCGATGCGGCAATCAAGGCCGATGCGGCCAATATCGCCATCGAGGCCATGCAGATACTGCGCGAATATCAGCCCGGCAACGTGGCGGTGATGCGTAAACTTGCTCATTGCTACCGGCTGGATGGTCAGGGTATGGAATCGCTGAAAGTGTATCAGTATCTTGCCAGCAAGAATCCAAAAGACAATAAAATCATGGCGGAATTGCGCGAAGCCTCCGCTTTTGCCACCCAGCAGAAGGCTGCGTGGGAAAAAGAAAGTCTTGCCAGCAAAGGCAAAAGCGTTAAAGATGATGCCCTCACCATCCAGTTGGCCGAAGGTACTTTGCGCGATGCCGACCACGCCCGGACATTGATCAAGCTTTACAGCAAAGAACTTGCAGAAAATGAATCCGATGAAATGCGTAAAAAGCTGGCCGAAGCCTATATCGTTGTAGGCGATTACGATCAGGCGATCACCCTTCTGGAACTGGTTGCCGAGCACCTGCCCGCACTTGACCCGACACTGGATAAACAAATAGAGCGCACCTATCTGGCCAAATACAACCTTATTGTTGACGATCTGCGCAAAAAAGCGGCAGCCGATCCGGCATTTGCCGGAAATCTGGCCGAAGCCGAACAGTTCCTGCTGGATTTCCGTATCGAGCGTGCCGAAAAGCGTTCGCACGCCTACCCCGCAGAAGCGGCGCTGCACTACGATCTGGGTTCGATCTATGCCGACGCCAGGCGCTACGAAGAAGCCGCCGTTGAGCTCAACGAAGCCGCACAAAGTCCCCAGCGCCGCACCCAGAGTCTGGCCCGGCTCGGCAGCTGCTCGCTGGAACAGGGCAAATACGAAGAAGCAATCAAGTTCTGCGAAGATGCCATGGCGGAAATGGTGCGTATGGACCGCCATAAATTTGCGGTCATGTATGACCGGGCAAGCGCGCTGGAAGCGCTGGGACGCAAAGAAGAAGCGCTGGCAGCATTTCAGGAAATCTACCGCAATAACGCCCGTTTCAAAGATGTCACGTCAAGAATACAGACATTGGGCGGCGAAGTTTGAAATTTCTGTTAAAAAAAGCTTTTTTTGCCAAAAAAGTTGCAATTTCCCGCAGTTTGCGCCTTTTATTATTTGCCATTTTGCAAATGCCGGGTTATATTCAGATTTGTAATAGTGTTTTTTAATAACAAAAATAACGGAAGCACAGGATAGTTTTATGGCAGAAGTAAACAATCTTCCGGAAGCCGAAGACACCAAGACCAAAGTTACGGCCAGAGTCAGCGGCGATATGCCCGGCAAAAAAGCGCCGGCAATTGATTTGGGTTCAACAGAAGATACCAAAACCAAAGTTACAGCCAAAATCAGTGGCGATACACCCGGCAAAAAAGCGCCGGCAATTGATTTGCAAACGCCTGCTCCGGCAGCAAATGCTCCGGCAGAAGCGCCGAAAACCGCACCGGCCAACACTATGACCGGCCGTACAATGAAGCTTCAGGGTCTGGCGGGGCTGGCCAATCCGGCACCGGCGGTGGCTCCGGCCCCCAGCGCGGCTCCGGTGGCTCCGGCTCCGGCTCCGGCAGCAGATGATACGCGTACCCGTCGCACGGTAAAGCTTGCCTCTCTGGCATCGGCACCGGCTATCAAGCCGTTGGATCTTTCCACACCCGATCCGGCCAAGAAAGCTCCGACAGTTGTCCAGCCCCCCCCGGAACAGGCAAATTCGGCAAACACGGTAACCCGCCGCACTCAAAAGCTCGAAGCGCTTGATACTCAAGAAGTTGCTGCCATTGAAGAAGCTATCGACACTGCTACTAAAAAAGCGGCAAAGATCAACGCCGTAGCCGCAGCTCCGGCTCCGCAAACGCTTAATAAAGCTGCAGGCGCCTCCCGCCATACCATAAAAGTTGAAGGTATTGCCCCCGGCAATATACCTTCGGCAGCTGCGGCAGCCAATCCCAAAACCGTTCAGATCCAGGCTCCGGCTCCGGCCGCAGCAACTGTCGATCCGGCGGCAAAAGATAACGGCCCCAAAACCATTCAGGTGGCAGGAGTTGCACCGGCCACAGTTTCGGCCGTTGAACTCAATGCAGTCAAAAAAGATGACCCCAAAACTATACAGATCAGTGCACCGACCGCAGCTCCGGCAGAAGATACGACTACGCGCAAAGCGGCCGTGGTAACTGCCCCGGCCGCAGCTCCGGCGGAAGAAAAATTCAAAGCCGCTAATGTGGATGATACAGTAAAACTTCAGCGTCCCGCTCCCCGTCCGGCCATGCCCGGCTCAGTAGCCCCGGCGGCACAGGCCGGAGCTCCGGCAGCAGGCGGCATCAAGCTCAACAAGCCCAAACCGGTACCGAAACCGGAGCCCAAACCGGAACCCAAAGTTGAAGAAGAAAAACCGGCCGAAGAAAAGCCCGCAGAAAATGCAGCTGAAAAGCCGGCCGAACCCACCGGCAATCTGGGTAAAGACCAGACTCCGCCCAAAAAGAAAAAGGGTCTCAAGGTCAATACCGATGCAATCAAAGATCTCGGCAGCTCACCGGCTGCGGCAACAGCCGGCGTTGCGGCGCCTTCAGTAGTTGGTGGAGCGTTGCCGCCCAAAGCGCCGCCGGAATCTACCGGAATCAATGTATCATTTGCGATTTTTGCAATATTTGCACTGATTTTGCTGGTCTTTGTGGCGCTGGTATCCGGCGGCGATTATCTGAAGATCTGGCAGGGTCAGACGGCTGATCCGGGCAAAGCTCTGATCTCGCTTTTCAAATAATCAGGCAAAAAAGCAACTACACTTAATATTATGGCTCAAGCGCGGCAATGCCGCGCTTTTGTCTGCAATGACTCATTGAGAGTCGATTGAAATTTTTATATACAGGAGATAAAATCATGGCACTCTGGGGTGGACGTTTCAGCGAAACCGGACGGGAAGAATTGACCAAATTTTCCGAATCCATTTCTTTCGATAAAAGATTGTACAAACACGATATAATGGGCAGCAAAGCGCACGTTACCATGCTGGCGGCGCAGAATATCATTCCGCAGGCGACCGCCGAAGCGATCAAGGCCAAACTTGATGATATCCGGGGTATGATCGAACGCAATGAAATCGAGTTCAAGGCTGAATTGGAAGATATCCATATGCATATTGAATCCACCCTGATCGCCGCATTGGGCGACGAAGGCGCTCGTCTGCACAGTGCCCGCAGCCGCAACGATCAGGTGGCGCTGGATATACGCTTGTATCTGCGTGATGAGCTCGATTGCATTATTGAAGGCATCCGTTCGTTCCAGAAAGCACTGGTCGATCTTGCCGACGCCAATAAAACGGTGATCCTGCCGGGATTCACCCATTTGCAGCACGCCCAGGTGGTATTGTTTGCCCATCATCTGCTGGCGTATGTGGAAATGCTCGACCGCGATGCAGAGCGTTTGAGCGATTGCCGCAAACGCATAAATGTCATGCCGCTGGGTTCGGGAGCGCTGGCCGGATCAACCCTGCCGATCGACCGTGAATTCGTCTGCCGTCAGCTGAATTTTTCGCGCGTTACCCGCAACAGTATGGATGCAGTTGCCGACCGCGACTTTGCCATCGAAACAGCGTCGGCATTGGCGATTTTCGGCATGCATGTCTCGCGTTTGAGCGAAGATATCATACTCTGGAGCAGCCAGGAATTCAACTTTATTGAGCTTGCCGATGCGTTTTGTACCGGTTCAAGCCTGATGCCGCAAAAGAAAAATCCCGATGTGGCAGAGCTCTCGCGCGGCAAAACTGCCCGTCTGTACGGCGATCTGACTGCACTGCTGACCTTGTGCAAAGGCCTGCCGCTGACCTATAACCGCGATTTGCAGGAAGACAAAATACCACTGTTCGATGCTATTGATACGGCACATGCCATACTGATGGTCTACCCGCCGATGATCGCCACAATGAATGTCCACGCCGGGCGTATGCGTGAAATGGCCGCCGATCCGGCATTGATGGCTACCGATGTGGCGGAAAAACTCGTGGAACTGGGCGTACCGTTCCGCACCGCGCACCACCGGGTGGGCAGTCTGGTGAAATATTGCCGCGAAAATGACAAAGCGCTTGACGAAGTTACGCTCGAAGAAATGCAGATAACCATACCGGAAGCGACCGCGGAATTTCTGAAGCTTTTTGATCCCGAAGAAAGCGTCGCCAAGCGCGAAATCGTTGGCGGTACCGGTTATAAAGCGGTTGCAAGCCAGCTGGAATACTGGAAAAAACAACTTCAATAAAATGTGAAGCACTCTCCGGCAGGAGATCGTCTACTGCCGGAAAAATCATTCAACAGCGTACCCAGGAGTATATTTATGGATGTAAAGTATCTGCTCGGCTCGGTGGCAAATGAGGCTGTAAAACTTGGTGCATCCGGCAATTTGCTTGCAGGAGTCCGGCTGACCGGCGCGGTCAACGGTGAACGCGGCGAAGGCTATTGGCTCTGTTACGAAGATAATCTGGTTTTGCTCTATCGCATACTGGGGCAGACAACTTACACCGGCTGCTGTGCAGAGCTTGCGGAGTGGAGTTTTACCGATTACCGCGAAGAAAAATACGCTTTAATGCTGACAGCCTCATCAGCCGGGGTATCTTATAATTTTGAATTCACCCCGGCAGAGCGCGAATCTGCGGAAAATATTTTGAATGCCATAAATGCTTCCCACGCCGAACCGCAGACACTCTATCCGGAAAAAACGCTGACAATGGCAGGATTGTTTTATTTTCTTGCCGCAGGGAACCACGAAAAATACGCATTAAATCTGCTGGGCAAAGAGCTTTTCCGGGCAGGCAGAAAATATGCTTCGCACAACACCTTGCCGGATCTGTTGAGCAGAGCCAATGAACTTTTCAGCCCGGAGCAGAAAAATTCTGTGCTGATAAATCTTATCGAACAACGCATGAGCGATAATCTCTGGACCAGCGAAGAAGCCGCCGCATTGCGCGAATTGGCCGATGTCTGGGGCATAACTCCGGAGCAATTCAACTCATACTCGCAAATGCTGCTGCTCCGCAGCCGGCTCGGCGAACTTTTCAACAGTTGACCGGCTGACGATTGCATTTTTGCAACACTGTATAACAAAAACGGCACACGGGTAAAATATATACCCATGTGCCGTTATAATTTGTATATTTTTACAAATTGCGCATCAGCTGCAATGCCAGCTTGCAGCCGTCGTAAAGACTTGCCACTTCAAGTTTTTCTTCACGGGTGTGACAGCCGGAGCCGCGTACTACACCAAAGCAGATTGCCGGGATCCCCATGGAAAGCGGTATATTGCAGTCGGTCGAGCTGCTGCCGCTGAACGCTTCGATACCGAGCGCATCTTTAAGCGCATTCAGATAACGGTTCCGCAGAACAGTCATTTTTTCTTCATCCACCGGAATACCGCAAGGCCGTTCGCCGAGGAGTTCCACTTCCACGGTCACGCCCATGGAACGGTACATTTCCACGGTGTTGTTGAACATCACGCGCATTTTTTCCAGACACTCATAGTTGTCGGAGCGGTACTCGTAAAGCATTTCCGCATCCTGGGCAATGGTGTTGACCGAAGTACCGCCGGAAATGCCGCCGACATTGTAAGTGGTGCGGCTGTTGTCGATTTGCGGCACTTTGACCGTGTAAAGCGCACAGATCATGCTCGAAAGCACATGGATGGCGTTGCGGTTGCCAAATGCTCCGTAGCTGTGGCCGCCTTCGGTTCTGATTGTGACCTTGTAACGGTGCGAACCCACCGCCTTGTTTACATAGCGGTTCATGCATGACGAGTCAAAAGAGATGAACTCTTTGACCCGTTTGCCGTAATCTTTCATGATCTGGCGTGTGCCTTTGAGATTGCCCAGACCCTCTTCGCAGGAGTTGGCAATAAAAAGCACGCACTTATTGCCGGGATCGCAATTATTGAGGTAATAGCGCGAACATGCCATCAGCACTGACAGATTGGCCGTATCATCGACCACGCCGGGCGAATGCATGAAGCCGTCTTTTTCCACAAAAGGCATGGGCTCGGTATCGGGAAAAACCGTATCGGTATGCGCCATGACGATGGTTATATCGTTGGAGCCGTTGTCATTGATGGGGGCGATCACATTGAGAGCCTCATCGATAAAAACATTCTTAAAACCGTTATCGGTAAACCATTTGCAACAGTACTCCGCACGCAGCTCTTCATGGTGCGATGGCGCGGGCAGTTTGCAGAGATCGCGGACGATCTGCGCGGCATCGGCATAGCATATTTCGGCATAGTCCAGCAGTTTTTTATCAATAGCCATAACTTGAAAATCCTTATTTTTACAGCACAACTTCGCCGATACCGTCGTTGTTGATCTTGATCTTTACGCCGAATTCGGCACTCATTTCGGCAAAGTGTTCCATGATCTTCATACTGCATTCCTTGCGCGGCCAGCCGGCGCGGCTGCGGGGCAGATGGAACTGTTCTTCAATGGGCATGAAAATAAGTCTGGTCAGGCCGTTTTCATCGGCTTCCCAATAGGGGATCACCGATTTGTACATGATCGGATCGTAGCACAAGCCGCGTTTGCCGTTGGCGGAACGGTCGTTGAACATGACATCAAGCCGGTCATTGCCGTCGAGTCCCTGCTTGGCAAACATGCCGTCAGGGGCGCGCAGGATGGTTTCCAGCTGGATAATGAAGTCCCCGAGACAGAAGAAAATGGGTTTGTTCTTGTATATTTCCATACCGCGCAGCAGGTGGGGCCCGGTTCCGATGACTGCATCGGCGCCAGCATCAATACAGGCGCGGGAGAACTCTCTTGAAACCTGATCGACCGTTTCTTTGGATTTGCCCACCAGCTCGTGATTGTGCATGGATACCACCACATAGTCGGCCATAAAACGCGCTTCGGCAATGGCATCGGTAATGCGTTTCATATCAGCCTGATGCACTTTGGAAACGATTTCAGCCTTTTCTGCGGCTTCAAACATCAAAGCTCTGCCGAAAGGCTGTTCGCCCTCTTTGAGCTGCGGCAGATAGCCTTCGGCGCGAATGATTTCCATGGAGTCATTGATCCCCAGCGCATCCGCAATGCGTTTGAGATGCACAAATTCCTCTTTGGGCAGATAATACTTTTTCGTCACCCGCATGCCATTGACCCCGGGGCGGCCCATGACGCTGCCGGTCTGCATACCGGCCATACATTCGGGATTGAAAGTCATGGTGCAGCCGATCATGGCGTAGCGGCCGCTGACCGTATCGATGTAAACCGGGCGCGAGGCATCAGAAAGATTGCGGCCGGTCCCGGCAAAAGGCATCTCTTTAGCTTCCAGATACTCAATGGTGCGAACCAGACCGCCGTGACCATAATCGAGCACATGGTTATTGGCGGTACAGAGCACATTCATACCGAATTTACGCAGATCGTCGATGACTCCGGGCGGACTGCAGAGCCAGCTGCCGCCGGAGTTGGCGCCGCCGTAGCACTCAAAATTATGCACGGTGGTTTCCAGATTGCCGTAGCGGAAATCGCCCTGCATGATAAAATCTCTTACTTCGCTGAATCCGGCATATTCGCCTTCAGCGGGCAAACGGCGGCTGATCATAGAGTCGCCGGTGGCAGTACATTTGAATTTTACAGACATTTTTTCAATCCTTCCAACTTAACCGATAACTTCATCGCCGCGACCGGCATCGCGCATGGCTTCTTCAAGTATCTTCATAAAGCGCTTGCCGTATTCCACATAGCTCGAATAGCAGATATCTTCTCCGCTCTTGCCCGATTCGGCATCGTGGAAGACTGCCGCAATGTGCGGTTCCATGGAAAAGCCGCCGTTGTAACCGGTTTTGCACAAATCGCGGACAATGGCGCGCACGTCGCCGGCACCGTCACCGGGATAAGTGTAGTCAGCTTCGGGGCGGACACCGTCTTCGCGCGGCATGGCCAGACCGTCTTTGATATGTACATAGGCAATGTGTTCGCGGACATTTTTGTAAAATTCCCACGCCGACTGCAGCGGATACGGCGCTGTACCGATCCTGCGGTAGTTGAAGGTGGGGTTGCCGGTATCAAAGATAAGTTTGAAGTTGTCGTGATTGACATTTTCCACAAGTTTGAGCGTATGCATGAACGAAAGTCCGCCATAGTTCATGCAGTTTTCGTGCCCGTAAACAATGCCGTGATCGGCACACATTTCCACGAGGGTACGCACCTTTTTGAAGATGATCGCTTCCAGTTCCGGCGAATCGGGTTCTTCATCGGCGGGGGTAAGAAAACTCATGCCGCGCACCATTTTTATACCCAGCTTTTCCATGCGGGGGAAAGCGTTTTCAAGTTCGGTGATACTGGCCTGAAAATCCTCTTCCTTGCGGGGGTGTTTCTGCCAGTTGGCCACGCCGCTGCCGAAACAGTTGATGGCTATACCACTATTTTTGAGCATGTCCTCCACGGCTTCAAACTCTTCGTCAGAAATGGAGGCAAGGTTTTTGGCGCCGATGGCACGGCTTTCGATAAAGTGCCAGCCCAGCTCTTCAGTAGCTTTGATCTGCAATGCAAAATCTTTTGATGCCTCATCGGCAAATCCGGTCAGAAACATAATAAAACTCCTTTTTTTAATCTGTGAAAACAAAAATACGCCTTTAATAAAATAGTATTAAGTAAGAGATATTGCAAGTACTGTAAAAGAGTTTTCCACCACAAAAGCACCTTAAATTCATTCAAACAGTTGAAAAAGCCCGATATCATGCTAAATTAAGAAAAAACATTTTTGTAAATCAAATACCAAACAAACAACGGGGTGATTATGGAAGAAGTCAAAAAAATCCGTGCCTTCAACGGCAAACAAATGCTTATCTGGCTGGCAGCGCTGATTCTCGGCGGTGCACTGGGGATGCTGGGCAGCAGCACGATCAATGAGTTTTTCAACTTTATAGCTTCGGCTTACACCAGACTCTTCAAATTTGTAGCAGTGCCGACCATTGCTCTGGCAGTAACCACCACGCTGGCCATGCTGGGAGCCAAACGCGATACCGGCAGAATTTTTCTGCACACGATCATCTACACTTTGCTCACCACACTGGTTGCCGCAATTGTCGGCGCGGCGCTTTATCTGATAATAGCCCCCGGCAATCTGCCGCTGGAAATCGTCAAGCAGGGCCAGAGTGCCGCCGCCAGCCAGAATCTTGCTCCCATGACTGTTTACAGCCATATACTGACGGTGATTCCCGACAATATCCTTACGCCCTTTTCTTCGGGTAATGTTTTGAGTATTCTGCTGGTTGCCGCTGCAATCGGTCTGGCGCTGGCCGCAGGTAAAGATTCTGCAAACACCCAGATCCTCATCAAAGCGGTTAACGGCTTGCAGGAACTTTTCTTTGCCATCATCAAGGCTCTGATCTGGGCGCTGCCGCTGGGGATAATTGCTTTTGCCGGACAGTTGACCGCACAGATGTCGGCCGAACAGAGCATCGGCGAACTGGGCAAATATGTGGCAGTGGTGCTGGGCGGCAACGTGCTGCAGTTCTTTGTGATCCTGCCGCTCTTTCTGCTTATTCGCAAAATCAATCCTTTCAAGGTCTTCAAAGCTATGCTGCCGGCGGTGCTGATGGCGTTGTTCACCAAAAGCTCGGCTGCCACACTGCCGGTAACGGTAGCTTCGGCGGAAAACAACCTCAAAGCCAAACCTGAAGTGGCACGCTTTATTCTGCCTTTGTGCTGCACAATCAATATGAACGGCTGTGCGGCATTTATTCTGGTAACCAGTTTGTTTGTTATGCAAAATGGCGGCGTGGCGCTCACTTTGAGCACCATTGCAGTGTGGGTGCTGATTGCGGTGATTTCTGCCGTGGGCAATGCCGGGGTGCCGATGGGGTGCTACTTCCTGACCCTTTCGCTGATGTCGGGCATCAATATGCCCATCGGGGTGCTGGGCGTTATATTGCCGGTTTATGCGGTGATCGATATGATCGAAACGGCAGTCAATGTGTGGAGCGACTCCTGTGTCTGCGCCATGGTCGACAAAACCATGAAAAAATAAACATCGGCGGTTTCTGATCCATGTCCGGCGCGATCGTAAAAATCTTTCCCGCCTGTGCGGTGCTTATTTCAGTATTTGCCTACTTTTTTCCGGGCGTACTGGCCGGATTTGCCGGCGCCGTGGTTCCGCTGCTGGGCATTATAATGCTGGGCATGGGTTCCACGCTTTCGCTGAATGATTTCCGCACCGCTATCCGTCGCCCCGGAGCGGTTTTTGCCGGACTTTTACTGCAATTTTCTTTGATGCCGCTGCTGGCATTTGCAACAGGCAGAATGCTTGATCTGCCCACCGCACAGTTTGCCGGACTGGTGATAACCGGTGCGGTGGCCGGCGGCACAGCATCAAATGTAATAACTTATCTGGCGGGGGGCGATGTGGCGCTTTCGATCACTATGACCGCCTGCTCCACCGCTGCCGGCGTGGTGCTTACGCCGCTGCTGAGTACGCTTTATCTCAAACAGACTCTGGATGTGCCGGCGTGGGCAATGTTCAAAAGCATACTTTTGATGGTGGCGCTGCCGGTGAGCACAGGGCTGCTGGTCAATCATTTGATGCGCAAACGCAAGGCAATATTGGAAAAGGTCTGTCCGGTGGTGTCGGCGCTGGGTATAGTACTGGTGATCGGTATAATCATGTCGCTGAATGCCGGAACGCTCAAAGAGTGCGGATTAAAAGTCTTTCTGGCGGTGATCCTGCACAATCTTGCCGGTATGGCGGCGGGATATTTCTGCTCCGGACTTTTGAAGTTCGACCGCAAAACCGCCATTACCATGGCCATAGAAGTGGGCATGCAGAATTCCGGGCTTGCTGCTGCACTTGCCAAACAGTTTTTCGGGATAAGCGCTGCGCTGCCGGGAGCGGTTTTCAGCGTGTGGCACAATATTTCAGGTGCAATTTTTGCCGCAGTAAGCAAGCGGATCGCCGGAAAATCCTGAAATCAGATATCTCCGGGCAGAGTTACTTTGAAATTCGGTTCATTGCTGAATATTACCTGTACCTTGCCGCCGGCTTGAGTGAAAAGCGCCGCATCGTCGGTAATAACTGAACTCTCGACCACGCCTGCAAGCAGATTTTTATCCAGCAAACTCAATGCGCGGAGATACTCCTGAAATCTGAATACCTGCGGTGTGGCAACCGCCGCCAGATCGGAACGGATCAGATTTTGAGCAATAAACCCCTTGTTATCAATGACTTTTACCGTATCTACCGGCGGAGCGCCGGGAATGGCTCCGCCGCAAATTTCAGCAGCACAGCACAATTTTTCCAACAGTTCAACTGTGGCCAGCGGCCTTGCCGCATCGTGTATGGCAACAAGTTCCAGCTCTTGCGGCAGCGCCGCAACCGCATTGGCAACCGATGACAGACGTGTGGCGCCGCCGGCAACCCATTTTATCTGATTGCCGGGCAGATGTTTATTGACCGTATTCCTCATATTTTCAAGCTCGCCGGCGGGTGCGGCAATTACCATATTACCCGGCTCCAATACCGGCAGAAAAGTCGCCAGCGCGTGTACCAGCAGCGGCTTGCCATGGAAATCCACCAGCAGTTTATTGCGTGTTTTGCTGAACCGGGAACCGCTGCCGCCCGCAGCAATGACCATACCAAGTTTTGTAAATTGCATAAAAAAACCTCGCTTACTTTTATTAACTATATACCGGTTCAAGGACTTTTTCAAGTACAGCACAAGCAAAATTACCGCAACACATTCCGTTTCCGCTGTGCGGTCATTGCGCCGATAAGCGTTCTTCCGGCCGGATTTAATGACATTGGGGCGGGATTTTGAGCTGAAAAATTACAATTTCTGCCGTTTTTTATTTGCTTTTTTGCGTTATAGTGTTTATAGTCTTGAACAAAATCGGATTTTCACATAAAATTAAAATAAGGAAATAAAAATGTTTATTGATTGTCATGTCCACGCTGTGGAAGAAGCCCCCTGTCCGCGTCCGTCTGATGGGTTGCAGCCGATTTCCACGCCGGAACAACTCATCGAAGTTTATGATAAAAACAATATCGAAAAGGCGGTGATCCTGCCCATCGGCTCGCCCGACAGCACCAACTTTGTGCAGAGCAACGAAGAAATGCTCCGCATGGTCAGACGTTACCCCGACCGCTTTATACCTTTCTGCAACCTCGACCCGCGTTCAATGCTCAATACCCCCAAAGCAAATTTGGAATATGTGCTCAAATATTACCGCGATAAAGGGTGCAAGGGCATCGGCGAAGTGACCGTGAATCTGCCGATGGATGACCCGCGCGTGGAAAATCTTTTTGCCGCGGCCGAAGCCGCCGGTCTGGCGCTGACTTTTCACCTTTCCACGCGCATCGGCAACACCTACGGTCTGGAGGTGGATAGCGGACTCGGCAAACTGGAAAAAGCGCTGCAGAAATTCCCCAATCTGAAGTTTTTCGGGCACAGTCAAACTTTCTGGGCCGAGATTTCCGACGATCCCGAACCCCGTGGCGGCTACCCCAAAGGTCCGGTCATCGAGCCCGGCGCAATCACCCGTCTGATGCGTAAATACCCCAATTTGTACGGCGATCTTTCGGCGGGTTCGGGCTGTAATGCGCTGGCGCGCGACGAAGACCATGCCGTAAAATTCCTCAACGAATTTCAGGACCGGCTTATGTTCGGTACCGATATTTGCGCGCCGGAAACCGCGGTTCTCTGCTTGAAACTCATTGCGCTGCTGGAAAAATTGCGCGGCGAAAACCGGATATCCGGAGAAGTTTTCAACAAGGTCGCCAGAGAAAATATCATCAGAATCCTGGAGCTCTGATAAAAAGTGACGGATAACAATCCGTCATTTTTATAACAAACTCATAATCATCAATTAAACATCCGTCATTTTAAATAAGGAAAGGTCGTAAAATATGTTTATTGACTGCCATGTACACGCCATCGAAACTCCCAGCTGTCCCTATCCGGCAGATGGCAAACAGCTTATTTCCACGCCGGAAGATCTGCTGCCGATCTACGACAGAGTGGGTATTGAAAAAGGTGTGATCCTGCCCATTGGCTCGCCTGACAGCACCCATTTTGTGCAGAGCAATGAAGAAATGCTGCGTATAGTGGCAAAATATCCCGACCGCTTCATACCGTTCTGCAATGTGGACCCCCGCTGCCTTTATAACTCGGAAAGCGCTCCGCTGGAATATGTGCTCAAATACTACAAGGATCTCGGCTGCAAGGGCGTGGGCGAAGTAACCGCCAATCTGGATATGGATGACCCGCGGGTTTATAATCTGTTTCAGGCAGCTGATAATTGCGAAATCGCGCTGACCTTCCACCTTTCGCCCCAATGCGGACACTCTTACGGATTGATTGAAGAAATGGGGCTTAAAAAGCTGGAAAAAGCGCTGCAGAAGTTCCATAAAGTCAAATTTTTCGGCCACAGTCAGGCGTTCTGGGCAGAAATCGCCGCCAATCCCACCGTGGAACAGCGCAACGGCTACCCCAAAGGCAAGATCGAAGAAGAAGGCGCCATCGCCAAACTGATGCGCAAATACCCCAATTTGTATGGCGATGTATCCGCCGGCAGCGGCTATCACGCGCTGGAACGCGACGAAGAATACGCCATCAAGTTTCTCAATGAATTTCAGGACCGGCTCATGTTCGGTACCGACATCTGCCAGCCGCACCGGGCATCCACACCGCTGGCAAACTTCCTTTTGAGATTGCGCGATGAAAAGAAGATTTCCGAAGAAGTTTTCAACAAAATCGCCAGAGAAAATATCATCAGGATCCTGGACTTGTAATCTGAAGTGACGGAAAAGTGACGGATACATCCGTCACTTTATAAAAACTTTTCTATCAGCGGCATACAAAAAATGAGACTGTTGCAAAACTCACTGTTTTGCAACAGCCCGTTTCCCGGAATTTTCGCCGGAATCGATAAGATTTTTCAATTCTGCCTGCGTGAATTATTGAAAATTCTTTGCGTTAAACTCACTGGTTTCTACCGCACTGCGTTCAGACAATTCGCCCCGAATCCAATTTGTGAACATTATTTATTTTTTGAGTTCTGTTATGAGTTTCCGCAGTAATTTGCGGACTGTTTCGCTGTCGGAAATGCTTAATTTCTCCTGCGGCGAATGTACCGATTGCGTGGCCGGCGCAAATGAAAGCATCTGCAGATCAGGATTTATTCCGCAGAAAATTCCCGGCTCCAACCCGCCGTGAATAACAAAACGCTCGGCTGTTTTGCCCGTTATTTCATGATAAATACTGCAGGCTTTTTCCAACAGCGGCGAATCCCAGCGCGGCTCCCAGCTGCTGTAAACAGAGTCTGTTGCTGCGCTGAAACCATTATTTTGCAGAAGTTCCATCGCTTTATTGATAACGGCATCGCGCTCGCGGTCGTACAAACTGCGCGCCAGCAATACAAAGCTCCATTCGCTTCCGGCCTGCCCCGATACCACCGCCAGATTGCAGCTGGTGGCGGTGGAGTGGTCGGGATTTTCCGCCAGTACGCCGTGCGGGAGATTGTTCCACACCTCAAACAGTTTTTGCTGTGCCGCCGGAGTCAGAACTTTTCCGGGCAGTGACGGAAGTTTTTCCACGCTCAAAATTATCGCTTTATCCGGAGCCGGAATGAGTTTCTGCAGTTTTTCAGCGGTATATTCGGCTGCCGACTGACGGAGCTTTTCAAAATCTTCTGGTGCGATCACTGCTATGACCCGGGCTTCGCGCGCAATGGCGTTGTGCAGCGTGCCGGCCGAAACTCCGGATAATTCCAACGATGCTATTGAGCTTAAAAATTCCCCCATTGCCACCGTGGCGCTGCCCACGTTCAGATGTATATCCACGCCGGAGTGACCGCCATGCATACCTTGCAGCGTTATTTTTACAGCACAACCGTCGGGGCGGGGCGGCTGTGCCGGAAGAATGGCTTTGCCTTCAAAACGCCCTCCGCCGGCGCACCCGATGGTAAATACCACGTCGCTGTCGAGATTAAAGAGCATATCGCCAGCGAGAAATTCCGGATCGATATCTTCCGCACCACCCAAACCGGTTTCTTCCGACACGGTAAATACTCCGCGCAGCGCTCCGCATTGCCAATTATCATCGGTCAGAAGTTCCATTGCCAGCGCCACCCCCATGCCGTCATCGGCGCCGAGGGTGGTTCTGCCGCCGGTGGTGACCCAATCGCCTTCGACCACCGGCACGATGCTGTCGCGCAAAAAGTCAAACTCCACACCTTCAGCGGCCTGCGGAACCATATCCAGATGCGCCTGAAGAATTATTACAGGAGCATTCTCCCAGCCCGGAGCTCCGGCACGGTCGATCGCCAGATTGCCGGCTTTATCCACGCGCCAGAGCAAATTGTGTTTCACGGCTTCGGAAATCAGAAAATCCCGCAATCTTTCTTCGTGCCCCGAGGGGTGAGGTATGGAGCAAATCTGCAGAAAATATTTCCAGAAGCTGTTGTCGGGCAGAAGTTTTTCAACTGGTGTATTCACGGTCTTCCTCTTTAGATAAAATATTGCGCCGGTATACCGACTGCATGAAACCCAGCGCCAGCATCATGGAAACCACAAAACTGCCGCCGTAGCTCAAAAACGGCAGCGGCAGACCGGTTATGGGTGTAACGCCCACGCTCATACCTATATTGATGAACAAATGCACAAAAATCAGTACCGCTATACCGATGCCGCTCTGACGGGCGAAACTGTCTTGGGCAAAAAATGCACTCCGCAGAATCGTATACAGTAAAACCACATATGCCGCCAGCAGCGCCATAGCGCCCACAAAACCGGTCTCTTCGGCCAGCACCGAAAAAATAAAATCGTTGTTGGAGACCCGGCGGGGCAGAAATCCCAGCGGATTCTGCGTGCCCTGCCCGATACCTTTGCCGAACATGCCGCCGGAACCTACTGCCAGACGGGATTGATAGGCATTGTAACCGCGGTTGGCAAGATCGCGTTCGGGGTTGAGGAAGGTTTTGATACGCTCTTTCTGATAAGTTTTCAGCAGCGGTTTGATCTCAAAAACTTCGTTGACTGTCAGCGTACCGAATATCAATACCATTGCCGCTGCGGCCAGGGCCAGATATTTCCAGTTGATCCCCGCGGTAAAGACCATCAGCGCACCCACCGGTGCCAGCACAATGGCGCTGCCGAAATCCGGCTCAACGGCTATCAGTACCACCGGAATACCCAATGCCGCCAGACTCAAAAGTATATGGGGCAGTTTACTGATCTTGAAGAGCATATTGCCATGCATTGCCGCCAGAAACCAGATCACCCCCAGTTTGGCAAATTCCGACGGCTGAAGCCGCATGACTTTGAGGTCGATCCAGCTCGTTGCACCATTGACTTTGACCCCGACAAAAAGCACCAGCACCAGCATGGCCACCGAAAATATGTAGTAAAACCACACCCACGGGATAAGTTTGCGGTAGTCGCACCGCCCGGCAGCAAAGTAGGCAATAAAACCGATCGCTATCCAGACAAGCTGTTTGCGCCAGAAACTTTGCGACAATGCCGTATCGATCTGCTCACCGGTGGTATAAATAAACAATACTCCTGCCGCGAGCAGCAGGAGCATTACTGTAAATTGCAGAAGATCCCAACAGCGCAACTCCCGCTCCAGCGGTTTAAGATCCACCGCCGGAGCATCGGGCAAATTTTTGAAAAAACTGCGCCGCATAGGTCAGGCACCTCTGCCGAGTGCAATGATGCACAAATTATTTTTCAAAGGTCTGTTCGCGTTTCGGGCCCACCGAAACGATCGCCACTTCGGATTCGACCAGTTCAGCAATGTGGTCGAGGTATTTTTTGGCGTTTTCCGGCAGATCCGCATAGCAGGTAACATTTTCAGTCGAGCAGTTCCAGCCGGGCACGACCTCGTAGACCGGTTTGACTTTGGCGAGATCTTCCACATCGCTGGGAACATAATCGATAACTTTGCCATCGAGTTCGTAACCGATACAAACTTTGATCTCTTTCATTGTATCGAGCACGTCGAGCTTGGTGATCGCCATCTTGTCCACACCATTGATCATGCAGCTGTAACGCGTGGCCACCGCATCGAACCAGCCGCAGCGGCGGGGTCTGCCGGTGGTGGCGCCGAATTCGCGGCCGATCCGGCGGAGTTCTTCGCCATCGGCATCAAAAAGTTCAGTGGGGAAAGGACCTTCGCCGACACGCGTGGTGTAGGCTTTGACCACGCCCCAGACGGTACCGATGTGCTTGGGTGCAATACCCGCACCGGTACAGGCACCGCCGGAAACGGTGCTGCTGCTGGTAACATAGGGGTAGGTACCATGATCAACGTCGAGCAGCGTGCCCTGGGCGCCTTCGCACAGAACTTTTTTGCCGGCTTTCAGGAGTTTATTGACTTCCACAACCGTATCGCAGACAAATTCGGCCAGATATTCGGCTGCGACCGCCAGTTTGGCGTATTCTTCGTCGATATCCAATGCTTCCATACCCGCGGCAACAAATTCTTTGTTGTAGCGTTCGCAGTTGGTGTAGAAGGCATTTTTCAATGCTTCGGGTTTGGCCAGAATGCCGGCGCGCAGACCGGTGCGGGCAGCGCGGTCGCAGTAAGCCGGACCGATACCGCGTCCGGTGGTGCCGATCTTTTTGCCGACTTTGGCGGCGGCAGCTTCTTTCATGGCATCGGCGCGCTTGTGATAAGCAAAAATCAGCTGGGCCTGGTCAGAAAGTTTGATCTGTTTGACATTCAAACCACGTTCAGTGAGAGCGGTCATTTCTTCCATCAGACCGATGGGGTCGACCACCACACCGTTGCCGATGATGCAAGTAACATCTTTGCGGAAAATGCCCGACGGCACCAGATGCAGCACATATTTTTCGCTGCCGATTTCCACCGTATGACCGGCATTGCTGCCGCCCTGAAAACGCACAACGCAATCCACATCGCGGGTCAAAACGTCGATAAGTTTACCTTTGCCCTCGTCGCCCCATTGAGTTCCGATCAAGACATCTGCACTCATAAAACACTCTCCTGTTATGTTATATATATTATATAAAATAATTTTTCATCTCGCAAAAGGAATAAGATAGCACGATAAAACAGAAATTCAAGTATTCAAGTGTTTTTTTATCGATTTAACACCTGGCCGCCAGTTGGATGGCGCAAAATACCGGCAGAATAACCAGAAAGCAACCATCCGGGAGTTACGGCATTTGTTCTTTTGCAAGCCGCTTCCAAAGATTAAATGAAAAACAATGCCAACAAACAGCTGCACGGGGCGGAACTGGTAAAGAAACAGTACAAAATCGGAGATGGTTTGCAAATACGGCTTGTTCTTTTGCAAGCCGCTTCGCGGATAGAATAAAAAACAGTGCTAACAAACAGCAGCCTCGGGCGCAACTGGTAAAGAAACAGTGCAAGATCGGAGATGGTTTGCAAATACGGCAAGTTCTTTTGCAAGCCGCTTCAAAGATAAAATTAAAAACAACGCAAGGTAACACAAACTCGGGCGCAACTGGTAAAGAAACAGTACAAGATCGGAGATGGTTTGCAAATACGGCAAGTGCTGGAAATTCCGGGCGGCTACCCAGAGGGTAACCGGCCGGGGTTTACGGTGCTTGTTCTTTTGCAAGCCGCTTCAAAGACAAAATAAAAAAACAGTGCTAACAAACAGCAGCCTCGGGCGAAACTGGTAAAGAAACAGTGCAAGATCGGAGATGGTTTGCAAATACGGCAAGCGCTGGAAATTCCGGGCGGCTACCCAGAGGGTAACCGGCCGGGGTTTACGGTGCTTGTTCTTTTGCAAGCCGCTTCAAAG
>JAZTWG010000062.1:0-42786 GCA_045635745.1 Victivallaceae bacterium
CGAACTCATAGTTGCAAACAACATTGTTTTATGTCATCAAATGCATCCGCATTTGATTGATGACTTCGTCATCTTGAAGCTAAAGCTATTTCGGCAACATACCGGCTCAGCCGGTAGTTTTTTTACACTAAAGCAATATAATAAAAAGGTGCTGTCGGGTTTAATTTGGCAACAGCACCTTTTTTTATTGCTTTAGCTCTCCATTATGGATAAAGATATGCGGACAGCGGTCGTTTTTTTACGCCTGATTTTTGCGGATTTTCACACCCTTGGCTTGGCACAATTTTTCCAGATCGCGTTTACCCAGATCACGCAGTTCGGCGATCAGGCGTTTTTGAGCTTCGCGCGGGGTGGTTTTTCCGGCTTCCCAGTTAGCTACCGACAGGGCGGAAACCCCAAGCAGACGGGCATATTGAGCGCGTTTCAAGCCCAGTTTTGTGCGCCATTGAATGATGCGGGCGGCAGTTACGCGTACTGATTTATTGGCTTCCTCAACAGATTCTTTTGCAATATTTTCTACTGTTTCAACAGGAGTTGAAAGATTTTTTTCCAGCGATTTGATACGGCTTTTCAGGTCGGAAACCGTTTTACGCAGTTCCACAAGCTGTGCCTTAAGCTCTTTTTCTATTACGATAACTTCTTTACGGGCAAGACGACGGATCTCCTCGTTAAGCAATTGCTGGATGTTAGCCATATTGAAATACTTTCTTTTGAGTTTAACGTTGAAAACGAAAAGTTCAAAACTGTTTTAAAGTACACCGTAAAAAATATTTTTCAAGCTTGAAAAATATGCTTTGCAAAATTTTTTCACCGATATCTTATAAAACTGCAGAAGCCAAAAAACTATTTCTTTGGATAACATCAGCTTTAATTTTGTTTGATAAAAAGTTTTCCATTTAGCCGGCACAGCTTATTTTTTACGCACTTTTTCCGGGATCACATTGATTGCACGGAAGGTTGCTGCCGCTTTCACATAGTCTATATCGTCTAATGCTACGGTAAGAATTTTGCCGGCATGACACTCCCGCAAGGCTTTCTCTTCGCTGCGGAAGCCGCCGGGAAGATCGCTGGCATTCACAAAGCCCTGCAGCCCCAGTTCGGTGATTTCCACTACCGCACCAGCGGTGGTTACTTTGGTGATCATGGCACTGAAGAGATTTTCTCTGCCGCCGAGGAGCATTTCTTCCAGATAACGGATCTTCATGCGGGTACTGGCAGCATAGTAGGCTTCGTCGTTATTATTTTCCAGCTCCGAAAGCGTTTCGCCCCAGCTGTGCATGGTTTTGTTGCTTTTCAAGGCGTGGTGGGTATCAGCCGCCCACAATTGCTGGTGGATAAGCAAGTCAGAATAACGACGTATGGGGCTGGTGAAATGGCTGTAAAGCGTTTTGCCCAAACCGTAATGCAGCGCATTTTCCTCCTGATAACTTGCCCGCGGCAGCGAACGCAGAAACGCGTTCAAAAGTGCTGCTTTTGCCGGAGTGTCCGGCAGGTTTTTCAAGTAATTTCTGCACGCCTGCCGACTGGAGAGGTCGCCGGCGGGAATGTTGAAACTGCCTTCGGATAATGCGGCGAATTCTTCGAGCTTTTCCGGTTCCGGCTCCGGGTGGATGCGGTACAATCCGGGAATGTGTTTGGTCAGAAGTTCTGCAGCAACAAAGCTGTTGGCGGCGAGCATGCACTCTTCAACCAGTTCTTCGGAAGGACGCTGCAAATGGTTTTCCAAGCCAAGTATTTTGTTATTCGTTTCATCGCAGATGACCCGGATTTCGGGTATTTCCATATCGAGAAACTGTTCTTCAGCTTGCCGGTTACGGCGCATTTTTGTGGTTATATCCAGTATTTTAAGCAGGGCCTGACGGAGTTGATCGCTCCAGGTGTCGGGCGATTTTCCGGTGTCATAAAACTTTTGCACTGTATCGTAATCCAGGCGTTTATCCACATGGATCAAACTGTGCATGCGTTTGCCGGAAAGGATCCTGCCGGTGGATTTTTCCACTTCAAACAATATGGTGTGAGCGGGGGCATCCACGCCTTCGGTCATACTGATATTTTTAGTCAACCCTTTGGGCAGCATATTTATTGTTCTGCCGGGCAGATACGCCGTAAAGCCGCGCGCACCGGCCTTTTTATCAAAATATGAACCGGGTTCGATCCATGCCGCCACTTCGGCTATATGCACGCCAAGCTCTACGGTATCGTTGGTCTGACCGGGAGCAAGGCTTACGGCATCGTCGTAATCTTTGGCATCAAATGGATCGATGGTAAGTGTGTAACGGTCGCGCAGATCCGCGCGGTCGATTTCGCGCGGCACGATGGCAGCGGCTTGTGCTTCTTCTTCCAGCGTGTACAATGGCGGCAGATTATATTCGGCACAAACAGCATCCAGATCGGCCTGAATAACTCCTGCCTGACCGAGTTTACGCACTACGCTGGCGGTGATGCCGGCGATCCGGCGGCTCATGCTTTTGCGCGTTACACGCTTGCGGGGGATGAGTTCGCCGTTGTAATCCGGGCGGATCTCCACCCAGTCGCCTTTTCTGGCGCCGTGCAGATTGCCGCTGACCAGTATATCGGCCACCAGTCTTTTATCCAGCGGCCGTACCCGGTCATGAGAGATCATTACGCCTACAATGGTCTGCCGGGCGCGATGGATGATTTCTACGACTTGAGCTGCCTGTGAATCTTTTTTATCGTTCTGAAAACGTTTATCCGGCGGCAGCAGGGCAATGCGCACTTTATCGCCATGCATGGCACCGGCAAGGTATTTGGCCGGTACGAACCAATCTCTGGTGGGGGTGTTTTCGTCATCTGATTCGACTTTTACAAATCCGAACCCATTGGGATTTATGGAAATGATACCGGCGAAAAGCTCTCCGATATTTTCAGAAATCAACTGATTGCGCTGCAATTTGCGTTCATTGCGGCGGTCAGCGAGCCGCTGCAGACGTTTCTTTTTGTCTTTTCTCATAAATAATACTTTCGGAAACGCAAAAATGTGTTATATTATATATAATTGATGTAAAAGTCTGTCATAAAGATAGACCATATTAAAGATTATTGCAAGTGTTTTCAATAATTTTTCAAGATAAAATCTCTGGAGGAGCTTTTTTATGGAAAAACGCAAACTTACTGTGGCGAGTTTCCGCAAGATGAAAGCCAATAACGAAAAGATCGTCATGGTGACCGCCTACGACGCTCCGGGTGCGGATATTGCCGCCGCTGCCGGAGTGGAAATTCTGCTGGTGGGCGATTCGCTGGCGATGACCGCATTGGGGTACGAAAATACTCTGCCGCTGACTCTTGATGAATCACTGCATCATGCCGCTGCTGTCCGCCGGGGAGCTCCCGGGGCGTTTGTGGTTGGCGATATGCCTTTTTTGAGTTATCAGCTGGATATGAACGAAGCAGTGCGTAATGCCGGCAGATATATCAAAGAAGCCGGTTGTAATGCGGTTAAGCTCGAAGGCGGCAGCGAGATTGTTCCTCTGGTGGAAAAACTGGTCAAAACCGGTATACCTGTTATGGCGCATGTAGGGCTCATGCCGCAGCATATTGCTACTGCCGGGGGCTATCGTATTGCCGGTAAAACTGAAGACGAGGCCGAGCGGCTGCTCAATGAAGTGAAAGCTTTTGAAGCTGCCGGTGCTTTTGCCGTGGTGCTGGAGTGTATTCCCGCAAGCGTGGCAGAAAATATCACCCGGCAGGTGAGTATCCCCACCATCGGTATCGGTGCGGGGAATGGCTGTGACGGTCAGGTGCAGGTTTGTAACGATCTGCTGGGATTGTTTGACCGCTTTGTCCCCAGGCACGCCAAGCGTTACTGCAATTTGCGTGAGATCATGCTCAAGGCCTACAGCGATTATGTCAGTGACGTGAAGTCGGCCAAATTTCCGACAGAAGAAAATTCGTTTTAATAAACAGATTCAATAAATCGAAAGGTTGTATATCATGGCAAAAGGAACTGTTGTTCAGAAAATTATCGATGCTCATTACGTTGCCGGGGCCAAGATCCCCGGTCAGCCCGTGGCGGTCCGTATAGATCAGACTCTTACGCAGGATGCCACCGGCACCATGGCGTATCTGGAACTGGAAGCAATGAAGACCGATAAAGTCAAAACCGAGCTTTCCGTTTCGTATGTGGACCACAATATGCTTCAGAGCGGCCCCGAAAACCGCAATGACCACCTCTATCTGCAGAGTGTGGCAGCGGCTAAAGGCGTGCGTTTTTCGCCTCCCGGCAACGGTATCTGCCACCAGGTGCATCTGGAGCGTTTTGGTGTGCCGGGTAAAACGCTGCTCGGTTCTGACAGTCACACCCCCACCGGCGGCGGTATCGGCATGATGGCCATCGGTGCCGGCGGCCTTGATGTGGCACTGGCTATGGCCGGTCAGCCGTTCAATATGCCTTATCCTAAAGTTGTGGGTATCAAACTTACCGGCGAACTTAAGCCGTGGTGTGCGGCCAAGGATGTGATCCTCAAAGTTTTGAGCATTCTTACGACCAAAGGCAATGTCGGATCAATGGCTGAATATTTCGGTCCCGGCGTGGCTACATTGAGTGTGCCCCAGCGTGCAACGATCACCAATATGGGTGCGGAACTTGGAGTGACAACTTCGGTATTTCCTTCCGACGAACGCACTCGCGAATTTCTCAAGGCGCAGAAGCGCGAAGAACTCTTCGCTCCGTTGGCCGCCGATGCCGATGCTGAATACGATCAGGTAATTGAAATAGCGCTGGATGAACTTGAACCCATGGCAGCTTGCCCCTCCAGCCCCGATAATATCAAAACCATCCGCGAACTTGCCGGTATCAAAGTCGGGCAGGTGATCGTCGGCAGCTGTACCAACAGCAGCTACCGCGACCTTGCCATGGTGGCCACTGCGCTCAAGGGCAGACGGGTGCACAGCGATGTGACTTTTGCTATTGCTCCCGGCAGCCGCCAGGTGCTGGAAATGCTTTCGCGCAATGGCATGCTGGCCGATCTTATTGCCGCCGGAGCGCGTATATTGGAAACCGGCTGCGGTCCTTGCATCGGGCAGGGCCAGAGCCCCGCACAGGATACTGTGTCGGTGCGTACATTCAACCGCAACTTTGCCGGCCGTACCGGCACCAAGGGCGATCAGGCGTACCTTGTGAGCCCCGAAACCGCAGTGGCGGTGGCGCTGACCGGATGCTTTACTGATCCGAGAACGCTGGATATAGCTTATCCGGAAATCGCGGATGTTAAAGAATTTCTTATCAACGACAACATGATCCAGCTGCCCCCGGCTGACGGTAAAAATGTGGAGATCATCCGCAAGCCGACCATCGGCCAGCCGCCGCTGAACGACAAGCTGCCCGAAACTATCGATGGCCGCGTGGTCATCAAGGTCGGCGACAAGATCACCACCGACCATATCATGCCTGCCGGTGTGCACCTCAAGCTCCGCAGCAATATTCCGGCATACAGCAAGGTAGTTTTTGAATGCTTTACCGAAGCCGGCAAGCCCTCGTTTGCCGAACGCGCCTCGGCTGTGCGCGATGCCGGTTTGCATGGCGTGATCATCGGCCGCGACAGCTATGGTCAGGGCTCCAGCCGCGAACATGCCGCCATCTGCCCGATGTATCTGGGGATCAAAGTGGTGGCAGCGCTGGCGATCGAACGTATCCACCGGGCAAATCTGGTGAATTTCGGTATCGTGCCGCTGCTGTTTGCCAATGGCGAAGATTACGAAAAGATCGCTGAAGGCGATACGATCAAGATCGAAAATGCCCCCGCTCAGCTGGCGGTCGGTGCTCCGGTGACCGGTAAGCTCATCAAGGCTGACGGCAGCGAATTTACGCTTGAATTCAAGCATCAGCTTTCTGAAGAAGATATCAGGATCATCAAGGCCGGCGGGAGATTGAATTGCTGACATTACCCGGCAGCTGGCAGTCGGCTCTGGAAGAGTATATATCCGGAGCTGATTATCAGAAGTTATCCGAAAAAATCGCTTTTGAGCGGGAAACACAAACGATTTTTCCCGCCGAAAGCGATGTATTCCGTGCATTGAAACTTACCGATCTCAAAGCGGTGAAAGCTGTGATATTGGGGCAGGATCCTTATCATGATAACGGTCAGGCGCACGGATTGGCTTTTTCGGTGCCAGACGGGGTGAAACTGCCGCCGAGTCTGCGGAATATATATAAGGAACTTGCTGAAGAGTACGACCTTGTTTTTGTTCCGGAAAGCGGTGATCTCTCCGCCTGGGCAGAGCAGGGCGTGCTGCTTTTGAATACTGTTTTGACCGTCAGGGCGCATCAGGCCAATTCGCATGCCAATCTGGGGTGGGAGGCTTTTACTGATGAAGTGATAAAAGCGGTAAATGAACACGCTCCTGCCGGAGTGGTCTTTATATTGTGGGGGAATCCGGCACAGAAAAAACGCAAGCTTATCGACGAAAAACGTCATCATGTACTGACTTGTGCGCACCCGTCGCCATTATCGGCATACCGTGGTTTTTTCGGCAGCAACATCTTCCGGAAAGCTAATGAACTGCTGGCAGCCGGAAATAAAGAGCCGGTAGTGTGGGTGAAACAGTAATTTTATACGGGTTGCAGGCAAATAATCAACAGGAGTTGGATTTTATGGATAATGCTTCAATAAAAGTTGCGCAGGCAATGATTGCAGCCGCGCGGGAATTCGGTTATTTTCTGGAAGATGAACCGTTGCGTTCTGCTCCGGAGCTGGCTGAATTGGAAAAACCGCTTTTTGTAAACATGTTCAAAGCGTTCAAAGATCATTTGCAGACAGTCAATCGTATGGAACTGGATGCCGACGAAATTTCCAATATGTTCAATTTTGCCGTGGGCAAAGGCGCCGATATGGCATTCAATTTTATGAACAATCAATCGCAGGATATGCATGTGGAAGGCCTTTTCAGTTCGCGCGTATCGCTTTATGTGGATGACCGGCTGATGAACTTTCTTAAAAATGAACCTATTGCTGCCAGATTGGGCGGAGCATATGTGGATTTTCAAAGCGCCAATCAGGGTATAGATCCGGTATTGGGTCTGTTTGAAGCGCTCAAGTGGACCATGCGAATAACGGAGCATCTGACCCTCAAGTTTATCGAACGTATTCAAAATACCTGAAAATCTGACAAAGCTTTTTCGGGTACTGTTGTAAATCAGGAAATCACAATACAATAAGAGGTTGGCTATGAGCAGTGAAATTATGTGGATAATGATTCTGCGGCTGGGCGTTGCCGGTATGTTGGGCACGCTGATCGGGCTGGAACGCGAATACCGGGCCAAGGAAGCCGGGATGCGTACACACTTTCTGGTGGCGCTGGGCAGTTCGCTTATCATGATAGTGTCTCAATACGGATTTGGTGACAATATGGCGGATGCCAGCCGGGTTGCCGCGCAGATCGTCAGCGGGATCGGTTTTATCGGTGCCGGTACGATCATGATGCAGAAACAGTTTGTGCGCGGGCTTACGACAGCGGCCGGATTGTGGGTAGCTGCCGGTATCGGTATGGCGATCGGCGGCGGTCTTTACGTAATCGGTATCGTTACGACCGTATTTACATTGATCGGCCTGGAGCTTTTTCAGGTGATGTTTCAGCGGTTTCATACTAAAAATACCCAGCTTGTTTTTACCACCCGTCATCATTCGGATCTGGTGAAAATAACCGATGCGCTCAACGAAAACAGCTGTAAAGTGATAAATTGTGTGGTTGCCGCGTGTGAAGATGGCAAACATGACCGCATAAGAGTTAAAATGCAGCTTCTGGAACACGCCCGCAATGATGATGCATGGCTGGTGAAAATGCTTAAAGAGTTTCGCAGTGTAAATATTGAGAAGATCGAATAAATACAGATGGAATACAAAATAAAAAACGCTTTTTTAAACTTATTTACTTGTAATAAACAGCTTTTGATGTATATTTAATCAAGTATGATTTGATCCCGCTGAAACGGGTCAGCATTATTGTTCAAAAATATTTGTTCACACAAAACAAGAGGGTGAAAAAATGGAAGTCAAAGTTCTGAAGAACAAGACCGAAATGAGCAAGGCGGCTGCCGCTTACGGTGCCGAGGTATTGCGTAAAGTATTGGCAGAAAAGGGTGCGGTCAACATGATTGCCGCTACCGCTCCGAGCCAGTTTGAAATGATGAGCTTCCTGGTTCAGGAACCGGGTATCGATTGGAGCAAAGTCACTCTGTTCCATTTGGATGAATACATCGGTCTGCCCCAGGGCCACAAGGCTGGTTTCCGTTTGAACTTGCGTGAAAACTTCATCGACAAGCTGCCCTGCAAGCTGGCTGAAGTCTACTTCGTTGAAGGCGATACCGACGATCCTGCCGCTTTCTGCGCCAAGATGAAGAAAGTTCTGGCCGATCACCCGGTCGATATTGCTTTTATCGGCGTTGGTGAAAATGGCCACATTGCGTTCAATGACCCGCCGGCTGACTTTGAAACCGACGAAGCGTTCCTCGTGGTGAAACTGGATGATGCCTGCCGCAATCAGCAGCTGGGCGAAGGCTGGTTCCCCACCTTCGACGCTGTTCCCACCCACGCTTTCAGCATGAGCGTGCCGCAGATCTGCAAGAGCAAAGTGATCGTCAACGTTGTGCCCGACGAACGCAAAGCTCAGGCTATCAAAGGCATGATCGAAGGCCCGGTCACCAATACCTGCCCGGCTTCTATTCTGCAGAATCATCCGCATTGCGTTACTTTCCTTGATGAAGCCAGTGCTTCGCTGCTTGGCAAGTAATTGCGTTTGACTGATTGAAGTCTTAAATAAAATACCGCCGGTTGTTGAAACTGGCGGTATTTTTTTGTTCCCGATGCTGACCGGGCAGAGCGGGAACGGCGAATGTTTTATTTGGTGAGTCAGAGCTCCGCTGCCGGCTGAAGCGTTATTGCGAGTGTGTGTACTTCGGCGGCTGCTGCGCGGTCTTTCCATGAGTACATGGAATCCTGCGAACCGAGGAAAGCGTATGTGCAGTCATCTTTGAGTACAAACTCCGGATTGCTGACCATGCCTTTGCCGGTGGCGGCAGCCGGTACGAACCGCCGATCGCCCAGATTCAGCTCCACATAAGCTATACCCTGACCACCGTAACCTTGTGCATCGATAACGATTTGTTCGGCATCAACAGCTTCATCCAGCGGCAGTATCTGCTCATAACAGCTGCTGCTGCCGCGGAAAGAACCATGTGCCACCGGGATTTTTTGACCATCTTTGACCAGCGCAATATCCAGCATTTCGGCTCCGTATTGATTTACCGAAGCAAAGAGTATTTTCAAATAATTGCCGCAGAAAAGTTTTTCGCAATGCAAACGGGCCTTTTTTACAAAGTTGTTCAGATACGATTCAATGGTGTTGGGCTCAATGCCGGGACGCCAGAGATTCCATTTAGTCGAATAATTATCGGCCTTGCTCTGAACTTGGTCCAATGCATCGCTGATCTGCTGCGGGGAGGTTGTTTTATCCGTAATTCCCCGGATAAGCTTTTTCAGATCGAATATTGAACATTCCAATTCCAGCATCAGAATCAGCTCTTCAGCAATGCGTTTGCCGGTTTCATTGGTTATGCCGGTGAGTTTTTCCTTTAATATGACCAACTCCAGCTGCCGGCGCGAATTGCCGCCATAGTCCAAACCGTTGAAGCCGCAGTTGGTTGTATTCATGGCAGTAAAATTTGTAAAGCGTGAGGTATTGTTTTCGCAGAAACAGCGCACCGCCTGAATCAGCATCGGGTCGCCGGTATTGAAGTAATCGCGCATAAATGCTTTAAAACACTCTTCTTCCGTACCTTTTCCTGCCCAGAAACGACCAATCGAAGCGATCACCGGCAATGCTTTATACATAAAACGGTGGTGAGAACACCAGGTAGTCATGATTCCCCCGGCAATATTTTTGCGCAGTGAAGCATATTCGGAAAAAGTTCTGCCGTTGCTGGTAAGATAAGTTGCCGGAGCAAGCAGATATTCAAAACCCAGTTTATCGTAGATTTCAAGCATATTTTTCCGTTCGCGGTTGCCAAAGTGCCCGGTCGATCGGTAGACATCCGGTTGATACTGCCAATGCGCCATGATTATATCGCGGGGCATATCGGGCAGAATGTGGAAGTAGTAGTCGAACATATCATCCCACATAATCATCCGGCGTTTGAGTTTGCCGACGACTACATCGCGGCATTTCAGGATGAATTCTTTATACATGGCAGCCTCTTTGGCATAGTCCATGCCGCCGGCAGTACATTTTTCGCAGTAACCGAGATCCCAGCACTCATCGCCGCCGATATGGAAATACTCCGATGGTATGATTTCAGAGAGTTCAGTCAGGTAATTTTCGATAAATTCGTAAATCTTGGGATTGGATAAACAGAAATTACCCCGCTTGCTTCCCCAGAAACGGGTTCCGTCTTCCAGTAAATCCGAGAGTTCTTCGTAGCGGGTAAGGCTGTTGACGAAAGTCAGATTGGTCGTGGGGATCACTTTTATGCCCCGCTCAAAAGCGTACTTTACGATCTCGCGGAGTTCATCAGCGGTATAAGCATCCTTTTCGTCCGGGTATGGGTGCGATTTGATTTTTACCCGCCACGCCATATAAAGCACCAGTGTATTATAGCCGTTTTCCGCCAGAAAATCAATATAGAAACGGATGAATTCCATAGTCTCTTTCTGACGGTTTAAATCAAGCTGTACCGCCCGGATCTGATAGGCCTGCATAATTATTATCTCCTTTGGTAATAAATTGTGAATTTCTGTATACAAAATACTGCTCTGAAATAAAAATTCAAACACTGTATTGCTGAAAAATTATATTATGTTGCTGAAAAATATTTGCAAAGTGAAAATCCGGTATTATAGTAATCCACTATGGATTTTAGTGAGATATTTGCAATTCTGGAAGAAAAATTCAACTGCCGTCTGGTATACCATGATGTGCGGTACCGTTTTTTTCATACCAAAGTTGTTAAATGTCAGCGTAAATATTTGAACTTGCACTTCCGTAATCAGGATTTCTGTCCCGACAGCGAAGTTGCCAGCTGTGTCAAGCACTGTGTAGTAAAACTGCGTAATGAACTTATAATGCACCGTCCACGTGTAAGATTGTGGCGCTGCCGCAAAGGGTATGTGGAGATTGTGGCTCCGGTATTCCGTAATGATATTTTAACGGGGGTATTGTTTGCCGGAATCTGGCGTCGGCCGCTGCCGAAAAATGATTTGATTTCTCTCTTAAAACTGCTGCCGGTACTGGCGGAAGGCATAACTGCAGAAATGGAACATATTGCTGCCGGACAGGCTGTCAAAGCAGGATTCCGGGGCGAAGTGATGAGCTTTCTGGATAAACATTATCAGGAAAAGATAACGCTGCAGAAGTTGGCGTATCACCTTTCGCTTTCGCCATCGCGGACGTGTCATCTGGTACGTGAACACTTCGGCAGACCATTGACGGAAGTGCTGCTGGATCTGCGGCTGGAAAAGGCGTGTCTGCTGCTGGCTGAAAGTAATCTGCAGATTACAGAGATTGCCCGTTTATGCGGTTTTAATTCAGCAAATTACTTTGGGTTGAAGTTCCGGAAAAAATTTGATGTCTTACCTAAAAAATACAGTTTGCAGTGCAATAAAAAATACCGTGATATTTTGTAAAAACATCACGGTATATGGGATATTTTGCCGCAATAATTACTTTTGCTTCTTTTCGGCGCATTTATCGATCAGGCGGAATATTCCCGCCAGAAATGTACCCGATATACTGTGCCATACGCAGCTTACAGCCGAAGCCAGCGCCGCTTCCGGCGTGCCGGCAAAATGCACCGTTGCCAGATTGGTGGCAAGGCCTGCATTCTGCATACCCACTTCAATGGAGATCGTGCGTTTTTGTGCTTTGCTCATCCGGGTAAGAATCCCCACACCGTATCCGGCCAGATAACCGATGGCGTTATGCAGGAAAATTGCTGCAAAGATCAGCAATCCGGAGCTGAAAAAATGTTTGCCGTTGAAAGTTATAACTCCGCCTACAATGCAGGCAAAAGCGATCACCGAAACTCCCGGCATGGTCTTGCAGAACTCCTGATAGGCATTTTTTCTGCCCCAGAGATAGTTGCCGATAAAACCCACCGCTACCGGCAGAATCGTTACGATCAATATACTTTTGAACATGCCAATGGCATTGATTTCGATTTTATCGCCTGCCAGATAAAGCATCAGTAGCGGTGTCATTACCGGTGCCAGTAAGGTCGAAGCAGTAGTCATGCCTACCGAAAAAGCCACATCACCCCGGCTCAAAAAGGTAATGATGTTGCTGGAAACCCCGCCGGGGCAGCAGCCCACCAGCAGCAGCCCCGCAGCGATTCCCGGCGGCAGATTCATTATTTTTACCATGGCAAACGCAATAAGCGGCATAAGCGTATACTGGGCGACTGCACCGATAAAAATATCAAACGGCCGCCTGGCGAGGATCTTGAAATCTTCGGTGGTCAGCGTCATGCCCATAGTAAGCATGATAATGCCCAGCACCAGAGTCTGGATATCGCCTTTTACCCAGCGGAAAAGATCCGGATAAATAAAGGTTACTGCTGCTACGCCTACGATTACAGGCGAGGTGTATGCCGCCAGAAAACGGCTGATACTCTGAAAAAACTTTATGATACTCATTTTTATTTCACACGCTTTTCGGCTTCGGAAAGGGCACACGCCAGCTGATCGGGGCATGAGGTATTGCGGCAGCCGCAAGTTATGCCGGCAAGACGTTGGATAACGTCGCTTATTTCCATGCCGGCAACGAGTTGTTCAATACCTTTGTGGTTGCCGTCGCATCCGCCGTGAAATTTGACGGATACGACAGTTGTACCTTCGATCTCAACATCTATGGCGTGGGCGCAAACCTTATTGCCGGTGTTGTAAAGATATTTCATAGTTCTTACTTCTGCGCCATGGCGATATCGTCGGCAGAAAATTCCTGCATGGCAAGAACCACGGAGTTTTTCTGATCGGAAGCATTGCGGTCAAAGTAATCGTAACGGGTGGACTGGCCGCCGAACCATGCGAAATTACCATTGTTGTTCAGCAGATACCACGGATCGCTCACTTTGCCCGCCACTTTGAGAATGGCTTTGGGTTCGTAAAGTTTGCCGTTGGCAAAGATTTCCACATAGTTGATCCCCACTCCGCCCAGACCGGAGCCGGTTATGCGGACTTCTTCAATGGGGGTGGTAATATCTTTTTCCAGGGCTGCAAAACGGCAGAATATCGCGTTGCCGGCGGGCTTGTAAACGCCGCCTGCGAGCTTGACCCATTCACCGTTGACTTTGTATTCAACGGTAATGCTTTCCACTCCGAAAAATTCCGGCAGGGTGCCGGTGATCTTGACCCATGCGTTGGAGGCAAGGCGATCTTCGAGCTTGGCGATGGAATCCAGCACGCCGGCTTTGCGTTCGGCAAAAACATTGGGTTTAATGGTGCTGCGATAGGTGTTCCAGCGGTCGATCATGTGATCAAAATAATCGGAGTAACCTTTGCGGAAATCGGCAAACTTCTGACGGCGGTCGGCGGTGCAGCCGTTGTCAAAAATATCCTGCGCTATGAATTTTGCCTGTTGGGAAAGTTCTTTTTCCCACAAAGCATCAAGGAGGTCATCCAAACAAATCTTGCCGAGATCGGTGGTAATCTTGTCGCGGCAGGATTTGAGAATGGTTATGGAGCCGCTGCAGACATTCATGGAGGCCATGCTCATACCGTAGTAATCACGAGTGCAAATGGCGCCTTCCTTGACACCGTCAAAGTGACGGAGCAGACCGCTGTTGAGCGCGATCTTCAATGCGGCACGGAAAACTGCATCGTCGGTGCCGAAAAGTTTTACGGTCATGGCATCAAATGCTTCATCCGGCGACATACCGTTCATCTGCAAGCCGGCAGAAACGAATACC
Source organism: Victivallaceae bacterium (assembly GCA_045635745.1). GTDB lineage: Bacteria > Verrucomicrobiota > Lentisphaeria > Victivallales > Victivallaceae > SIG78. The sequence goes on from JAZTWG010000062.1 coordinate 13,913, forward strand.
GGCAAAGTGCGGTAAAGGAATGTATCGCTCTTTTCCCAGCAGGTAAGCAAGCCGCCCAGTACACCGGGTTTGCCGTTGGCGTATTCAAAATAGCTTTGCGAGTTCCAGAGCGTGCGGTCAGCGGGGGCGGCGATAGTTTCAAAGCCGTTGGCGGCGTTGACGGCAAGACGGTTTTCGCAATCCACATCGAGCAGATGCCCCTGATAGTTGCGCACGTCGTGCTGATACTGCCAGTCGACCATCACCACATCGCGGGGAACATCTTTGAACACATCAGGATAAAACTCGAACATATCGCTCCACATCATGATGCGTTTGCCACATTCTGCCATGATTTCGCGGATCTTCATAATGTGTTTGATAAACATTTTCTGTTCAGACATCAAATCCGGCATGGCGGCTTTGCAGCGGGGGCACATGTTGAAATCCCAGAATTCATCCAAGCCCACATGGAACCATTTGCTCGGGAAGAGTTCAGCAACTTCTTTGAGATAAGTACCGATGAAGCTGTAAAAATCAGGATGCGTTACGCAGAATGCCAATTTGCGGGTGCCGCCGAAACGGCCGGTCATATCGCCCTGCAATTCGGCAAGGTGTTCAAGTTCCTTGTGGCGCAGAAAACGTTCGGCATGGCCGAGGGTTGCCACGCAGGGAACAACTTCCACACCGCGTTCGGCAGCGTAGGCTGCAATGTGTTTGATTTCTTCTATGGTGTAGGCTTCGTTGTCTGCCGGCAGCTGGTAGCTGGCGGTTTTGATGCGGTCTTCCAGATAAAGCAGCAAACCGTTATAGCCGGAGTCAGCCAGCAGAGTTATGAATTTTTCAATAAATTCCACTGTTTCCATCTGTCTGGCCACATCCAGCTGTGCCCAGCGAATATCAAATTTTGCCATAATATACTGTCCTTCAATTATGTTTATAAGGTTTATGCAAACGATAGTTAATATACCGCCAAAACTGCTTTTTTCCATTATCGGGCAGAGTTTTTTTGCTTTTTACGCATTTATTTTTTGCAGTTGTTTATGAAACTGTTATATTAACAGAAAATACACAGGAGCTGATTTTATGAATATTGCAGAAAACATACTCGCAACCATCGGCAACACCCCGTTGGTGAAGGTCAATAAACTCAATAACACGGCGGCCGCCGTTTTCGCCAAAGTCGAGTTTTTCAATCCCGGCGGCAGCGCTAAAGACCGAGTGGGGATTGCCATGATCGAGGCGGCCGAAAAGGCCGGTATGCTTCAGCCGGGGGCGTTGATCGTGGAACCCACCAGCGGTAATACCGGCGTGGGGCTGGCGATCGCCGCAGCGGTAAAAAATTATAAACTTATACTGACCATGCCCGACACCATGAGTGTTGAACGGCGGAAACTGCTGGCGGCTTATGGCGCCGAACTGGTGCTGACCCCCGGTGCCGAAGGTATGCAGGGCGCCGTTGCTGCCGCGCAAAAGCTTGTGGCGGAAAATCCGGGCGCATTTATGCCGCAGCAGTTTTCCAATCCGGCCAACGCCGCCTCGCACGAAAACTCCACCGGTCCGGAGATCTGGCGCGATCTGGAAGGGCGCGTTGATGTGCTGGTTGCCGGAGTGGGGACCGGCGGAACACTGACCGGTACCGGGCGTTATTTGAAAAAGCAGAATTCCAATATTGAGATCGTGGCAGTCGAACCGGCTGCAAGTCCGCTGCTTTCGGAGGGCAGGGCTGGCGCGCACCAGCTGCAGGGGATCGGTGCAAACTTTGTGCCCGAAGTACTGGATAGAGCTCTTATCGATAAAATCATAGCCGTAAGCAACGAAGATGCGCGCGATACCGCCCGCAGCGCCGCCAGCAAAGAGGGTATGCTTATAGGTATTTCCGGCGGAGCGGCACTTTTTGCGGCGTTGGAACTGGCAAAAGATCCGGCGTATGCCAATAAAAATATAGTGGTGATTCTGCCGGATACCGGAGAACGCTATCTATCAGGCTACCTCTTTGAGAACTGATCCGAACAGGCATAACGGATAAGTTGTAATAGTATCAAACGGCATGAAGCATTTTCGGAACGCTTCACTTATATTTCCGGGCAGAAGATTTTATTTACAGTCGGAATAAGCTTTGCGTAATCTGGAGTTGAGTTCGTCGATAAATGCTTTTTCGCTGCCGGGGTTTTTCCCGACTTCAAGGTAGATACCCCAATCTTCATTTTCATTAACACGGTTGCCTGCGTAGTAATAGTTTTGAAATTTTTTATATTTGGATAAAGATATACATCCAAGAATAAAAGGTATCACAAAAAGTATGCCGCAGGCAAATACCATCACCCAGTCTTTGGTGCTTCTGATAATGCTGTATATCAGTAACAGGGTGCCAAGCCAGAATAATGCAGCAAAAGAAATACTGAAAAAATTGCGGATATAATGCTTTTCCACATAGTGGTGAGTTCCCGGCACGACTGAAGCATAGTCGCAATAATTGCATTTTATGCCATCTTTATTGAACAAAACGATTTCTTCATCGCGCAATTCGGCCAGGCCATTGTTAAATTGATGTCTTATAATTTCATGTTCGTTGGGTTCTACAAGATCATGATTGCAATGAGCAGCTATTTTTTCAGCAATTTCAAGGGCTTCCAAGCGCTTGCCCCGCTCATATGGAATGCTGAATACCCCGGAATCTTTATTGTCAAAAACAAATTCTGAAATCAGATTATTTTTTCTTATCTCCAGAATACAGAAAACAAAATACCATACAACTCCAATGGGTACGGCCAAAGCAGATGCCGCCGATATTATATTTTTTTCAAAAAACATCGCCAAAAGCATTACAAGCAAAACAAAAACAAATAAAACCGTTCCGATACAATATAAGGTCAACCGTACAAGAGATATTTCCGGCGCTTGAAATTCACTGAATTCCGGATTTATTTCATACAAATCAACAGTTGTTTCATCAGCGTATTTCCCCTTATGGTATCCAGTGATTTTGAGATATGGCCAAGTATCGGAATAAGGGTATTGACAAATCTCATAATCGTAACTTTTTTTGTATAATTTTACGGTAAATTTGTCCATGAAAATGTCGCTTCCTGAGTGTTTGATCTGCACTTCAATATTCTTTTTTTCAGTTCGGACGGTCAGGTTTGCTTACATACAAGAGCGTGCCGCGTTCAGGCGTTTCTGCAATTCGCTGATAAACTCTCCGGTTTGGGCTTCGTTTTCTCCGGCTGCATCCAGATATACATCGTTGTTAACGGAGGCCGATGGGGGCGCAAAACGGTCTTGGATAAAATAGATATTTTCATTTTTCAGACGCTTCTTCCAGAAAAACACTCCCTGCACTCCGGGGAGTACGGCGCAAATGAACATGGCGCTGACAATGATCCAGTCTCTGGTATCGACAGCCGCATAGATTATCAGCGCCAACGCCGGCAGCCACAGCAGCAATGCCAGAAATGTACAGAAAAAGTTTCTTATTTTATGACTTCGGTCTATGTGGATGATTTCATCTGAAAGATCTTTGTAACTTACCGCACCTATTTTGACTGCTTCGGAATTATAAAATACCAGTTCACTTTCAGACAATTCGGCAAAAATATCGTTGAAACGCTGTTTTATATTTTTTTGCAGCTGTGCCGGCACAGGAGTGTTCCGGCAATATTCTGCAATCAATTTTGCCAGTTTATATGCCTGATTGCGGCGTTCAAGCTGATAAAGGATTTCAAACGCGGTGGTATCTGCTTTGAAATAGTAGAATACAAAAAATCCAAGCTGTTCGCGGGGCCGGGTTTTAAATATGTACTTGAAACTGCTGTAAAAAAACGGTATCGGACCGGCCACCAGCACCAACAGCGAAATTTTCAGCTTGTTCAGCAGGGCCCCGTCGCCTTCAGCCCATACAAAGTAAATACCGAAAGTCAGCAGCAGCAATCCCAGTATCGCTGCGCTCCACGATAATAGCAGCGGAAAAAGACGGGATTTTTCAGGCAGACTTTCGCAGAATTCCGCATTGACCTGCTGCAGATCCACATCTTGTGCAAAAACTGATTTCCAGAGTTTGCGGATAGTTATATGAAGAACTTTTTTCTCTTCGTTGAGTTCATAAATACCTGTTCCTGCAACGCTTTTTATAACAAATTTATGCATGAATGATAACCTCTTCAGAGAAATTTGCCGAGTAATGCGGGCAACGCCACTTCGGTTCGCAATATCCGGCTGCCGAGTGTGCCGCCCTTTGCTCCGGTTTCGAGCAGACGGCTTACTTCGTAATCGGTGAATCCGCCTTCCGGACCTATCAGCAGCAATGCCGGTGTTTGCGGTTTGTCGGGGAAGGCTTCACCGCATGCCGGATGGGCTATATATACATGACGATTGTGACTCAAGCGGGGGAGTTCATCGTCGACAAACTTTTTGAAATATTTGTGATATTCCACTGCAGGCATAACTGTATCACAGCATTGTTCGAGTGCGGTTATGGCTTCGCGCTCGAATATTTCACTGCTCAGCACCGGACTGTCCCAGTAGCTTTTTTCCACTTTGAAAGAACCGAAAAATACAAGGTGTTTTACCCCCATGGTAATTGCTGTATGCAGCACTTTTTTATAAGTTTGCGGCCGCTGCATGGCACAGACCAATATCAGATCAAGCGGAGCCGGCGGTGGAGTGTCGAGCTCTAACCGGAGTTCGGCGCAATCGTCGCCGATAGTGATTACTTCGCCTTTTCCCAGTTGGCCGTTGAGCAAACCGACTTTGCAGAGACTGCCAGGTTGGGATTTCAGGACTTTACGCATGTGTTCAAGGCGGTAATCGCTGAATTTTACGGTGTCAGGTGCGATAAAATCATTTTTTTTCAGCAATATGGTATTCATAAAAAATTGCGTTCTTGGTTTAAAGGTATATATTACTCTGATAATATAACTGAATTTTGAAAGTTTGCAAATCCATGATCATCGGTATCGGTACAGATATAGTTGAAATCGCCCGGCTGGCAAAATCGCTGGATAGTGTTAAAACTCATTGTTTCAGCGCTCCGGAAATCGCTTATTGCGAGAAATTCCGCGATCCGCTTGTGCATTATGCCGGACGCTGGGCTGCCAAAGAGGCTTTGGCCAAGGCGCTGGGGTGTGGTTTCGGTGCCGGTTGTTCGTGGGAGGATCTGGAAATCAGCAACAATGAATGCGGCAGACCTGTCATGCATTTATCCGGTAATGCGCTGCAGACTTTTGAACAACTTGGCGGCAAAACTATCCATTTGTCGATTTCACACGAAAAAAATTATGCTATGGCATTTGTAACGTTAGAAGGTGAATGATGAACGAACTTTACAGCAGTAATAACAATCAATTCCGCTCCAGACGCCGCTGGATCTACATTATTTCAGCTTTGATAATATTATGTGTGCTCATGCTTTTGCCGGGCGCGGCCACAGCGCGCCTCTCGCTGGTGATCGCCAGCGAAAATCCGGCTGAAGTTGTGCTGACTCCACCCAAAGATTGCCGGTTGGAGAAAGTGTATTTCAAAGCCAATGAGCATGTGCCGCGGCAGGGCAAACTGGTTACTCTGGTTGTCAATGGTTTTGAGTTTCCGGTAGCGGACTTTGAAAAACTTGCTGCCGCAGATGAACCCGCTGAACTTGGCATTGAATACAAGCATGCGCCGGTGGATTGGGAAAAACTCAAAGGTGCCAAATCTCTTACAGTTTCTTACAAAGATGTAAATGAAAAACTGCAGCGTTATGATCTTGAGCTGGTTTTTTATCTCAGCGGCAATCCAGATAAAATCAAAAACTGGCAGAATTTTGTAAAATTGCATCCGCAAAAACTTCCGGTAATGGTCAGAAAATCTGATTCCGCAACGGAAAAATAATATTTACAAAATGTTTATTGCCGCAAGTGTTGCATCAGAGCAGCGATCTGATCATCTTACTTGAATTCCGGCGCAGAAATTCTATACGCAAATCGCCGTTATCTGCAGATTGCAGCGAGGTTATCATTTCCAACGCATTCCGGAGCTTCCGGTCTTTGGCTATGTGTTCATTCAGTTCTTCGTTCAAAGCTTTTTCCACTGCTTTATCCGGCAGCGGCAGTTTGCCCAGACGGCTTTGGGTTACTTGTATATAGAGTTTTCCCCGGTCGATCGATGGCGTGAGTCGGGCGTAAAAATTCAAATACATACCAGCAAATTTGATGGAGCATCCCGCTTGACATTTACCGTTATCCCACTTGGCATAGATTTGCGGATCGGGTTCTTTCTTTTTATTGGCGTAGGCGCGCAGCCCCACCGCCAGCATAGCATTGACTTCGCCGGAATTGAAAGTTATTGAAGTTGTTTCATTGCCGTTACGCGATTTACGCTGTTGATTTACAACCGCAAATATTTTGCCGGCGCAACTGGCCATGGCAATACTTTCTGATGCATCCGGCCATGCCGGCACGCTGTTCACCGGACGGTACTGGACAATGGTCAGAAAAAGCACAGCCATTACGCAGATTACGAAAAAAATCACGGCCTGAAGTGCTGTATTGCGTTTGTTTTTCCTGATACGTGTTGTTCCCTGCTTTTTGGTGCAAGTCGTTTCTCTGGACATATTTTTGCTCCTGGAAAAAAGCCGCCATCTCGGAAAAGACAGCGGCTTGAGGTTTGGGGTTTACGGTTCTCTTGCAGTTTCATCCAAAGCTTTGATCAATGGATAAATCAGATATTCGATGATCCGGCGGCGACCCGCTTTGATTTCTGCCGTGGCTTCCATACCCGGGATCAGACGGAATTTTTCCGGCTGATTACGCAATTTCCCGTTGAGGGTGATGCGCGCGCGGTAGTAGGTCGGACTCTGTCCGATATCGGCACGTCCCTGCATGGTGAAGGTGTCTTCGGATATATTGCGCACGATACCGTTCAAGGTGTCGTATTTCTGGAACGGATATGCCGAAAGCTTGATCCGTACTTCCGAGCCGATCTGCACTTTGGCAATATCCTGCGGACGGATCTCGGCTTCCAATTCCGCATGACCATCCAACGGAATCAGCGTGATCAATGCTTCAGCTTCGCGCACTGCCGAGCCGGCGGAAAATGCCGCGATTTCGTGCACCACCGCTTCACAGGGAGCGCGCAGATAAAGTGAATCTATACGCAACTGATGTTTTTCGTACTGGCGCTGATTGGCGGAGAGTTCACGCTCGGTTTCCACCAGCTGTTCGGAGATGCTGTTGCGCCATTCTTCGATGAATGAATTGCGCGAAGACAACGTGCTGCCTCGCTGGTGCTGCAGTTCGAGCAGCGCATTTTCCAACTCATCAATGGTTGCTTCCATCTGCATACGCGAGAGCTTCAGTTCAATATATTCTTTGAGGGTGGTCACCTTCTGTTTATACATGGCATCGAAAGTATCTTCCAGCGTTTTGATCTCTTTCAGCCGTTTGCGCTGATTACTCATGGAGTCTTCGCGGGTTTTGCGCGAAGCATCTATCTGCTTGAGAGTTTCATCAAAGTAGCTCAAGCGTTCGCGGTAGTAATCTTTGCGCTGTTTGAAAATAGCTTCCTGCAGCTGCGGAAAACGCTTGTTGCTGGAGGCTTTGTAATCGGTGTGGTTGAACTCGGCCTGCAGTCGGGCAAACTTTGCTGAAAGTGTTTCCAGTTCCAGCTGCAGCCGTTCAGCTTCGGCAATGTTGATCGTGGGATCAAAGGTTATCAAAATCTGGTTGGGTTTGACCACTTCGCCCAACTTTACATTGATCTCTTTGATCATGGTCAGTTCCAGCGGTTTCATTACGATGGTCTGCTTGTCGCTGACCACTTTGCCGTTGCCGGTTACGATCACATCCACTTTGCCCAGCGTTGCCCAGACCAGGGCTCCGGTCAGGAAAATAAACGCAAATACCACGCTGTAACGCGCCCAGAGCGGCAGCCGCTCATTGGCGATTTCCAACGCATCGGGCTGATATTCGATGGCTTCTGCCGGAATATCAGGTGCATCCCAGTTCATGAATTTCAGGAACTTTTTCCACACTCCAAATGTAAAAGGAAATTTATGTTTCATAATTTTTCTCCGGCTCCTTTTCAATTCTGGTCAATACGCATTTGCTGGTGCCAGAACTCGCGGTAAGTTCCCGGCTGGTTCAACAATTCCTGATGGGTTCCCATCGAGGAGATCTTGCCGCTGTCGATCACTACGATCTGATCGGCGCCGGAAACAATACTCAAACGGTGCGAAATAATCAGCACTGTACGCCCGCGGGCAATAGATTTGAGGTTGTTCTGGATCACCAATTCGCTTTCCGGGTCAAGGGCGCTGGTCGCTTCGTCAAAGATCAGCACCGGCGGATTGTTCAGCAGCGCTCTGGCAATAGCCAGACGCTGTTTCTGCCCACCGGAAAGGTTGGAAGCATTTTCTTCGAGCATGGTATCGTAACCACGCGGCAGTTTCTGTACAAACTCATCGGCGCCGGCAAGTTTTGCCGCGTAGATGATCTCTTCAATAGAAGCATTGCGTTTGGTCAAACTGATATTTTCACGCACGGTGCCGGAGAAAAAGTAGTTTTCCTGCAGCACTACCCCGATGGAACTGCGCAAGTGCGATTTGTCGATTTCGCGCAAATCGATGCCGTCGATTTTGATCAATCCCTGAACCACAGGGTACAAACCCTGCAGCAGTTTGGTGATCGTGGTCTTGCCTGAGCCGGATCGGCCCACGATACCCACAGTCATGCCCGGTTTGATCGACAGCGAAAGATCTTTGATTACTGCCGGCAGGTCAGGGCGATACTGGAATGTTACATGTTCAAAATCAACTGCCCCTTTAAGCGGATTGCGTACACCGCCGCCCTGAGGTTCCACCGGGGTGTTCATAACCACACCCAGCATCTTTACCGACAAAGCTATCTGCTGATACTCGTGGATCAAACCCACCAGTTTGACCAGCGGACCGGTTACCCGGTTGGCCAGCATCTGGAACGCGATCAAAGCACCCACGGTTATCTGGTGTTCAAAAACCAGCAATGCTCCCAGCCAGATAACTGTGATGGTCATCATCATTTCCAGCACATGGCTTATACTTTTGGCGGTCATGGAAATCTTGCCTACCCGGAAGTAGCTCTTGACGGCGTAAGCGGTCGAATCATCCCAATGTTTTTCTTCCACCGGCTCAAGTGCCAGCGATTTTACCGTACGCACACCGTGGATAGCCTCCACAAGCATGCTCTGGCGTTTCCCTTCGGCCTGATACAATTCGTTCAAACGGGTTTGGAACGGTTTGATCAGACAGGCGATCACCAGCGCCATCAGAGCCGAAAATCCGATAACCACCAGTGTAAGTTCCACCGTGTAAAGCAGCAGCATAGGTATAAAGATACACAGAGAACAGAGATCAAGGAAGGTAAAGAACAAGTTGCCCGACAGAAATCCGCGGATCTTTTCGGTTTGCTGCATGTGTTTGAGCAACACCCCGGAAGGAACGCGCTCGAAAAAATCCACCGGCAGCCGCATCAGATGGCGGAAGGTTTTGGTTGCTGTGGCCACGTCGATCTTATTGGTGGCAAACAACAGAAAGTAACTGCGCAGATAATCCAGAAACCCATTGAATATAACTGTGGCAATAATGCCGATGCCCAGCACATTCAATGTGTTGTAGGATTTATTGATAAGCACTTTATCCACTACGATCTGGAAGAAAAGCGGCACGATCAGCGAAAGGATCGTGATCATGGCCACAGTCAGCGCTATCTGGGCAAAAACTCCGCGGAGTTTGAAAAATTCCGGCAAAAACCATGCCAGCGAAAACGGACGGTCTTCATCGGTGAGTTTATAGCGGCGCTTGAGCAAAATGACTTCATGGGTAAGCTCTCTGGCGGCGGTTTCTTCATCCATAAAAGTAAACCGCGATTCGGCACTGGTATTTTCCGGATCGAGCAGTACCAGTTCGATCTTTTCGTCTTCGGTGGGGCGCACCCCGCAGATCACCACATATTTGCCGTTGTTTTTTCTGCCCATAGCCGGATAGGCCTGATGCAGTTTGATGAGCTTGCCGAACTGCATTTTCACCTTGCGGCTCTTGAGTTCGTAGCTGTCGGCGATCGCCCGCAGCAGCGAGAGGCGCGGTTCTTCCGTATCTATGGCAAAATCGTGCATCACCCGGCGCAGGTCCATGGAGATATTGTGATGACGGGCGATGGCGCACAAACAGAAAAGTGCGCTCTGTTCCTGCGTGTCGATTTCCTGCAGATTGCGGAATATTATTACCGTATCTCCGACGCGTTCCAACAGCTGCTCTTTCTTTACCAGCAGGCTTTTGCGGCACGACGGATCGAAGATGCCCACGGCTTCTTCCCTGACTATCTGCTGGGTGCGCATGATCAGGATCCAGGTGTTGTTGTTGAGTTTCAGCAGCGCCGGACCATTGTAACTTTTGGATATTTCAGGCAGATCGCTGAATTTTTCCGGACGCAAATCGTTTGCCGAAGCAAGTTCCATAAGCACATCTGCTTCTTCGGTGCGGCAGCGTTCGCGCAATTCATCAGTCAGCAGCGCATCATAGTTTACATTGCGTCGGAACTGTGCGAATATCTTGCGCAAGCACTCTATTCCGCTTAGTGCATTGAGTTGAATTTCTGACATATAAAAACCCCGATGTAAAGGCCGGAAATCCGGCTGTTTTATTACAACACAAAATACCCAGCGGGTTTTTCTGCTTCCCGAGGGTAACAAGCTTACGCCAATTTGATTTGTTTATAAGATAGCACAACCTTGGGATTTTACAAGTATATATGCCTTATTAATCTGCTTTGACATAGTCTCGCTGTTCAACAGCACCCGCGGCGCAGCTGCGAAGCCCGGTCAGGGCCCGTCTTCATTGTATTACGCCGTGGCAAGCCGCGAACGCATGGGAGGGCAGTTTGCCGGATACATTCCGGCAAACCCGAGGCAGCAAGCTGCGAGGTCGAACGGAGTGGAACGCTAGGGATCCGGCGTTTGAGGAAAAGACAATTTATAGTTTGAATATTGGTAAATAAGTAATGTTTATTTATGAGATTGAGCAGAAACAATAGAAAAAAGACTGTTGCAAAATTTTGAGTTTTGCAGCAGCCCCATTTATTGAAAAGTATTTTATTTTACAATCAGATATGCCGTGTAGATCACATACACTGCAAACAGCACTGTGCCTTCTTTGCGGCTGATCTGCAACCCGCTGCGCATAAAAGGGTAAAGCAATATGCTCAAGCCCAGCATTAAAAACATATCCACATAGCTTATGCCTGCGGATCGGATCGGACTGATCAAAGGCGCAATCCCGAGAATGGCAAGAATGTTGAAGATGTTCGAGCCTATAACATTACCGATGGCAATATCCTGTTCTTTGCGGATTGCGGCCACCACACTGGTTGCCAGTTCCGGCAAACTGGTGCCGACCGCCACTACAGTCAAGCCGATTACCGCATCGGAAACACCGCAGACCTGTGCCAGCACGATCGCGGCATGGACGAATGCTTTGGCTCCGATGATCAACGCCGCGATTCCGCCGAGTGTAAGCGCTGTTGCCACCCAGAGATTACAGGGCTGTTGCGGAATTTCGGACACTGTATCTGTGGATTTTTCTTTGCGGGAAGAGTAGATGCTCCAGACAGTGTAGCTCAAACAACCAATCAGCAGAATTGTCGCCTGCCAGCGGTTCACTCCCTTGTTCAACACGTAACAGCCCAGCAGTGCAAGAGAGGCAATGATCATCAGCCAAACATCAAATTTCAGTAGCTTTGTGTTTACTTTCAGCGGAGTGATCATGGCACACAGCCCCAGAATAAGTGCTATATTGCAGATGTTGGAACCGACCACATTGCCGATACTTACATCGCCCATGCCTTTGATGGCGGCATCCACGCTTACCACAAGTTCCGGCGCACTGGTGGCGTAGGCTACCAGAGTCAAACCGATCACCAACGGTGATATTTTCATTTTTAATGCAATGCTGGAACCGCCTTTGACCAGAAATTCTGCTCCGTAGTAGAGCAATGCCAAACCGATAATACCGTAAAATATTGTTATCATGATTTTTTTATCTCATTTATTTTTTTTGTCTCAATTCCGCCGGAAAGTTTTCATAGAACATTTCCGAACGCTCATTGATGTTGAACAAATGCCGCGATATCTTCCGTATTTCGGCCAGCAGTTCCAGATAAAGTATGCCTACCTGCGGACGGCAGTCGCCGCGATTGATACGGCTGATGTGTTCGGTTTCAAACTTATCGAGCATGAGCTTCAGTTCGGCTTCCAGCTGAACTGATTTTTTCATCAGCTGTGGTGTGCAGCGTGTAAGCATTTCGGATGAAAGTTCCGCCGTTTCAGCAAGCTTATCATGGAGCTGATCGTACTCTTTTTCTGCCTGAATGCTGAATTTGAGATCATCGGCCTGAAGTTTGCCGATAATATTCTGAATGATCTCGGTATGGTCGCCGATACGTTCCACATCGTTGGTGCAATGGAGCAGCAGCGGTATCTGGCCAGCTTCATTTTTAGTCAGCTTTTTGCTCATCAGCAGCGAAAGATAGTCGGTGATATTCTTCTGACGTTCGTCGATATCAGCTTCGCGTTTTTCCAGCTGTTTTACCATAAGCTGATTTTTTTCATCGTTGCGATTGTAAATATTCAGCGCGCAATCGATCATTTTCCACGCCTTTTGCAGCATCCGGCGCAAGGCGTATGCCGTCTGGGTCAACGCAATCGGCGGAGTATCGAGCAAGTGCGGTTCCAAATATTGATAACGGACCTTGCCGCTGCTTGCCGGTATGACTTTTTCACAAACATGTGCCAGCAGCGGAATGAACGGCAGCAGTATCAGGGTCGTAAATACATTGAATACCGTGTGCGCGTTGGCAATCTGGCGCGGCAGATCTCCATTGAGCGACATCTTGCGGATCAAGGTGAAAAATGCCGGTTCGCTGCCCCATTTGATCAAAAATGTAACGCTTATTATTATCACCCCGATCAGATTGAACAATGTGTGCGCCAGCGCCGCCTGTTTAGCCACGCGGTTGGCGGTCATAGCTGCAAGCTGGGCGGTAACGGTGGTGCCGATGTTGGAGCCCATGACCAGCGCAACTGCGGTGTAAAGATCGAGCAGACCGCTGGCTCCCAGTGCTATAACAATACCGGAACACGCCGAAGAACTCTGGACTATCATTGTTGCGGCAAGCCCGATGAAAATCGCACCCAGCAATGCCCCTGCCGGAATATAACCATCTACCGGCGCGCATTTGAATATTTGAAAAGCATTCATGAAGGCTTCGTTTTGGGCCAGGAGTTTCAATTCATCGCTCATGAACTGCATGCCCAGAAAGAGAAAACCGAATCCGAGTATGGTTTCGCTCCAATCCGCAACGCTGCGGCGTTTGACAAATCCCATGAGCAATCCGGCAATGATCGCCGGCATGATTACCCAGGTTATATCAAATGCCACCAGCTGGGCGGTAATGGTTGTACCGATATTGGCCCCGAAAATCAGCCCCATGGCCTGAACCAGCGAAAGCAATCCGGCATTGACAAAACCAATCACCATAACAGTACTGGCACTGGAAGACTGGATAACGCATGTTACAGCTGCGCCGGAAGCAACGGCTACCAGCGGATTGGCTGAAAACATCCGCAAAATCGAACGCATTCTTTCTCCGGCAACCTGATGGAGCCCGTCGCTCATAAGTTTCATGCCGAAGATGAATATGGCAAGTCCGCCAAAGACTTGCATAGTTGTTGCAAACATATATTTTACCTTTGTGTAGATTGTCTATATTAATTGGTTACAGAAAAATCAAACCAATCCGACAAAGGGTCCGGCTCGCACCGGCTGGCAGCAGCAGCGCCATTTTTCAGGTTTTATTGTTTGCTCGAAAAGTTTCGGTAATGAAGTTTTTTTCTGAAGAAACAACCTCTTTTCCAAGAGATCGCTCTGGCCTGCAGACGTGATTTGAGGTGAGTATTGCTGTCGTTGACTGCGCGATATGGCTATTTCAACCGCCAACGTATTTTCATCTATCTGGCTGTAAACTGCATCCGAGCGGGTCGGCGGCTCCGGCGCGGAGATTTGCGCTTCCGGGCTCATGGGGGTCAGAAGCATTACCAGAAAAATGAATGCGGCGCTGCCCAGCTGGGCAATGATCGGGGCCGCCGGTGCAAAGAGCATGAAAAAGAGTAAAAAAAGCGCGCTGCCGAGTTTTAAAGCAAACCGGCATATCTTGTTTTTACCCGGAAAAAAATATTTTTTCAAGCTCTGAATCCTTAATTCTGTCAGAATAAACTTCTTATAATATACCTTTGAAAAACAAAAAAATCAATCGTTATTTACGGAGCAGAGATTTTATTTACGCTTTTTGTTTTTGTAACGGGGCAGATCCTGCGAGTTGCCGGTCAGATCCATTGCCCAGTCGCGCAACTTTTTCCGCGGTTTTTCTTCGGCATTTTCATTGCGATGCGGCTTTCTTTCCCGGGTATGGGCGTTTTTTGCTGCCTCAGGAGAAGAGTTTTCATTTTCAGAAAAACGCTTTTTTTTGCGGAAATCCCGATCTTTTCTGCCGGTGTTTTCTGATGGAACATCCTCGGCCGCGGCCGGATTTTTTTCGCTGCGCCGACGCGGACGGCGCTCGTTATCCGGCGTGTGATCGCGGTGGGTGCCGCGCATACTGCCGAATTTGCGTTCCTGTTTGCCTTTGCTTAAAGCCGGATAGTTTTCCGGCAGCAGCTCTTTGTGAAACTTCATATCCAGCAAGGTAGCCATAACTGCCAGCGGATCATAGAGTTCAGAAAGCTCTTCGGCCATCTGCCAGTAAACCGGATTGGATTTGCTCATCTGTTTTTCCAGATCGTCGCGGAAGCGCTTTTTCTTGGCGGCAATGATTGCTTTGGCATCGGGCAGACTGCGTAACTCCAGAGCATTGTTGGTCGCTTTGCGGATAGCGGCAAAACGCTTGCCTTCGGATGGCGAAAAAATGGAGATCGCCACGCCTTTCTTTCCCGCACGGCCGGTACGCCCGATACGGTGGGTGTAAATATCTGTTTCCAGCGGCAGTGCGTAGTTGATTACATGCGTAAGATCGTTTACATCGATGCCGCGGGCAGCCACATCGGTAGCCACGAGCATATCAAAACGGCGGCATTTGAATTGTTCAATGACCCGAGTCCGCTGATTTTGAGTCAGTTCGCCGTGCAAGGCTTCGGCGGAGAATTTGTTTTTCTGCAAATTCATGGTAAGCTCGTCCACGTCGGCACGGGTGCGGCAGAAGATCATGCCGTAAATACGACCTTCGGCATTGAGGATGCGTTTGAGGGCATTGAATTTATCCTCGCGCCGGACTTCGCACGCCCATTGTTCGGTCAGAAATTCAATGGATTGTTTTTCCGGCGCGGGCGCTTTGATATATTGAGCGTTGTGCATGAATTGTTCGGCGATCTTGCGCGCTTCGGCCGGAACGGTGGCCGAAAACATCAGCATTTGCTTTTTTTCCGGAGTCTGCGAGAGGATCGTTTCAATATCTTCAACAAATCCCATGTTGAGCATTTCGTCGGCTTCGTCGAGGATGGCAACTTGTATATCTTTGAGTTTGAGCGCGTTGCGTTCCATCAAATCGATCACCCGCCCCGGTGTGCCCACTACAATATCGGCGCCGCCTTTGAGTGCGCGCAGCTGTATTTCAATGGGCTGACCGCCGTAAACGGTTACAGCTTTCAGTTCGCGCTTGCCGATAAATTGAGCTGTTTCGTCAGCGATCTGCATGGCGAGTTCGCGCGTGGGCGCCAGAACGATTGCGCGCGGATGCTTCTGTTTGCCCGCCGGCAGCAGCCGTTCGATTACCGGCAGTGCATACGCGGCGGTTTTGCCGGTGCCGGTTTGCGCCTGGGCGATCATATCGCCGGATTGAGCCAGCAGCTGCGGTATGACCATGGCCTGAATGGGGGTGGGGGTGGTATATGAACGCGCCGCGAGTATATCAAGGGTGCCTTGCGAAAGATTAAGTTCGCTGAAAAGAGTTGCAAGAGTTTCTGTCATAAAAAATCCCTGTTGCGCGATTGATGGATCGCTGGTTTTAATAATACATTATATTAATATAGCACAAGAAACGCATTTTTCAATCGCCGGAACATTGTTTCAATTATCCATGCTATTCCACGCCCGCCACGCCCCCCAAAATTTCCCAACCCCTCCCAAATCTTCCCAAAATTTCCCGAAAAACGTGGAAAAATATTTGCAATTTGGAATAAAATGGATTATATTGGAACAAATTGGAATAAAATTTTGTTTTTAAATGGTAAATAGTCATGTTGGCGTTTTGCGGACAGGATCGGATTTTGATTGATGCCAATGGCAGATTTAAATTGCCGCCGCATTTTATAGCGGATTTTCTGGCCGATGGTAATGGCGATGTGGTTTTTTACTGTTTGCCGGAAGGCGCGCTGGCTATATATCCGGAAAAGGTGTATGCCGAAATGCGTAAGCGTTGCGACGAAGATATCCGCAAAGCCGGCATGAGTATGCTCAAGCGGCGCGATCTGCGGCGGTTTGGAGCGTGGAGCGCTTCGGCCTCGATCACACCGCAGGGGCGCCTGACATTGCCCAACGAGTTCCGGCAGAACACTCTGCTGGAGCCGGGCGCAGAAGCCGTAGTTGTGGGCGTGGAGATCGGCGTGGAAATCTGGAACCGGAAACGCTGGCAGCAGGAACTTGAGTTGATAAACGAGCATGAGCTTGACCGTGGCGATCAGGAAATGGCCCGGGATTTGGAAATAGATAAATAAAATGGTGAAAGGAAAGGCAGGTTTGTTGTGAAAAGAATTTTTTTCAGTCGTACAATGTTCTTTATCCTGTTTGCGCTGGCGGCTGTTATGCTTATGGGCGCTACGCTCACCAAACCGGCGGCGAGTGATCTGGATAGGACCGCCGGAATCTTTGCCCGCGAAAGCGCCGGAGATTTTACCCGGACTTCTCCGGCGGTGCTGCTGCGTGCCAATGTAGTAAAATAAAAAAACGCTCAGTTCCCAATAAGGGCAGGTAAAAATAATCTGTATCGGGAAAATGAGGGAACAGAGCTGAAAAAATTACTCTGGGGCTGTTGCAAAACTCACTGTTTTGCAACAGCCCCGTTTTTTTATCTTCAAAATCCCGTTTTATTGTGTACGGAACCGGTTGAAAAAACGGTTGGCTGCGTATATTGGCAAATTTTTTCAAAAAAATTAAAAAAAAGGTGAAAATTCTTATAAAAAAGCTTGCAAAAATTACGGAATAGGTGTATGTTTGCAGTAGTTAGATCTAATTATTGAGTTCACAATAGCTATTATGATTACTTACGGCATAAAAAATGCAGAGCAGGTGCTGACATGCAGCACAGGGATCTCTGTGCTTCCGGTTGTGAACAGAAAACCAGTTGCTGAAAACATGCTTTCGAGTACGAAAGTACTTGTTGTATCGGCAGTTAAAGGTTTTGCAGAAGGGTTGACTATCGAGCTTGCCGGCACTCCTGTTGCCAGCGATAGTATCACTCTTGAAGTTGGTGCTGCTGCGGATTACAGCGTGAATGAAACTGTTGCTGGTAAATTTACGACGGTGATCAAGTGTATATATGGTATATACGCGCGTGCGAAGCGCCGGGTGGAAAAATTTGTGATTTATTCCAAGCGTGCCTTGGGTGTGTCAAAAAGACCCCCGATGGTCGCCGGCAAACTGCAGTATGCGGGGGGCTTGCGTCTATGAAAAGGGGAAAAATGGTCGGATTTACAGAAACAAAGAGAACTTTGCCGGGTCTTAAAAAAAGATCGGGCAGGGCTCTTTTTGTTTTTGTAATGAGAGAGAGCAATAAGTAAACAACAATATTTAACCAATAACAAATACAAAACCAACCTGAAAATGAGGTAAAGAAAAATGGTTGTAACAACAAACAAAGTGATCTTGAAGATCAATGACGGCGCAGGCATTGAATGCGAATCCATCAACGATGCTCTTGCCAAAATCAAGGCGGCAGGCACCGGTGATGATGGCGTAAATTACACCATTCAGCTGGACGGTACTTTCGATGAAGCCGTCGTACTGGATTGGGCCGAAACCAATGATATAGCCTTTGTCAAAGCTGAAGGGGCAGCAAAAGCCGAAATCACCGGCAAAGTGAATGTGGGTACTGACCGCTACAATGGCTCTATTCCGTGGAGTAGCAATCTTACTTTTGACGGTATTACTTTCGATTATTCCGATGCCCGCGATAATTTGGGCGAAAATCCGGATTGGGCTGCTGTTAATGGTGAGCGTTTTGAAATTCTTTGTATCGGTCGAGGTTATACCCTGAATATTGTTGATTGTAATTTCAATGGCCCCGGCGTGATCGATGGTACCTTTAATGGTGGTCAGCCGAATTATAATAATGGTACAGAAGATGGTTCTTCCGATGGTAATTTGTTCGGGACTCCTCACAAAGCTGTAACGAATGGCAATCAGGGGTATCTTGT
The DNA here is from genome assembly GCA_045635745.1 of Victivallaceae bacterium. Lineage (GTDB taxonomy): Bacteria > Verrucomicrobiota > Lentisphaeria > Victivallales > Victivallaceae > SIG78. Next base: position 32,357 of record JAZTWG010000062.1, read on the forward strand.
GGTTGAAAACACCACTTTCTCCAATGGTAACCTCAACTTCTGGCGAAACAGCGATCAGGATCAATGGAAATTTATCAATTGTACATTTGACAATGCTCCTGTGACACTTATGGGGAATCCCGGTAAGAAGGATTATTTGTTCACCGATTGTACTTTCAAAATGGATCTTTCCAAGGTCGATGGCGATTTCGCTACCTATCTGGTTGGTATGGATGAAAACGCTTTGGGCGTAGAGTTGGCAAAGAGTGAAGATGGTAAAGGCTGTACTATGACAATCACCGGCACTAATGCAGAAGGTCGTGAAGTCAGCTATATTCTTACCCAAGCCCCCAATACCAAAGATGCCACAGAAAACCCGACAACTGCCAAATTGATTGTTGACGGGGTTGTTGTGGCGGGAGAAATTCCTGCGGATGTCAGTTTTATTACTGCCAAATCGCCTGCTGATACCCGCGAATTGGATGAATACGGCAAAGAGATTACTCTTGATCAAGTTTTCAACTCTTTTGCGGCGACTGACCTGAAAGGTGTAACTGCTGAAGATGTCAATGGTGCGGCTAATGTTGAAATTTCCAATACATTGGAAGATGGCACCGTGCAGAAGATCACCACCGATGCCGAAGGTGTTGTCAACGAATCGTTGACCAATACTGACAAAACTCTGTATCTGAACGGCGAAAGCTATACTGCGGATTTGGAATACAAGATTATCACGGCAAATTCTGGCAAAAATACTTTTGACGGCAATGACGTAAGTGCGAAAAATGTTTACGTTGGGTACTCGTCTGATGAAGCTGCTGATTTGGCTCTTGTTAATGGTGCTCACGTTTTTGCTGATACTCAGATCGTTTTAGGCTCGGACTCCAAATTGACCGTTGATGCCGACAGTATGCTCGAAACTCGCGGGGACTGCCTTCAGGTTCGCGGTACAGCTGTTTTCGACGGTGGGTTGAAAGAAGATCAGAAGGTCAGTCAGGAACTTGTTGCTTCTGAAGAAGTTCAGGGAAAACTGAATTATCTTCAAGTTTATCCTACTGGCGATATGCAGCTTGTCAATGGTGCTGCGGTCAGTACAAAAGCACATGTCGATGTTTATAATAAACTCTCTATTGATAACTCCCGTTTTGAAACTGCATCCCAAGCAGGCAAATGGCTCTCCGGTGCTCATACAAATCATTACGGCGGGTTCTATATCCGTGAAAATGGTGTAGTTTCTGTTTCCAATGGCGGTTTGCTGGCTGTCGGTGGTGAGTACCGCGGAAAAGGCTATGCCCTGTACAACGAAGGTACTCTTGAAGTTAAAAATGGAGCTCAAACTGTTGTTTCTTTCAATGCTGTCAATGCGAAAGATATCAAAGTTTCCAATGGCGGTGTGCTGAAAGTTGGAGCCAACTTCATTGCAGATACCACTTTCAATGACTTCTCTTTGGTCAACAATGGTACTATTGAAGTTGCCGGTGGTATTGTAGAAGCCGGCACAGTCACCAACGAATGTGACTTCACCGTTACCGGCGATTCTGTTTTGCAGATTCAAAAGGTTACCGGCAAAGAGATCAATCTGGCAGGTTCTCTGATCAACTCTAATGTCGGCGGTCACATCCTTGTCAACGGCAATTCCTCGATCAAGGCTGATGATGATGAAAATACCAAAGACATTACTACTGTTTCCGGCACGGTCAAAGTGGTCAACGGATCAACCTTGACTGTCGAAGAAGGTGCTGAACTCAAAGATAACTATCTCATTGTCGGAGATGCGGTCTACGGTGTCGATTTCCTTGACTATGGAGCAGGTCAGGAAAAAGTCGGCGGCAACCTCATCGTTGAAGGTAAGGTTACTACCAACGCATATTTCAATGCCGCTTCCAATGGTAACATCACAATTGCCGACGGAGGTGTGGTTGATACTACCGCTGTCACTCTGGAAAAAGCCGGTATCACTGATGAAACCGCTAAAGCCGGTACCCTGACGATTGAGGATGGCGGTACTTTGAAAACTGCCAACTTCGGTGTTTATTACGGAGCCGTTGCAAATATCGACGGAACTTTGGAACTCAAACTTCAGTCTCCCATGATGGTTGTTTCAGGTTCCGGTTCGACTGTCAATGTCACCGGTAATATCGACCTCATCCAGAATGAAAATCTGGGTGAGTATGATGCCTTGACGCTTTCCGATGGTGCCAAATTCAATGTCAATGGCGGTAGCGTTGATTTCGTTGTTGACGGCAACAGCTATTCCAATCTTAATATCAACAGTGCCGAGTTGAAAGTTACCGGCAATGGTACTTTCAAAGGTGAAAATGTCAACCTGAATGATGCCGATGCCAAACTTACTGTTGACGGCGGTACAGTCTCTGCAACCTCTGTCACCAACAACGGTTCAGTAACCGTCAACGGCGGTACTTTCACTGCCGGTGCTGTGGATACCAACAGACGTTTGAAAATTGTTCGCGATGGTGATGTGTCTGCTGCTGCAACTGCAACTGTTGAATTTTATAGTGCTTATGGAAAAACAGGTACTAAGACAGTGTCTTTTGAGGCTGGTAAAGATACCGTTTATCTGGATGTCGATGCTTTTTCATATAAATATAAAGTAATTTGCAACGGCGTAACAAAAGAATACAGTGCAGGAAATGCCGAATTTGAATTCGAAGGCGATTTTGAAGTCGCTGGTAAAACAACATTGGCAATTGAGGACTTGATTGGTACTGCAACTGTGAAAGATAATGCTCTTGTAACCGGTAGCGTTGTCAGTAGAGTTGCAAATTCGATTAATGTTGTGGGTAAGAATGTTACCTTCTCTAACTTCAAACTGAATGAAGGTATTACTGATTATAATTCTGCTCAGCTTGAAGTTCAGTATGGCTCAGAGTTGAATATTACTGACAATAGTTACATCAATGCAACCAATGCTTTCAGCGTTCGTGGCGGCAAGGTCAATATTGATGCCGGAAGCAGCGTGAAAACTTACAACTTTGAAGTCCGTGATGGCAAGGGAACTCCTGCTGTTGTAACGATTGATGGTACTGTTGATGCTGCAAGTTTCCTTGTTGTTACAGTCAATGAATCCGCTTCCAAGGTTGTTGTTAATGCCGATGCAACTTTGAATCTTGCTACTTGGGGTGGCAATGGACGTTTGAATCTGCAAGCCGGAGCCATGACTGTTTATGGTTACGTTAATGCAAACTATACTACCGGTGGTGGCGCTGCCGGTTATGGCGGTATTGAAGATTTCAAGTTGACCATTGATGGTACGTATGCCGCAGAAGACAATAATAATGGTAAGTTTGTCAATATTGGCAATCAGAAGTTCCAAACTTGGGATTCAACCATTACTCTGAAAAATAATGCTCTTTTCGATTGGGCTGCTGATGTTGATGTCAGCGGAACAAAGATAGACATTCAGAGTGGATCAACTTTCAAAACCAGCAGTGCTTTGAATAACTGGGGTACTATCACCATGGATGCGGATTCTTTGATCACTGCTGGTTCTATTGCCGGTACTGGTACTATCACTATTGATGCCAATGGCTTTGACGGTGTTAAGAAGGTTGTGGATATTACCGGCGCCGGTCAGGAATGGGCTGAAGGTCAGCTGGTATTCAAAAACCTCGGCGAAACCCAGGTTGCTTATGGTGCCGATGGCGACGTGGTTCTCGCCAATGTCGATACCAAAATTCTCTACGTCAACAGCGCTTGGGCAACTGCCGATAAAGATCCCGATACCGAAGGCGTTCAGAACTACGAAGTCGGTGACGAAGTAGCCGAAGGCCTGTACTACGGCTTCAACGCTGTTGCTGAATTTACCGATAACGGTACTAACGATAAAGGTTGGAGCAATCTGTTGGTGTTGCCCGAAGGCACGACCGAAGTTGTGCTGACTGCCGGTAACGAAAACGCTTCTTACGGTATGCTCCGTCCGACCCAGAGCATTACGGTCAAGACCGAAGGCGAAGGTTACGCCGTGATCGACCGTTTTGTCAATATGGGCTGCGACCTTACTTTTGCTGAAGGTTCCAAGGTCAAGGTTATCGGCAATGTCGGACTTTCCGGTGCCAATAATCAGGGCGGAACTGTTACGATTAACGGCGAAGTTTACATGGCTATTGCTCCCAACAACGGCAACAAGGCTCTCTACCTGTGGGGTATGAATGGTACTCCCGGACAGTTGGTCATCAATGCCGGTGGTATCCTTAAAGCTGATTGCGCCAACGTGGAAAACCACGGCACGATCACCGTTTACGGTACTATGGAACTGGGCAAACTCGGCGATGCGCCCAAACTCGCCGGTGTCGGTGCCAACAATGGCGGCTGGCATGGTCATCTGATCGTGGACGGCAAAGACGGCGAAGGTATCGTTTCGGTTGCTCACAATCAGCTCAACTTCGGTGGCGGCAATACTTCTGTTGATTGGCAGGAACCCGCCGGTGATTGCTCGGTTGATATTATCAATGGCGGCAAGATCACCACGGCTGCGGTTTCTTTCCGCAACGGTGCCAAGAACACCTTGACAATCAATAATGGTACTCTGGAATTCACCAATGATCCGGATTACGCCAACTTGACTCCCCGCTATTTCGACAACCAGGGTATTATCAATGTGACCAACGGTACGCTGGATATGAGCGACCGGAATTTGGATAATACCGGTTCGATCACTATTTCCGGCAGTACTTTCTCTGCCGACTCTCTTACCAACAACGGCGAATTCACAGTCAAGGGCGCTTCGCAGTTGATCGTTGATGCTGCAAGCGGCAATGCTATCAAACTTGATAACGGTGCGGTTCTCACTGATTCCAAGATCTATTCTGCCGATTATACTAAAGGTGGTGCGGAAGTGTGGGTTGCCGGTAATGCTGTCATGAATGGAACGTATGAAGGCAACTTGACCCGGGTTTCCGGCGCCAATGCCAAACTTACAATCAATGGTACTTACACTGCTACAAATGGCGGCTATTATCAGCTGACCGTTGGCGGTACCAGCAATTGGCACATGGATAGATACTACAACGGCAGCTACGCTGACGGTGGTGCTCTGGTCGTTTCCAAGGATGCCTCGGTTACGGTCGATTGCCTGAGCATTGTTGCTAACGGCAGTGCTTCAATTGCCGGTAACGTGACTGTTGCTTCGCAGTTTGAACTCAGCAATGGCAATATCAGCAACGCTCAAGCCGGTAAGTTGACCGTGGAAACCGGTGCAACGCTTAACGGTGCTGTCTTTACTGATATCTATGGCACCTTGACTGTCAATGGCAGTTATGTCGTATCGCCGATAGCTGAACTTGCTCCTTATGCCAGCTTCATGGTGCATGAGGGCGGTTCTGTAAATATTGTCAATGGTTCGTTTACAATTGACAATTTCACTGCCAAAAACGCCGGTACCATTACAATCAGCGGCGAGTCAACGGTCAACGCCACTGTTGCCGGTAAGGGTGCTGTGGTGTTGGATTGGTGGGCAACTCTCGGTGGTGATCTGAAGTTGACCGGCGATGCTGCTCTCAAGCTCAATGGTTATGCTTCGTTGGCTGATGATGCCGCGATCAATGGTAAATTGGTCGATGGTGTGCTGATGGTCAAGGGCAGCGGCAACAGCATTAAGCTGGCTGACGGTACCACCACCGTGCTGCAGCTTGCTGATGGTACTGTGCTGGATGCCGAAACCGACGATCTGGGCGATGCTAAGATCCAGGGCGAATGGTGGGGCGTGACCTTTACTGTGGATGATGCGGTTCTGGCCGGTAACACCGTTGCCGCCGGCGCATTCATGAACATTACCAATGCCGACAAATTCATTAAGGTCGATGCTGATATCACTCAGATCAAGACCATCAATGGTTTCGCGGTCGAAAAACTCGGCGAAATGTACTATTACGTCGATGGCGAAGGTGTTACCAATCTCATCACAGCTACCAGCAGCGGTTTCGACATCTCCAAAAAGGTGAAACCCGATGATGATGTCACTCCGGATAAAGATCCGGTGGCAACCGGTTTGAACAGCATTTATGTTGCGGAAGAAACTACTGCTCTTGCCAACTCCAATATCGAAATGGCAGCTGGTTATACCAATATTGTTACCGGCAGCGGTGCCTGGAGCGAAGACAAAACAAACAATATGGATGTTGCCTTCGGTTCGATCCAGAAAGACAGCGACAAGGGCGGTATCAACGAAATCTATGTTGGCAGCAACGTCGATATGGCTATCAATGGTAACGTTGATTCCATGGGTTCCGCCAGCGTTGGCGCCAACTCTTCGCTCGATGTCCGTAACAATATCAACGGTCAGAACAATGGACAGAGTATTTATGTCGGTTACAATGCTGATATGACCGTCGGTGCGGATATGGACCTCAAGGGCGGTTGGAACAGCTTGAGCGTTGACTACAAAGGCGATTTGGATGTTACGGGCAACGTTGAGAATGTTGCTTCGCTCGGTATCTACTCCGGCGTGGAAGACAAGAAAGCCACCATCGGCGGCGACTTTATTGCCCCGTTGTACAACAGCAATATCAATGTTGGCTACATGTCCAGCCTGACCATCACGGGTGATATTGTCAATGGTGTCAAACCTGCCGCCGGCACCTATGAATGTCTCGGCACCGGTACCTATATCAGCGTCGGTTACGATGCTGAATTCGGCGCCAAGGATATCTACGGTCTCTCCGGCATGTATGCCGATGGCAAGTCTGTGGTAACTGTTGGTAATATCTATGGTACCATGTATGGCAACGGCATTTATGTTGCCGGTGAAAGCTTCACCGCCGGAAATATCGACCTCAAGGGCGGCTGGAACAGCTTCGGCACCGGTTACATGACTGAGGCCAGCGTGGGAAGCATCAAGAATGTTGCCAGCATCTCCACCGGTTGGGGCGGCGATTTGACTGTTGCCGGCGATATCACCGGTGTTCAGTCGCTGAATGTGGCCGGCAACTGGGGCAGTATGGTAGACTTCTCCGTTAATGGTGCAGTTACCGCTGCTGACTGGGCGTACTTCTACGTCGGCAGCTATGTGGATGCCGACTTCAAGGCTGGTATCACCTTTGGTACCACCTACGACAGCTTGAACATCGGCAGCTACAGCTCGGTTAATGTTGACGGTGACGTTGCCAATATTGACAATGTCTATGTCGGTTGGGGTTCCAGCCTGAAGGTTGGCGGCGATATCACCGGTGTTCAGTCGTTGAACGTGGCCGGCAACTGGGATGCCAGAGTCAGCTTCTCCGCAGCAAATATTACTGCTGCTGACTGGTCCTATGTCGGTATTGGCAGCTTTGTTGATGCCAAGATCGTCAATATCACCTTCGGTACCACCTGGGATACCATGAACATCGGTTACAAATCCACCGTGGAAATTGCTGATGTTGATTTCAGCAATCTCGATGCTCTCTATGCAGATGCCACCGCTACGCTGAAAGTCAATAACGGCAAAGGCAATGATGTTGACCTCTCCAAGGTCGGCGGCTGGTGGCAGGGTGCGACCATCCTCGATGAAGAAGGCGAGTTGGAAGCAAGCAATAGTGGCAGCGTCTATGCCAACGAATGGGATGTGTATGAAATCGGCGATACTGTTACCCAGGTTAAGCTTAACAGTGCTACCGCTGGCATCAAATACGAAATTTCGGAAGATGGCGGCGTGAACTGGAGAGAGTATAACCTTACTAACAGCAGCGAGAACATTATTACTGCTGGAGATGATAACCTGTTGCGTGTCAGCGTTACCACTGGTTTTAATGACGAAACAAAGAAAGCTGCCTACAGCTTCGAGCTGTTGGCGTAATACGCTTTCACAACCCAAAAACAGAAAACCCCGCTCCGGCGGGGTTTTTTTATGCCGCGGGGGGGGGGTAGCCCCCCCCGGTGTAGTTTTATGGGAGAGTATGGGAGAGTATGGTGAGTGGGGGCACTTGGCGAAAAATTGAGGGGTTTGGGGGCGGTTTTGTTGCTTTCGGTGTTGAAAATTTCGTAAAACGTGCTATATTAAACTGCAACATTTTACAATTAAACAATAATCTATCCTGCCGGAGTGTATTATGAACAAGTTTCTTGATGAATTCATGGCTGCATACAAGTTTGAAGGTCTCACCTTTGACGACGTTTCGCTCGTGACTCAGTATGCGGATTTTCTGCCTTTTGAAACCAGCGTGGAAAGCCGTTTTTCGCGCAATGTAAAACTCAATATTCCTTTTGCTTCGGCGGCTATGGATACGGTTACCGAGGGCGCTATGGCCATTGCCATGGCCCGTCTGGGCGGTATCGGTGTTATTCACAAAAATCTCAATGTGGCCCGTCAGGTGGAAGAAGTCCGCAAGGTCAAACTTTATCTCAACGGCATTATTGAAAATCCCGCCGTTTTCCGCGCCGATATGACCGTGGCGGAAATGCTCGAAGAAAAACGCAACAAGCAGTTCAAATTCTCCGGTTTCCCCATCGTTGACAACAATGGCAAACTCCTGGGCATTATTACCGCCCGCGATATCAAATTCCTGACCCATTACGATATGAAGATCGGCGATGTGATGCAGAAAAATGTCATCACTGCTCCCGCCGGAACTTCGCTGCAGGATGCTTACAAAATTATGCTCGATAAGCACGTCGGCAAGCTCCCCACCGTGGATGCCGATGGCAAATTGACCGGCCTTTACAGCTATCAGGATGTTCGCACCCTGATCGAAAATGCTGAACCCGATTACAATCGCGACAGCCGTCACCAGCTCCGCGTGGCCGCCGCTATCGGCCCCTACGATATGGAACGCGCCGAAGCGCTCGTCAAGGCCGGTGTGGACGTTATGGTGCTCGATACCGCTCATGGCGACAGCAAGGGCGTGATCGAATCCGTGGCGGAATTCAAAAAGACTTTCGGCGACAAAGTCGATGTCATTGCCGGTAATGTGGCCACTGCCGAAGCAGCCAAAGCGTTGGCGGATGCCGGCGCGGACGGCGTGAAAGTCGGTATCGGACCCGGCTCGATCTGCACCACCCGTGTGGTTGCCGGGGTCGGCGTGCCGCAGGTAACTGCGGTCTTCAATGCCGCCAAAGCTCTGCCCGCCGATGTGCCGGTTATTGCCGACGGCGGTATCAAGCAGTCCGGCGATATTGCCAAGGCTCTGGCGTTCGGTGCCAGCTCGGTGATGATGGGTTCCGCTCTGGCGGGTACTGCCGAAAGCACCGGCGAAGTGACTCTGCATCAGGGGCGGCGCTATGTTATCTACCGCGGTATGGGCAGTCTGGAAGCCATGAAAACCGGCAAAGCCAGCCGCGAACGTTATGGGCAGCAGGATGTGGATACCGATAAGAAACTCGTGCCGCAGGGGATCGAAGGTCTGGTGCCGTATCGCGGCCCCGTTGCCGATGTGGTATTCCAGATGGTCGGCGGCTTGCGCTATTCGCTGGGTTACTGCGGCGCGCGCACCATTGCCGAACTGCAGGAAAAAGCCAAGGTCATCCGTGTTACCGCTGCCGGTTTGCGCGAAGCTCATCCGCACGACGTGACCATGCTCAAGGATGCTCCCAACTATTCTTCGAATTAAGGATAAATAAGTATTTATTGACCGCCGCGAATAGTTTTCCGGCGGTTTTTTTGTGAAGGTTATATGTAATGATGATCAAACTTGTGGCTTTTGACTTTGATGGTACGCTTGCCGACAGCGTAGACTTCTGTCTGACGTGTTTTGACAAGGTTTTTGAAAAATTTATGCAGGAAAATGCGCCGTCTCGGGAAGAGATTTATCAGACTTTCGGCATGAATGAACCCGGCGTGATCCGGCATTTTATGGGCGGTTTTGTGCCGGATGCCGAAGAGTATTTTTATACTCTCCATCGCAATCTGCACAAAGAGTGGTGTCCGGATGTCTACCCCGGATGCCGGGATTTGCTTGATTTTCTGCAGGCGCACGCGGTGCCGATGACCATTTTGACCGGTCGCTCGGATACCACATGCCGCATTTCGCTGGAAATTCTGGGGCTGGAAAAGTATTTTTGCAATATTCAGACCGGGTCGCCGGAAAAAAATGATAAGGCTTCTCAAATGAGTTTTCTGCTCGAAAAATATGCCCTGCAGCCCGAAGAACTCGTCTATGTGGGCGACGCGGTTTCCGATGCCGAATCAGCGCACCGCGCCGGTGTGAAATGTCTTTCGGCAGCATGGGCGAAATCCGCAAGAGTTGCCGAACTCGAAAAAATCAATCCCGGTTTGGTCTTTACCCATGTCAAAGATATGCAGCGCTATCTTACAGAACGAATTTAATACTCTCCGGGTATAAAATAAAAGGGGCTGTTGCAAAACTCACTGTTTTGCGACAGCCCTATATTTTTTATTTTTAAGTACACTTATCTGCAATTAAATACATCATTAACAGAAAAAAGTACCATCTTTTCCAGAATTTTTACTTTTCCTCAAACAATTTCTTTGAGCAACACAAAAAAGTCAGTGATGCGCG
>JAZTWG010000063.1:0-61663 GCA_045635745.1 Victivallaceae bacterium
CTTGATAAGTTTTATGAAGTGTTTGATAATCCGAAAAAAGATGATGTGTTCTTTGATTATGAGGGCTTGCGTTATCAATTAAGTTGTTGCGGCTATATTTTCACAGAAAGAACAGAAGATTGCGAAGATGAACAAGAATACGGCTTTGACGAACATGGTAAAGAACTCGCGGAAGCTGTCCTTAAATCCAAAGTAAACCAGACTCGCGATAAAACCATCCGGGAAATTCTTTCTGAATTGCCGCCAGAAGCAATCTGGCTGGGGTAAAAGGATTTGATATGGGAATGGAAGTAAAAACTGCAGTGTATACGGAATTTTAGACACGACCTTTGAGTCCTGCTGAAATTCCGTTTTTATTTTTCCAGCAAAAGTCAGTCTGAAAAATCCGTATAAGAATGCAATGGTCGATGTGCTTTAAGAATTCAGAAAAAATTCAGATTTTCTGCTGTTGTACGATAGTTTCCGGATTATCAGAAATTTGAACCCGGCTTTTGATCCTCCTTAATGGTTGAAACTGCATTCAAAAACTAAAAATTATGGAACAAATCCTAAAAGCTGGGAACATGTTAAGTTTGATGTAATTCCATATTACATTTGGGGAAATTCTCCAGAAGATACGACACCATTATACAGAAGGATCTTCGGTTATCATTAAAAAAGTTGAAAAAGCTTCTGATTATGTTATATTATGGTCAGAAGTTTTTTATTTGAGGAAAATAATATGATTCTTTGCGGTTACTTGCGAGTAACATTTCTTTGTCTTGCCGGGATTTTTTTCTTGTTTACTTTATTTTTTGAAACATGGCAGAAAAAATGGAAACGGCTTGCTCTTGATATTTTTGTCTACTTTGTACAAATGCCGTTGTGGATCATTCTCGGGATTGCTATTTTGAGAATTTTTCCGGAATGGATTTATTCTTATTTCAGCGGGATATGGCTGATACTTGGATTATTTTTATGGTTCATACCTCACAGCATTTTTACGATAAAGGCAATCCGCAGAAAGGATTACTTTGATCTGGCTTATTCCCTCTCCGGGATATTGACAATTATTTCTTTTTGCGTTTTTATATACTTCTGGGATTTGACAAAAAATGTTCCTTAACCAGTTCAAATCAGACAAAAACTGAAAAGTCGTCTTTCCTATGCTAAAAATGGGGCATTTTAGAGAAAGAGTCAAAAAAAACGACTTTTTGTTTCACCTCAAAATCCATTCTCTGTTTTTGTTCGCAGCCGATTAGAGATATTTTCGCAGTTTAACAACTCAAAGACCATTTTCAACTAACTCGCAACTATTTTGAGCTTGAGAGAATTTTCCGAACAATTAAAACAACCCCGACCATTTTTTGTTCTCTACAATCCAGTCTTTTATGGCTGGATTTTTTTGTGTCTTGATTTTACCCGATGAATGACAGGAACTTATAGCGTAAACTATCCCGGACAGGAGGAAGATGAGCAAGCAGCGGCGACATAGTTGTGTGCGGATTCTGCCTGACTTCTGATTTTTTCAAGGGTAAAATAATTGCAATATTTTTCCAGCAATTCTGCCGGATAATCCTGACTGTTGATTTCCCGCAGTCCGCGGTAAATGATATTCTTAACCGCTTCGGCATCGGACTCAACAAAGCGGCGGATGGGGGGCGGCGATGGGGGGGGGCGGCATAGCCGGTATGGGATTTGAGTTTGTATTTTTACTTTGCAATGCTATATTATCTACCTGAAATATAAAGCTTTATTTAAGGATTTTTTTATGGCAAGAGCAGAGATTACCTGGAGTTTGATGCATCCTACACCGCTGAATGTGGAGTATATGAAAAAAGTTGTCGCCAAGGCCGCTGAATACCGGGTCGATAATTTTGAGATTTGCGCCGATTGTCATACCGATCTGGGCGGTATGGATGGCCTGACCGATTATGTCGATTACCCCGAAACCCATAAGCGCATCGATCTCGATGGCATTGCCGCAAATAAACGGAAACTCCGCGAAATCATTGCGCTTGCCCACGGCATCGGCAAAGATGTATTATACTGGCATCGCGAGGCAATGGTGCCGGATGGTTTGCTGATCGACCGGCCGGATCTGCTGGATTCCAATGGTGAATTTGATCTGCTGGGGAGCGCTTATGCCGATTTGCTCCGATACAAGATTGATTCCACATTCAAAGCTCTGCCGGAATTGGATGGATTGGTGCTGACCTTGACTGAAGCAACGTATTCTGTGATCCACAACTCCAATACCAAAAAATTCCCGCCGCAGAAAGTTGTGGATCATATGGTGGAGATTTTTGCCGGAGAATTGCGGAAACGCAATAAACGGTTTGTTTTGCGTTCGTTCGGTTCCATTGCCAGGGATTACGAAGATATTCTCGGTGGTGCTGCCCGCGCCGCCGGAGAGTATGGTTTTGAAATCGAAACCAAAATCACACCTTACGACTTTGATCCTTTTTTGCCCACCAATCCGTTCTTGAAAAAACTTCCCGGAGCCAGACTGGGGGCCGAGTGCGACTGTCTGGGCGAATTTCTGGGTGCCGGTATACTGCCGGCGGAAAATGTGGAAAATATTGTGAAATATGTCCGCACCGGTGAAAAAGCCGGCGTTGATCGCTATGTACTGCGGCTTGACCGTATCGGCAACAGTATTTTTGACTGCTATGAGATAAATCTGTATGCATATGCGCGCGCCATCGACGATGAAAGCGTAACTGCCGAAGATATCCGGCGGGAATGGCTGGAGAAACACTCTCCGCAATCAGCCCGGCAGGCATTTTATCAGCTGGGACTTGATGGTTTTGAGCTGGTCAAAAAGACCAATTTCATCGATGGCAATGTTACTTTTCACCAGTTTCCGAGCCAGTATACAACCAAATATCTGAAAGCTGGATTTATTTTTGCGGCGTTCAAAAACGGTGTTGATTTCAGCAACGGTTACGGTGTCTGGTCGATCTTGAGTCAGAATAAAACTCCCGGTCGCGAGGCGATCATCAGAGAAAAAGAAGCCGCGTGCAGGATCGCTGAAAACGGTCTGGCAATGCTGGATTCGCTGCCGGTTGAGCCGACTTGGGAAAAGGAGTATCAATGGCGCCGCAGATTGTGGGAGAATGCCCGATCGGCAGCGACCGCATTTTACTGGTTCTGCCGGGTGACCAAAGCATACTTCGATGATATGGAAAATGGCGATGCAACCGCATCGACTCTGAAAGACGCGGTGATCTGCGGCCGGAATGAATTAAGCCGTATGGCCGGATACGATCTGGCAAATGCTGATATAAAAACCGCCGGATTTGTCAACGGACTGGATAAACATCTGTTCCACGATGCATCAGATGTGGAAACGATCTATTATAAACCGTTTTACGCGATTTTCGGTATTCTGCTGGAAGAATATTTTATTGAATTTGCCATGCGTAAAAAATATACCCCCGGAACTGTGGATTGTGTGATATGCGGGGTGCTGACCGATGAGTGGCGGATCGGGCGTTTTATGCACGCCAGCCATGTAAGCATGGAAAACGGTGAATTTTTCCGCTATGCCGGCAATACCGTTTTCCCTAATGGCTATATAGAGATGACTCTGACGGCTCCGGCAGCAGGCGGAAAATTGCTTGTTTACGGTGACACATCTGAAACCGATGCGTTCAAAATCAGCATAAATGGTTCTGAAGCAACAGAGTGCAGATTCAACCGCGACGGCGCGGCAGAATTTACACTTGAAGGCGATCTGAAACAAGTCAGGGTCCGATTGACCAAAGCGCCCGGTACATTGTATCCTCGTTTCCGCGCCGTAGCAGTCAAACAGTAAAAGGATGAAATTCCGGCAAAGAGAATGAATTCAATATACACGGTAAAAAGGCATTGCATTGATGCTTTACCGTGTGTATTGAATGGGAAATGCATTTTTCAGATTATGCAATGCTGTATTTGCACGACATTTTTTACTTCAGCTTTTTGGCCAGAAAGTTTGATGGCGTGGTGCTGTAAAATTTCCGGAACACTTTGCAAAAATAACTTACATCCGGAAAACCGCATGCTGCTGTAACTTCTTTTACTGAAATATTGCCGCTTTGCAGCATACGCAAAGCTGTTCTTATCCGTAATTCCAGCAGATAAGCGTGGGGCGTTTTGCCGGTACGGCTGCAGAATAACCGGTAAAAATGACTGCGGCTGTATCCGGCATACCGGGCAAGATCTTCCACTGAAAGCGGTTGTGCAATATTCCGGAGACAATAATTGTGGATCAGGACAATCGGATCTTTGGCTTCCTGGGAGGCGGCGGTAGCTGCCGGATTGACCATATTCATAAAAAAACGGTACGCCAGACTGCTGACCGCTGCAGTGTCGTCGGTGGTATGTTCCAGAGTAAGCTGCATGAGTTCCCGCGCGGTCTTGACTGCTGCATTTGAAGCGTATTGTGTGGAGACCGGCGAGTATTTTTCACGCAGCAGTTTGGCCAGTCGTATGGCTTCGCTGCCATCAAAACCCAGATAAAAAAACTCCCATTTTTCCGAAAAATCCGGCAGAAAATAGCGGTGTTTATCCGGAATGGTCAGGAGAAAACCGCTGCCTTCAGGTATCGGGAAAGAGCCTTCTTCGCTTTCGAGCATGCCGCAGCCGGCAATGGTATACTGCCACAAAACAAATTCACGGCTGCCGCGTTTCATGCCATCCCAGAAATAACTCATACTGCTGGTGCTTTGATGGCCTGCCCAGCGCAAACGTATATTCAGCGGAATTGCTGACTCCAATGGGACGATTTGACTTTGATGGGTAAAATCTTTCTGAAGCATTTTTATTTTCCTGCAGTATTTTTTTGTTGGCTTTAATATAATATGCTGCCGCAAAATTGCAAACTGTACAGCAGGAGATTTATGTGGTTTGGCCGAGGGATAATCTATGTGCAGATAAAAGCGGGTGGTCAGAATTTTTTATAAATGAGATTTTTTTACCGTAAATGAGATAAAAACAGCCTTGAGATTTTGTAAAAGATATATATATTTAATGAAAAAGCAATCAATGTTTAACGGAAGAAGTTTTTTATGACCAAGATCACTTTTATGGGGGCCGGGAGTACTGTTTTTGCCCGCAATTTGCTGGGCGATTGCATGTGCCGCGAATCGCTTTGTAATGCGGATATTGCACTGTATGATATTGATCCGCAGCGCTTGAAAGAGTCGGAATTTATCTTGAATGTGCTCAATAAAAACATCAATCACAGCCGGGCAAAAATCACCGCTTATGCCGGTGTGGAAAAGCGCAAAGCCGCTCTTGACGGCGCTGATTTTGTGATTAATGCCATTCAGGTCGGCGGTTATGAACCTGCCACGGTGATCGACTTTGAGATCCCGAAAAAATACGGTTTGCGCCAAACCATTGGCGATACGCTGGGTATTGGCGGTATATTCCGGGCATTGCGGACGATTCCGGTGATGCTGGATTTTGCGTGCGATATGGAAAAAGTTGCGCCCGATGCGTGGCTTTTGAATTACACCAACCCGATGGCAATGCTGACTGGTGCCATGCTGCAGGCAACCAATGTAAAAACAGTCGGACTTTGCCACAGCGTGCAGGTCGGGGTGAAAAGTCTGCTGACTTCGCTGGGGCTGGATGATTCGCCGGAACATTTGCTGCGCATTCAAAGCAAGATCGCCGGGATCAATCACATGGCGTGGCTGCTGGAGATAACCGAAGACGGCCGGGACCTTTATCCTGAATTGAAGAAACTTGCCGCCCGTAAAATCAAGGCGTGGCGCAAGGCCCCCAAGGATAAAAAGCATTACAACATGATCCGGCTGGAAATGATGAACCGTTTCGGTTATTACGTTACAGAGTCCAGCGAGCACAATGCTGAATATGCGCCGTTCTGGATCAAAAGTAATTATCCGGAATTGATCGATGAGTGGAATATTCCATTGGATGAATACCCGAGACGGTGTGTCAACCAGATTGCGCGCTGGCAGAAGCAGTACGAAGATTTGCGCAATGATCCGCAGATGACTCACACGCTTACTCTGGAATACGGTTCGCAGATCATGCATTCCATTGTTACCGGCGAACCCTCGCAGATCGGCGGAAATGTTCTGAACAACGGTCTTATAACCAATCTGCCTGCCGATGCGATTGTGGAAGTGCCCTGTCTGGTGGATAAAAACGGTATTCAGGGAACTTTTGTCGGGCGGCTGCCCACCCAATGTGCCGCAATGAATATGACCAATATCAATGTGCATCTACTGACCATTGAGGCGGCGCTGACCCGGAAGCGCGAGCGGATATATCAGGCGGCAATGCTCGACCCGCATACCGCGGCTGAATTAAGCATAGATGATATTGTAAAAATGTGTGACGAACTCATTGCAGCTCACGGCAATATGCTGCCTAAATACCGGTAAAACGGTGTGAATTTGCTGAATTTGTGCAAAAAAGTTTTTTTAAGCCTTGACAAAAGCTGTTTTTTCATGTACATTAAGCCTGGAAAAGCGTATGTAAGTTCCCCTTACAATTAAAGAGGAGATAAAAAATGAAAAGAAGTTTTACCCTGATCGAGCTTTTGGTGGTGATTGCGATCATCGGGATATTGGCAGCCATGCTGCTGCCGGCCTTGAGTGCCGCACGCGAAAGTGCGCGCAACACCAGCTGCATAAATTTGTTGAGCCAAATCGGCAAAGCCACTTTCATGTACAGCAACAATAACGGCGGCGCCATTCCCGGCGGTGCAGACTCCGGTGCGACCGGATCGTTGAATTGGAATGGTGCGAGCTACCCGGCATATCGTCTGATGCGCGGCGGCTATCTGACCGGCGAACGCACGGTGATCGATGCCGATGATTGCGAAAAATACTTCAAGTGCCCCACCAACTATAATGAGGAATATTCCGCCAATACTTTTTCTTACAAATGGTATGTTCATTACACTGGCGACAGCAATATTTCCAAGCGCGGCGTAGTCGGCCGAGATAACCCCAATCAGGTGATCTGGAGCGATATTATCCAGTATGGCGCGACCACTTCGCCGACCGGTAATCACCCCTCGGTATCGAATTTGCTCTTCCTGGGCGGCAATGTAAAGACCCGCGAAATCGATGCTTCCAATGTGCCTAATGCCGACGATCTGGACGAAGATTGATCGATTGCAGAAAGACAAAAAGCGGTGCAAAAAATTGCACCGCTTTTTTATTGCCTGAATTTGGGAGCGGCCGTTTGCGCCGGAAACAAATTCCGCAATATGCTGCTGTTCTGACAAATCTGACAAGTCTGACAGGTCGGAGGACGGTTTTTCAGAGATGCATTGTGGCGCAAAAATCTTTCTTGCGCCACAATGCATTTACTGCAATCAGGGATCTACGGTGTAACACTCAAGCACAGTTACGCTCTTGGTGCACGACTCGTTGTGACGCCCCCACAGGCAACTCTTCAGATATTGTTCTGACTGCATATTGCAGCTTATGGTTCTGCGGAGACGTGCCACGAGGTAAGTTTCACTGGTGATCATATCCACATTGTCATCCCATTGGCCGGTATGCGCTGTATAGGCCTGCAGATTGCCATTGCTGTCGTAGCGGTGGATCGTGCCGGTGGAACTGTTCTGACCACCGAAATCTTTGATGGTCTGCGCTACGGCAAAAACGGTGTAATATTCATACATTTCACCGAAACGCACCAGCGGTACGATCTTGGCAACCAATTCTTCGATCGCGCTGTCGGTTGGCGCAGATTTGATCGGCGAATGATCCGCTTTCCGCGCCCAATCGGTTATAACATTGGCCACTTCGCTGTGGCGTACATAACGGTTGTAACGGTGATTGTCATCGGTATCGTCCGCATTTGCTGTATCATTGGTGGTCGGATCGTTGCCCACGGCATTGAAGCACTTGTTGGTAAGCCACAGGCGCAAGCTCTTTTTGGCATCATCGTTCAAAGTTACTGCGGTGCCGGCGAGCGAGTTGCAGCTCAGTCCTTCGGTCAGCGGAGCTAATGCCCCCGGGATGTTCGCCGGTTGGTTGATATTGAATTTTGCATCGTTATCAAGTGACCCCATCCGGTATTTTTCCAGAATTTTCACATCATGCAGATATGAAAGTTTATCCGTATTGTCGTTGAGCTGGACATCGGCCGGAGCGCTGCGCAGATTGAATGTCTGCCACGGTTTTCCGCGGTGGATAAAACCCAGTTCAAAAACAGACTGCATAGCGCCATTGCGGATATAAACCGAAGAAAGATCTTTGGGGTCTTCGTTGGGTTCCAAATCTTTTTCTGCCGTAAGATCAGCATTTTGTGCGTTGCTGTTTTCATTCTGACCGGCGGAAACTGCCGATGGGGCATCTTTCCAACCGCTGCCCGGCAGAGTGGTGGTCCACTTGCCCTGAGCTTTGGTCAAATTGCAGCGGGGGTCTTCCACCTCGTGGCGGATCGACAAGGCAAAGGTTTTGGAGACGCTGCCGCTGAAAAGATTTTCAGGAATAGTCAAATCCAGCGAAGCATTGGTATCTTCTGCTTCTTCGCCTTCATTTTCGCCTTCGCTACCGGCACCGCCTTCGCTACCGGCACCGCCTTCACCACCGGCACCGCCTTCGCCACCGGCACTGGAGCCGGAAGATTCCTGAATATCGGTGACCCAACCTTTGACATAATCTACATATTTACCGCTGGTATCTCCGGCGATGAGTGCACGGTCAAAGGAAATTTTTGTGCATTCAACTCTCAATGTCAGCGAAGGCGCTTCAGCGGTTTCCGAAGCCACCTTGGTCTTTATGGTGAATTGGGGCAAAACCGGTTTTGCTGCCGTGGTCAAACTCACCATTGCATAGCTGTTGGCAGGTACGCTGGTCGAGCCGGCAGTGAAATCGGCAGTAAAGCTGCCGGTGTATTCGCCATTGGAGCCGCTGCCATCGCCGGCTGTATATGTTATAGAGGAAGCCGCATCGCTGCTTTTTAATGTAACTTTATAGTCAACGGTCACACCTTTAAGCAACGCTGAACTTGCGGTCAATGCTTCTTTGTAAATATTTATAAGCTCCATCCAGGCATTGACTTTGCAAACGGTATCATCAAATGTTACAGTCTGCACATACTGATACTCTGAAGGAGTTGTCCCGGGGATGGCTTCCGCCTTGGCGGGGGTATTGGAGTTGGCTTTGAGGGTGATTGCCGCATCCAGCTGGTTGATATATGGTGTTTTTTCGTTGCCGGTATAAGTCGGATGAGTTGGCGTTGTGTGCCAGTTGACTGCTTCCACATCAGAACACGGTTCGCTGTTGGTATCTATATAGTCCACAATATTGGCGGCAACCTGACTTGCCTGCAGATCGCTCATGCTGAAATTTCCGGTCAGGAATGTTTTCCAGGTGCTGTGAACCGCTTCGGTCGGCAGCGATATTTGAGCTGTGCCGGTTCTGCTCCGCGAAGTCTTATCGTAGCCGGTGTGGGAGAAATCACGCTCATCGCAATTCAAAAAGAGCGTGGCAAATTCGCGGTAGTTGCCGGGATTATCATCGCTTCCAAGCACACCGCCAAGATTTCCGGTAAAGAAATTTTCGGTATCCAGCTGGGCAAAGTTGAAGTTGCCATTGCTGTTGCTGCTACTGTACAAACCCATTTTGCCCAGCATGATATCCGGCGAAAGCCAATTGTTGAAACGGTTGAGCAAAGTATTGCCGGCAGAAGTAATAAATGCTGTGCGCGGCAATTCTTCAAAGTCAACCCCATGGCGGGTCAGAGTTCCGTCGCCCAGAGTGTTGAGATTTATCCCCAGATTGGGCACGATAACATATGCCAGTCTGCCGGTGAGAAAATCGGCATTGCCATTGTAGGTTCCGTTCTGCGATCTCTGATAATAGTAGATCCACTCCGGGTAATACATTGCCGGAGCTCCGGCGCCGGTCGGCAGCCAGTTGCGCCAATGCCAATCGCTTTCCACTGATTGAGTACCGGTGGGCTGTGCATCCGGGCCGAAATACTTTTTCAGCAGCGGCTTCAAGGCATTGTAGGCATAGCGCGGATTACCATTGGCATTGGGATTGGTCACGGTGCCGGAGGGTTCGCCGCTGCTGGTGGTTGCGCCGGGATTGAGCGATACGATCGGCGCGATAACTCTTTCATCAGGCGAACCATTGCGCATCCACAAAAGGTCATCGGTACTTGCAGTCAGCTGCCGCCGGGCATGCACCAATGCACTCCGCACCAGCAAATGCGAACCGACATTATCACGATAGCTGTAGGCAATACGCTGTTCAAGTATGCTCGAAGCCAGAAAGCCGATCAGCATTATCAGCAGAAGCGCCAGCATTGCCAGAGCAAAGATTAATGCCACTCCATCTTCGGAGGATCTTTTATTTATCAAAAATCTCATATCCACAACTCCTTGAGCTTACTGGTTCATCGCATTTACCCAGTATATCCTGGTAAATTTGCGCGAATGTTTGTTGAAAAACGTCTGCCGGTCTGCTGATGAAGCATTATCATCGATCATCTGGCGATATTGATCAAGTTTATCCACCGGCATCATGGTTAGGGTCAACCGCAGCGCAGCAACATTACTCATGCCATCCTGCGTATAAGTTGAAACTGTGGAAAAACTCGTACCGTTGAAACTCAATGGTGTAAGCCGGAAATCCACTACTCCATCGGCAATTTGCACAACATTGCTCATTGCTCCAGCGTAAAAATTATTCAGTGTACGCGCCCCGGATAAGTATGGAACAGAACCTTCCGTGCCATCGGAGCTTACATTTTCGTTGACAAACCCGCGCACCAGCACTCCGTTGCGCCGGCCGGGGGCATTATTGTTGCCGGATAAGGGTTCGTTGCCGTTCTGCACCGGGGGGTAGAATATGTAGGCTACTTTGCATACATTGGAGTGAGCTGCATTACTTTGATCCGTGGCAGTAACGTTTGAAACTGTGCCGGAAAGCGTGGTCTGTTCATTGGTGCGGGTCACCATGGCCGCGATCCAACCGGGAACATGACTGCTGATCAGTGGGTCTTCCACTGCAGTATAGCTGTCGCTTGGCGTGAATTCCCGGCTGTAAAGCGGTATGGCAATATCGTTGGTGGTCGTAACCCGCGCTGAACGGCTGTAAAGCATATTGGATATATCGCTGTTGAGCTGCGACATAATGATTTTTGCATCGATATACATTTCCGATTGTTCCGCCGTATGCTGCCAGTAATCAGTTGTCAGCACCAGTGTCCGCATCAGCACTACCGACAAAACCACCAGCAAGCCCACGGATATGAGCAATTCAAAGAGTGTAAAATTTTTTCTTTTCATCTTCATAGTTCACCACTCTCTCCATTGATCAGTTGATATCAAAGCTGTAATAAGTTTTACTGCGGGCATTTTCTTCCACAGAAAGCGGATAACTCAACTCCATGTGCACAGTTCTGATGTTGAGGTTGGTTTTGATCTCAAAATCTCCCTGCGCGGCATTGCAGTTACAATCGCCGGTGCCGGAGTGTCCGCCATTGGTATGGCCATTCAATCCCATGTGGTGCACATGGGTGGTTTCGGCCCAGACTTTCAGTATACCGGAAAATACCACATTGGTTTGGTGGTCGCCATCAACATCTTCGGTATTGCCCACGCTGATAACATAAACGCCATCTTCCGGCGTAAAGCGGAAAATACCGTTCATGCCGGTGGCCGCAAAGTCGCCGGTTGCGCCGCCGATAAGCCGCACATAGTTATCTTGGATCGTATTTTCCTGATTATTGGAAAGCGATGGCATACTGTTGGGCAGCGTTGCCGAAGATGCCCGCTGCAGATAGTAGCCCATTTGCTCCATGACTTCCGATACATAACTGACAGTTGCCGTATTACGGGCGGCACGCAAGCCTTTGGGCAACATACCGAGGATCACGGCTACACCAAAAGAGATCACAGCAACTGTAAGGACGATTTCAATCAAATTGAAACAATAGATCTTTTTTTTCATAATCCGCGTTATCCTTTAATCGTTTCGCTCATAGTATTTGGTGGTAATTCTTCCGGTATAGGCATTTACCGTGGTAATATAATGCGGCGAATCTGCCGGGATCGAATTGCTTGCTGTCGAACCCTCAACAATGGTAATACTGTGTCCGCCATTGGTGACTGGCATATTGGAAACTGCCTGCACAGCACCGCGGCTGTTGAACACCACGTAGGCTTCGCGGTTGGAAACGCTGCCGGAGGGCCAGTAGCTGCCGGGATAACTGTTCACAATGTCAAAAGTTATTCCGGAGGGGAGAGTGTGCCAATCTTCAAAGTCAACATGATCTCCACGGGTGCTGCCATCGAAGTAATAGATCCGGCAGGCAGGTTTACCCGAATACGGATTGGGGTCGGCATTGGTGTTATTGCCGCTGTTGGAGAAAAATACCCCCACATGTGTGCGTTCTGCCACGGCTTTTGCCCGGGCAAGATTGAGTATGGCATTGACCTCTCTTGCGGAGTTTTTCAGCTTGGCTTGACTGCCGGAATTCACCCACGCAGCAATCGCCATAAAAAGGATTATCATGAATACCGCTACAACCATCATCATTTCCACGATGGTATAATGCATTATTTTGACTCTGGAAAAATTCATTTTATCAATCTCCTGTCATTGGGCGATCGGTTCAATGTTTTCGTAACTTGCTATATTGCCGCTGGCGGATTGGATCGAACAATTATAAAATCCCGGTTTGAGTCCATGGGCGGGGTCTCCTGCTGGCAGATAGATTATATCGTCATCGCCGCCCCATGTGCCATTCTTGCCCTTGCTCATAAGAGCAAAACTCCGGTTGAGATAAGGGAATACATAGTGTATGGCATTGGGAGTTGCCGGCGGCTTGGCGCCGAAGTCATCGAAAACGACAACATAATCACCGTCTTCATAGCTGTATGGCGCGCACTCCTGCTGGAGATCAAGAGCAAGCTTGGCTGTCGATGGAGCGTTGGAAGTTTTATTAAAACGCAAATAGCCGGACTCGCCGTTGTTCCACGCCTGGACCGGGTATGCGTTATTTTCGAGCATGTATTTATCCAATGCCAGGTGGGCGGCTTTCATGGTTGCCACGGTATTGCCCGTTGACCAGCTGCGGTAAACTCCGTTGTAGGCTACCACTATCAATGCTGCGATCATACAGATCATGCCGGTAACCATCAATATCTCTACTAAAGTAAAACAATGTCTGTTTTGCTTCATGGTATTTCTCCCATTGAATTAAGTCATATTATTCCAACGTAATGTATGATGTTTTCGGGGTGATGTCAACTCCGGAAATGCTCTTTTTGCAACTTTTTTTAATTTTTTTTCACTTTTATACCCAAATTTGCGGTTTTTCAGGTTGTATATAGCTGTTTTTATGTTACCTTATTTAACGAACACGATAATCTGGAGGCTTTATGAAACAATATTACAAACTTGATTTTTATGTGCCTGTAACTCAGGCCGCCATCGTCCGCAATGCTGTTCTCGAGGCCGGTGCCGGCCGTCTCGGCCACTACACCAACTGCGCCTGGGAAACCACCGGCCGCGGTCAGAAAATGGTTCCCGGTGTTTTTGGCAATCCCGGCAGTGTGATGGCTTCTGATGAAACCAAAATCGAAGTCATCGTGGCCGAAGATCTGCTGCAGAATGCTGTGGATGCGCTGCTTGCCAAGCACCCCGCAGAACAGCCTGTATTCTGCTACTACCCCATCGGTATCGGTTTCCCGCCCGACGATGATGTGGAGTGATCGCTTTTTATCATGAACTTTTTCATAACCAACTTATACCGGGATCCGCTGCTCTTTTTTTCGGTGATCGTGGCGGTGGGGTTTTCGGTTTGCGTGCACGAGTTTTTTCATGCCTGGATCGCGAAGAAATGCGGCGATAATACCGCCGCTCAAGCCGGACACCTGACCTTGAATCCGCTTAAGCAAATGGGCATTATCAGCATTATAATGCTGCTGTTGCTGGGGTTCTGCTGGGGCTCGGTGCCGGTGAATAATGCAGTTTTGAGCAAGCGTCAGCGTATTGCTGTATCGCTGGCCGGCCCGGGGGCCAATCTGGGCTTGTTTGTTTGCGGCGTGCTGGCTTTTCTGATTGTTGGGAAGTTGGGTCTGGATTTTGCCCTTGCATTTATTTTGATCTTTACGCAGCTTAATCTGGTCTTATTCTGTATAAATATTGCTCCAGTGCCGGGATTTGACGGCGGCGCGGTGATTTCTGAACTGCTGCCGATGCACAAAGTTTATTCATCGGAAGTCGGCAAGGGCTTTATGATCGGCATGATCCTGCTTTTGTTTTATTCGGTGGACTACATATTTTTGTGGTCAGGCAAGATAACTTACGCGGTTTTGAACTTTTGCTGGAGTATTGCTGCATGAATTCCCATGAGCCCATCTGGAGTATAACCGAGGTCAATGCCGCAGTGCGGGAGCTGATCGAAAACAGTCTTATGCCGTTCTGGCTCCGCGGCGAAGTCGGCACGATGAATATTTACAGCTCCGGGCACGTTTATCTGACACTCAAAGATAAAGATTGTCAGCTCAAATGCACCTACTTCCGCGGCGCGGATATTGCCCGCAAAATGAATCTGGCCATCGGCATGCAAGTCGAAGCATTCGGCAAACTTTCGGTTTACGCCCAGCGCGGCGAATATCAGTTCAACGTCAAAAGTTTGCGTATTGCCGGTGCCGGCACTCTGCAGCAGCAGTTTGAAGAAATCAAAAAGCGGCTCGCTGACGAGGGGGTGTTTGATCAGTGCCGCAAACTCCCGCTGCCGCAGCATCCGAGCTCGATCGGTATTATTACCAGTTCTGACGGCGCGGCGGTACGCGATTTTGTCAATGTTGCCATGCGGCGCGCTCCTTATTTATCCATAAAAGTCTATCCGGCCGTGGTTCAGGGTTCCGGATGTGCTCAATCGGTGATGAACGGGATTGACTTTTTCAACCGCACCGGCAATGAAGTCGATGTGCTGGTAATTACCCGCGGCGGCGGCTCTATGGAGGATTTGTGGGGATTCAATTCCGAAGAACTTGCCCGGCGGATCGCCGCCAGCCGGATCCCGGTTGTCAGCGCCATCGGGCACGAGATCGACTTTACCATTGCTGATTTTGCCGCCAGTTTGCGGGCTCCCACGCCCAGCGCTGCGGCGGAACTTATTGCGCCTGATGTGCGCGAAACTGCGGAGTTTCTGGCACAGGGGCGCAACCGTCTGGAGCGCGCCTGGCAGTTTGTTTTTATGCAGTACAGCCGCCGCATTGAACAGCTTGCCGCGCACCGGTTGTTTCATGAGCCGGAATATATATTGCAGAATTATCAGCAGAAAGTCGATGAACTTGCCATGGATCTTGAACGCGTCTGGCAGTACAAAATTCAGCACTCGGAAAATCAGCTGGCGCTTGCCGATACCCGGCTGCGGGCGCTGGATCCGGCCAATGTGCTGCAGCGAGGATTTGCCATGCTGATAAAAAAAGATCAGAGTATTGCCGACAGCGTGCAGAAACTCTCTTCCGGCGAGCGGATCACCGCACAGCTCCACGATGGCAGCGTTGAAATGGTTGTGGAGTGAATTTATGCGGCTCTTGGTCTACAATATAGCTTACGGGACCGGTTCGCCGAAAAATACGCTGGAACTTATTGCCGGAGCTGCAAATTATTTGCGTACTCCGGAGCGTTATTTTAATGCCATAGCTCATCTGGTGCGGCACAAGCAACCGGATGTGGCAGGCTTTCTGGAAACGGATAACGGCAGTTTCCGCACCGGTGGTGTCAGTCAGACGGCGAAGTTGGCCGAACTTTTAAAAGCACCGGCCAACGGCAGCTTTTTTACTAAATATGCGCCCAAATCATACCTTTCAAAATTGCCTTACTGCCGCCATCAAACCAATGCGCTGCTGGTGAAAAATGGTGCGGCTCAAGCTGAAGATGCGGACTTTATGCCTTGCGGAGCCAAGCGGCTTATCCTCAAGAGCCGGTATGACAATATCAATGTACTGCTGGTTCATCTGGCATTGACATATCCGGTTCGCCGCCGCCAGTTGGAATATCTGGCCGGTTTGATCTCGCCGGAAGAAAAGTTTATTGTCTGCGGCGACTTCAACACCTTTGGCGGCAGTAAAGAGCTGGCCGGATTTCTGCGCAAGACCCGCCTGCGGAGTGCCAATAAAGAACACACCGCAACTTACCCGGCGCGGAATCCGTCAAAAGAGCTCGATTATATACTCTATTCGCCGGAGTTGAAGCTGGAAAAATTTCAGGTGATAAGATTTCCCGGCAGCGATCATCTGCCGCTTTTTGCTGAATTTGCTGAATAAATACAATTGACCGTATACAATTCAGGGATTTATTTTTTGCTGCAGCAAAAAATAAATCCCTGTGAAATTTTAAAAACCTGCGGTTTTTTACAGCTTTTTGATACGGTAACTGCCGCCGGGAACATCTTCCACGGCAAAACCTTTGGCTTTGATCTCATCTCGCAAGCGGTCGGATTCGGCCCAGTTTTTGTTTTTACGGGCTTCAACCCGGGCGGCGGCAAGCGCTTCTATTTCTGCGGGAATACTGTTGTCGGCATTGGCCGCGGCATCCACATCCAGACATGCCCAGACTTTGTCGAAGGTACGGAACGCTTTCAGTATGGCATCGGCTCCGTTTTGGGAAAGGGTGCCGGCTGCAAGGAATTTATTGGCATCGTGGAAAAGTCCGAAGATCGAGGCCGAGGCTTCTGCGGTGTTCAAGTCGTCGAACATAGCTGCTTTGAAAGCCGCCACGGCTTGATCTGCGGCGCTCCGGGCTTCGTTATCAGCTTCGCCATTGCCGTCGGCAGCGGCCAGACGGCCGAAGCAATCGTCGAATTTACGCAGCGTTTCGCGCGCCTGATCGAGCGCATCGAAAGTGAAGTTGAGCTTTTTGCGGTAGTGTGTCCCCATGAGCACATAGCGGATTTCGCGGCCGCTTCTGCCCTGATTTTCCAGATCGCGCAAAGTAAAGAAGTTGCCCAGCGATTTGGACATCTTTTCGCCATTGACCATCAGATGCGCGCAATGCAGCCAGTAATTGACATATTTGCATTCGTTGGCGCCTTCGCTCTGGGCGATTTCATCTTCGTGGTGCGGGAACATGTTGTCGATACCGCCGGTGTGGATGTCGAAAGTTGCCCCCAGATATTTCATTGCCATCGCCGAGCACTCGATGTGCCAGCCGGGACGGCCCTTGCCCCACGGTGAATCCCAGACTACATCGCCGTCTTTATCGTCCCAGGCCTTCCACAAAGCGAAGTCGGCTACGGAATCTTTGGCGTATTCATCGGTTTTGATCCGCACCCCGGCACGCTGGTTTTCGCGGTCGATATTGGCCAGCTTGCCGTAAGAAGCAAACTTGTCGATGGCAAAGTAAATGGATTTATCTTCGGCAATGTAGGCGTAACCCTTGTCAAAAAGCTTCTGGATAAGGGCGATCATTTCGGGTATATGCTCGGTGGCCGCCGGATAGACGGCTGCCGGATGGATACGCAGTTTCTGCAAATCTTCAAAAAATGCCTTGATATAGCGGGCGGTGAACTCCTTGAGCGGGAGTTTTTCTGCCTGCGAATCGCGGATGGTTTTGTCGTCCACGTCGGTAAGGTTCATGACCTGTTTGACTTCGTAACCGGCCAGACGCAAGGTGCGGCAGAGGATGTCTTCAAAGGTATAAGCGCGGAAATTGCCGATGTGGGCAAAATTGTAAACCGTGGGGCCGCAGGTGTAAAGACCGACTTTGTCAGGAGTTATGGAGTTGAACTCCACCACCCGGCGGGCCATTGTATTGAAAAAACGTACTTTTTCAGCCATTTTATCTGTTCCTTATTTTTAAAGCTCAAAATAATCTTGCAGATAATATAACACAACTCAATAGTTCCGGCAAGTTTAAATGAGTTTTTAGATATAAAAAAATCCGGCCGGCCGGATTGCCCGGACCAGTCGGATGAATATCGCAGTAATGCTTTGATTTGACCGCAATTTTTCCCGTCAAAGGGGATTTCGGCGGCGTTCAAGTTCAGTCAGGTAAATTTTACGCAGACGGATATTTTGCGGCGTAACTTCCACAAGCTCATCGTCTTCAATATATTCCAACGCCTGTTCCAGACTCATTTTTCTTGCGGGCGCGATCTTCAGGTTTTTATCGCTTCCGGAAGCACGCAAGTTGGTAAGCTGTTTGGCCTTCTGCACATTGACCACCAGGTCATTTTCTTTGCAATGCTCGCCTACAATCATGCCTTCGTAGGTATCTACGCCCGGATCGATGAAGAAAAATCCGCGCAGCTGCAGCGCGTCGATGGCAAAGGCCTGCGATTTACCGGTGCCCATACTGACCATTACCCCCATGGCACGGCCGGGGAGTTCACCTTTGTGTGGCACATATTTGAGGAAACGGCTGGCCACGATGGCTTCGCCGCCGGACATGGTGAGCGCTTTGCTGCGGAATCCGATCAGACCTCGGGTGGGGATCTCGAATTCCAGCTTCTGACGGTTGCCGCGGTTTTCCATGTGGAAAAGTTCACCTTTGCGTAAGCCGGTAAGTTCAATGATCTTGCCGGCGGCATCGTTGGGGACATCTACGGTGAGCTCTTCAATGGGTTCGCACTGCACGCCATCGATTTCGCGGATGATCACGCGGGGTTTGCCTACGGCAAGTTCATAGCCTTCGCGCCGCATGGTTTCGATAAGAACTGCCAGATGCAGTACGCCGCGGCCGGAAACTACAAAACCATCGCCGGTTTCTTCCACCCGCAGCGCTACATCGCGTTCGCATTCGCGGAACAAACGTTCACGCAGATGGCGGCTGGAAACGTATTTGCCCTCTTTGCCGAAAAACGGCGAATCGTTGATTTTGAACAGCATGGAAATGGTCGGCTCGTCGATGGCGATCGGCGGCATGGCTTCGGGGTGTTCCACATCGCAGAGAGTGTCGGATATATCGATGTCTTCGATGCCTACGACTGCACAGAGGTCGCCGCAGGCGACTTCTTCGACTTCTTTGCGTGCAATACCGTCAAACACCAGCAGCTGTTTGAGCATAACATTTTTGCTTGAGCCATCGCGCTTGATGACGGTCAGCGGCTCGTTGAGTTTCACCGTCCCGCGGTAGACGCGCCCGATACCGATACGCCCCACAAATTCCGAATAATCCAGCGTAGCCACCTGCAGCTGGGTGGCACCTTCGCGGATGGGGGCCGGCGGAATGATATCGACGATGGCATCCATCAGCGGCAGAATGCTTTCGCGGGGATCTTTGAGATCTTTGACTGCCCAGCCGTCGCGACCGCTGGCGTAGAGTACCGGAAAATCCAGCTGTTCATCATCCGCACCGAGTTCGCAAAAGAGGTCAAATACTTCGCTGCAGACGGCATCCGGGCGGGCATCGGGCTTGTCGATCTTGTTGATGACCACCACCGGGCGGAGCTTGAGTGACAAGGCTTTATCCAGCACAAAGCGGGTCTGCGGCATGGGGCCTTCGGCGGCATCCACGAGCAGCAGCACTCCGTCGGCAAGTTTGAGCACGCGTTCCACCTGACCGCCGAAATCGCTGTGTCCGGGGGTGTCGATGATATTTACTTTTACATCCCGGTACTGCACGGAGATATTTTTGGAAAGAATGGTGATTCCGCGTTCGCGTTCCAGGTCGTTGTTATCCAGAAAACAGTTGTCAACTTCCTGATTGGCGCGAAAAACTTTGGATTGTTTGAGGATCTGATCGACCAGCGTGGTTTTTCCGTG
The DNA here is from genome assembly GCA_045635745.1 of Victivallaceae bacterium. Classification (GTDB taxonomy): domain Bacteria; phylum Verrucomicrobiota; class Lentisphaeria; order Victivallales; family Victivallaceae; genus SIG78. Next base: position 19,697 of record JAZTWG010000063.1, read on the forward strand.
GTCGACGTGGGCAATAATTGCTACATTGCGGATTGACTGCATGATTTCCTACCGTTTTTTATAGATTTTTCATATTATAACCCATTAATTTACCACATAAACGGTAATTTTTCAAATAAGAGTTTGAATAAATCGTAAAATGAGCTATGTTATGCCCCGTAACAGAATTTTTTATTGATTACCGGAGGTTTGTAATAATGAACAGATACGATGAATTCAAACAGGCGGCACAGATGATCATCGGTGCTTCGGGTGATGATCCGCAGCGCGAAGGTCTGCTTGCCACGCCGGATCGGGTGGCAAGAAGCTACGAATATTTGCTTCGCGGCTATAATCAGAAGCTGGAAGATGTGGTGCATGGTGCTATTTTTAAGGCTGAATCCGATGATATGGTGATCGTACGCGATATAGAATTTTACAGTTTGTGTGAACACCACATGCTGCCGTTTTTCGGTGTCTGCCATGTAGGCTACATACCCACCGACCGGATCCTGGGCGTAAGCAAGATAGCCCGTATCGTGGATATGTTTGCGCGGCGTTTGCAGATTCAGGAACGGCTGGTCAAAGAGATTTCGCACGCCATTATGGATACCATCGGTGCTGAAGGCGTGGGAGTGGTGATGGAAGCACAGCATTTGTGTATGCGTATGCGCGGAGTGGAAAAGCAGAGTTCGGTGATGACTTCCAGCTCCATGCTGGGCAGTTTCCGCAGCGACTCGCGTTCGCGGGCTGAGTTCCTGCGGCTGATAAAAAATTCCTGAAAAAACCGGAAAAAGAGCGAAAAAACTGAAATTTTGAATTTTTTTTGTAAAAAAAAGTAAAAAAGACTTGCATTTTTCTGTCTATACTGTAAAATCAATAGAAACAGCATTGCAAGTGATGACGGGACAGCGAAAGGATCATTACATGAAATACTATACCGAAGACCATATCTGGGTGGAAATCCGCGGCGACGAAGCTACGGTGGGTATCTCCCAGCATGCCGTTGACGAAATGGGCGATATCAACGGTATCGAATTGCCGCCGGAAGATGAAGACATTATCGTAGGCGATGATATCGGTGCTTTGGAATTTATCAACGATGATATGACGATCTATGCGCCGCTCTCCGGTACGATCGTGGCGGTCAATGAGGAACTGGAAAATGATCCGGGCCTTATCAACGATTCGCCTGAAGACAAGGGATGGATCTGCAAAATCAGCAATATCGATGATTCTGAACTCGATGATATGATGAACGAAACCGGCTACCGCAAATTTTTGCGTTCGCTCAAACGCTGACCGGCGGGGTGCAGGTTTATGGATTTTTACGAAGTATTGAAAAAACGCCGCAGTTTTCGCGGTTTTGATTCCTCCAAAGCTGTGCCGCAGGAAGCGCTGGCTCGTATCATGCAGGCTGTGCAGTGCGCGCCTTCGGCATGTAACCGTCAGCCGTGGCGGTTTGTGGTGGTCTTCAACGAAGAACTCAAGCAGAGGATCGGCGAATGTTATCCCAAAAGCTGGCTTGTTGAAGCACCGGCAATCGTGGTGGCAATGGCAGATTACTCAAGCTGTTGGACCCGGCTGGAAGGTACTCCCGCCGCCGAGATCGATCTGGGTATAGCCATGGAGCATCTGGTGCTTGCCGCCGCGGCAGAAGGTTTAGGAACCTGCTGGATATGTGCTTTTGAAAAATCCCGTATGAACGAAGTTATGCAGATATCCGCCCCCTGGAGTGTGGAGGCCATCACTCCGCTGGGCTACGCCAATGCGGAACCCCGCGATCTGAAATACAAAGCTATTGAAGATATATTTACGGTGATCAAATGAATTTTGAATCATTCGGTGAAGGCTGGAGATTTTCTGCCGTAACAAACGGCAAAGCGGCGTGGATTCTGTGCGATACCCGTCAGGGTCGGGAGCTTATGGAAATAGGGTTTGCCCGGCTCAATCAGACTCCTGAACGCGATGCTGTAAATGAAAAATGCCGCTTCCACGGCAAGCTTGACAATACCGAAACTGCCATCGAAAGCTTGAATGTCTACCCCTTTGGCGGAGAGTCTGCCATATTGCGCAACATGACTCTGCGCGGCAAATTGCTGGAAGTGAGAATGGACATCAAGCCGGGCAAAGGCGAAGTGATCCGCGATCTGGAGCTCGAAGAACTCTTTTTCCCCGGCGAATTTACCCGTATTGAAATGATAAAAAGTGTTCCTGCTCCCGGCGGCAGCTGGCAGCTGGAAGCTCTGGATATTAAAGAAACGGTACTCTACGAAAGCTGTGATCCCTTTGCGGTTCTGCTTTTGACCTCTGCAGATAATATGCAAATCGAACTGGGCAGCGGCGGTGACTGGTGGCGCATGCAGGGAGCGGGCGATACTTTCTGGGGGGTGAAACTTTCTCCCGACGGCGTGACCGTCCGCCGGCGTGTGGTGGCAATTTCTGCCGATGAAGTTATTGAGCGCCGCCCGTGGCGTTTCAACTACTACGTGGCATGGGGCCGGAAGAGTTCGGCTAATCTGGCGGCTGATCCCGGCGATGTGATCCTGACTCCGGATCCGGCCAAAGCTGTAAACTGCGAGTGCTTTCAAGCACCGGCAGTACGCAAATATCTGCGAAAAACAGTGCGTCAGCAGCAGGAAAATTCCGGCAATGTGCATTTGAATTTGCCGGATGTGCAAAGCTGTGATGATGCCGGACATCTGGAACGCCCCGGCAAAAAAGCTTTGCGCCATTGGGGGTTGGATGAACTTTTTGCGCTTTACAGCTGGGGCAACCGCACGCTGGGCGAAGGGCGTTATCTTACCGTGCAGCTGCCTGAAAACAGCATTTTCCGTCAGCTGCCCTCCGGCCGATATCTGGCACAGGCTCCCAGCGAAGCTGCCATACGCGAAATCTGAAAGGGTGTTTCAATGGTACGGTGCAGCAGCAAAACACTAACTTCCGCGGCCGAAGCGCTGCGTATTCTTTTTGGCGATGCTGCTGCAAGTGCCCGTTCTAATCAAGTGGAGTTCAGTTCCGGGCTTGCCGGTATGCTTTACCGGGCACTGTGCTTATCGGCGGAACCGCAACGCAAACTCGATTGTGCCGCTGCGCTCAATGAACTTGTCCGCCAGACTCCGCAACGCTGTGTATTGGAAGTGCTGGAAGATGAGTTTTTTGAAATGCTCATTGCCGGCAGACTGGATATAACCAATCTGCTGAAGCCGAACAGTATGGATTTTGCGCAGATCGAATTTTTCCGACAGAATTTTCTTGATCTGGAACTGGGCATTGCCGAACTCCGGAAAACGCTGAATGATAAACGCATAAATCCGGCGGTAAAAGCATGTCTTTCCGGCAAAAGTGTGTTGTCGGAAAGTGCGGAAAAGATCGTGCAAGTGGCATTGATGCGCGATCCGTTTGCTCAAAGCCGGACTTTCCGTTATGTTAAAGGGGAGTTTGCCGCGTGTTGTGTAAAAAATATTCCGGTAGATAAATTTTACGGCTTTCAAGCAGTGCGCGAGCGTTTTAAAGAGTATCTGCAGGAATTTGCGGAGCACAAGACCAATGTGCCGTTGCTTATTTCCAGTTTGCCGGGATTGGGAAAGACCCAGTTCAGCATAAACTACACGCTGGCGCAAAAAGATTTGACTTTGATTTTTGCCGAACCGGAAACGCTGACCGACGGTCTGGAGGAACTTATTGCCGCGCTGGCATTGAGAAAACGGCGCAAGTTTGTGGTGTTTTTTGATGATATAGAGCCCGACAGTATTGATTGGTACAGTTTCCGCACCAATGTCGGCGGCAGCGCCGTGCTGCCGGAAAATGTGATCTTTATTCTGGCGAGCAATTATCAGTTTCCGATCAACATTCTTTCCCGCGGCAGAGAGATCACTTTCCCTGTATTCGATGAAATGCGGTGTTTGGAAATGGTGGAGGATTTTCTGACGGATTTCGGGATGAAAAATGTCAGCGAAAATCTCGCTTCGGTGATTGCCGCCGGGTATATCGAAGATTTCGGACAGAAAAAATTTACCGAATTGAGTCCGCGCACGCTGATCCGTTATCTGGAAAAATTCCGCAGCGATGCAGCTCTGCGCCGCCGGATGCTGGCTCAATCGCACCAACAGCTCATCGTGCGGCCCGATGCACAACTGTTTTATGAATTCAATATCAAGCTGTTGCGTACGCTTTACGGCGAAAGTTATATCGATGCTCTGCGCGAGGAAAAATTGCGCGAATTAGGCTCATGAAATTCTGTTTTGCCGCCGTTTGGTTCCGGTTCAGCCGGCTGCCGGATCAATACCGGTGATATTTTTTGAGTATCCCCAGAAAGAGATCGGCGCTTTTGCTTACATGCTCTGCCGAGCGGATCACACACAGCGGCATTTCCGGCGGTTGGCCGGTAAAAAAGCGGTAACATATCCGGTCCGGAAAATGCCCCATGTATGACTCGGCTACCACGGCTACTCCCAAATGCGCCGCCACCATACGCAGCGCGGTGTAGGTACTGTATATTTCCATCCCCACTTTAGGCGTGAAATCGCCGTATGTGCGGAAAAAATTGTTCAGATAATGCCGTTGACTGGAGGATGTTTTTTCCGGTACCATAATAAAAGACTCATTGGCCAGCACCCCCGGCAGAAACTGTACCTGACGCACCAGCGGGTGATCGTGGGGGATAGCTGCTACAAGTTTATCGTTCCACAAATGTTCATAAAGCAGAGTGTCATCGCCGGCAAGTTCCGGCAGCGGGCGCAGAAACGCTATATCAAGCCTGTACTGGCGTACCAGTTCGGGCAGGCCGCCGGAGGTGGAATCGACCACTTCCAGCAGCAGTTCGGGGTAGCGCTGACGCATTTCCTGCAACGCCAGTGAAAACTCCGGACTTTCGATCGTTGAAGTGATCGCCCCGATGGAGAGTTTGCCGTAACCGCCCTTGGCGGCACGTTTGGCCAGATTGGCGGCACGGTCGGCAGCCTGCAGGATCTTTTCGGCTTCCAGCAGAAATCGGCTGCCGCCTTCGGTAAGTTCGATCTTCCATTTATTGCTGCGGTTGAAAAGTTCCACCCCCAGCTCCTGTTCCAGAGCCGCGATCTGACGGCTCAATGCCGGCTGAGTGAGCTTGAGATTTTCTGCTGCGCGGGCAAAATGCAGTTCGCGGGCGATCTCGATAAAGTATTTGAGTTGTCGCAGTTCCATAATGTTAATAATTTTTTGTAATTAAAATCACTATTTTTAATATATTGATATTTATTAAAAAAACAAGTATATTATGGCAAATAATATAAACAACGGAGAAATTTTATGGATAAAGAGAGCATATTCAGTGCGGTAAAACGCGAAGTCGATCTTATTGCCGGAGAACTCAAGGCGCTTGCCCTTGATCTCTGGGAACACCCGGAACTGGCGTGGAAAGAGTTTTATGCTGCAGAACAACTCTGCAATTTTCTGCGGTCTCATGATATTGAAACTGAAAGTAATTATCTGGATTTCCCCACCGCATTCCGCGGCGATTCAGGTGTCAGGCCCGGTGCGGTATTTGCTCTGGCGGCCGAATATGATGCGCTGCCGATGGGTCATGCCTGCGGACACAATCTGATTGCTGCTTCTTCGGTGGGAGGAGCTATTGCTGCAGCGCGGGTGATAAAGAAATTCTCATTGCCGGGCAGGCTGGTGATACTGGGCACTCCGGCCGAAGAATCCGGCGGCGGAAAAGTCCGGATGCTGGCCAAAGGAGCGTTGGAGGGTATTGATGCAGTGATGATGGCGCACCCGAGCTGGCGCACCCAGCGCGATCCCGGCGGACTGGCTATCCGGCGGTGGGATGTAACGTTTCATGGGGTGGCATCACATGCCGGTGCAGCTCCTGAACTGGGGGTGAATGCACTTGATGCGGTGATGATGCTTTTCAATGCGGTAAGTTATCAGCGTCAGCAGATGCCGGATGTCTGTCGTATCCACGGAGTGGTCACGCATGGCGGAAAGATGCCCAATATAATTCCAGAGAGCGCTTCGTGCCGTTTTTATCTGCGGAGTTCTTCGGAAGAGTGGATGGAAAAGCTGGATAAACGCTTTCATAATATGGTCGAAGGCGCCGCGCTGATGACCGGTTGTACTTATACCAAAGAGAAGTTTTCCATCGACTGCCGCAACCGTAAACCCAACGCAGTATTGAGCGATTCATTCTGCGATATCATGGGCCGGTTGGGCGAAAATATTCCGGCAACTGTTCCGGCAGGCAAGGGATCTACTGATTTTGGTGATTTTTCGCAGACCATACCCGGTTCGCATTGCTACTTCGGCATTTCGCCGGTCAGGATCGGCGGCCATTCGATCGAATTTCAGGAGGCATCGCGTTCAGAATACGGTTTGAACGGTATGATAAAGAGCGCTTGCGCGCTGGCTTGCACCGCATGTCGTTTTTTGGATGATGAAGAGTTCCGGGCTGAAGTCAAAGCTGAATTTGCCCGCTGAAATATACTGTTTTGCCGGAGTATTATCTGCCGGCACATTTTTCCCGGAGCGCTGTGCTGCCGGCGGGAGACTGAAAATCCGCGGCCTGATGTATAAAAAAATCTCAATATGTTTGCATAATTCTCTGAATTGTGCTAAATTAGCAACAGACAACTGGATTTTATTGTCTGTTAAATCAACAAAAAAGAAGATTGAACGGTTCAATCTTTAACAAACAACCAAAGAAAGGTGGTCTAAAATGGACTGCAAAAAAGAAATCTTTGCTGATGGTATCGGTCAGGTTCACTTCGCTGGCGGTATGGTGCGTTTCGACTTCGTGACTCTTCAGCCCGCTGAAGAAGGCAAAGCTCCGATTCCGGAATCCAACGTTCGCATCATCATGCCTCCGCAGGGCTTCCTGGGCGCTTTCAACAGCATGCAGCAGCTGATCGACAAACTGGTCGAAGCCGGTGTTCTGCAGAAGAATGAAGCTGCCGCTGAAAAGTAAGAATTTTTCCACAGTTTGGCACAGGGAAGAGGATTTTTAATGGCTTTTGAGGTAAACAATTTTAACTTCCGCAGCGGCAGCACCGACGCTCTTTTTATAAGTCTGCAGGGGCATTGTCCGCAAGCTGGAGGTATTGAAATTGCTTTGCCGGCACCGCAACTGGAAAGTGGATTGCATTTTTCGTTCAAAACGATTGCGATCAACGAGCTGTTCCGGGTTGTTGCCGGTTGCCTCGGTGATTTTGCAATAACGGTTACCAATGCTGTTTACTGCAATATAAAATCCAAAGTGCGGAAGCTTTTTCGTGCGGCTTCCAGATTTGCCGGCAACTGTCAGCGCAGGGGGCGCCGGGTCGCGCCGTTGGTGCCGATGGCGCTCCGGCTTTGATACTTTTATGGTGATGCTTATGTTCAATTTGATAAAAATACAAGAACAGTTTTGAATAATTGCATTATATTTGTTGCATAATTCAGAACTGTTCCTGTTTTTTTAACTGTTGAACACATCATGTGAAGAGTTCCGACTGCTGACAGGTGGAAAACTGTGGATCTATGATATTTCAGATAAATTTTTCGATAAAAAATCGGTAAAAAACGTTTGTCAGCCCTTGACAAACGTTTTTTTTGTGTGTATACTTTAAGTATATACTTGGAAAAGCAAATATATATTTACTCTTTTTAACATAAAAGGATCATTGATTATGGCCGAAAAAAGCGTCTCCCATGGGAGAGTAAAGCTCTGTATGAGCTTTACTCTGATAGAACTCCTCGTTGTAATTGCCATTATCGCCATACTTGCGGCGATGCTTCTGCCGGCACTTTCGGCAGCGCGCGAGCGGGCAAAAAGCAGCAACTGTACCGGCAATCTCAAGCAGCTGGGCATGGCACACCGGCTTTATATGGACGATAATCTGGGTTACTATGTCTGTCCCACCGCCAGCCGTGCCGGGCGTGTGGTGTGGTACAACAGTAACGCGCTGCCCAAATATTTGTCGCAGGTGGTTTCCAGCTCAAACTTGAACTTACAGAGTATTTTGCTTTGCCCCACCAATAGCGGCCGTTGCGACCGCAACCTTGACGGCAAAAGCGGCTACAACTTCAACTATGCTCAAAGCGTTCACTTTGGCGATAAATCCATAGGAACTGCCCACAAAGGCACTACCTCGGCAGCAGTGCAGAATGAAAGTGAAGTCAAAGACCCATCGGCTAAAGTGATCAATGGCGATGCTTATACTACCGATGAAAGTAAAAATCCCCCGCTTTGCAACTACCGTATTTTTGTCAGCGGCGGAAAATTTTACAAAGGCGGATACGAAGTCGGCTTTTATCACAATAAGATGGCAAATGTGCTTTTTGCCGACTTCCATGTGGAAAGCATCCAGCCCGGCGGCGATTTGAACAAACTTTTTCTGCCTTCGGTTGAGTGAGGTAAATAATGTTGAAGAGTCTTTCTTTTCTGTTGGCGGCAGTTTGTGCCATTTCGCTTACTGCGGCTCCGGTTAATCTGGCTTTGGGCAAAAAAGTTATTTACGCTGTTGCGCCCGATAAACCCACCGACCCCGATTGCACCAAACTTACTGACGGCAAGATCAATCTGCCCCCCGATGCCGGTAAAAACTCTGCCAACGAATACTTCGACGAACTGCGTCAGAGCTATTCCGGCCGGGAAACCATGAGCGACAAACTCACCGCCGGATGGCATTGGAAAGGCTCCAAAGATACCGAATACGGTCTGGCGCTGGCAGTTGATTTGGGCAAGGCGGAAGTTTTGAGCAAAGTGCGGCTGCGCGCGGCGAGTTTTACCAGCTACATGTACCGCTTTTCGCTGCCGCGGGAAGTGATTGCCGTTGGCAGTATGGATGGAAAGAACTTCTACCGTATCGGCTGTGTGGCAAAAGTCACCAGCGAACTGGCGGAAGATCTGCCAGAAGATGCCGCCAAACTCAAAGTTTACGAAAAACGCAATCAATGGTGCGTTTTTGATATCGATGCCGAAGGCGTGGAAGCCCGCTACGTTGGTTTGATCATCAAGCCCGAAGGCTTTATGTTCTATTGCGACGAATTTCAGGTGCTTGCGGGTAAAAATCGCAACGATGAACGCAATAAAGGGCTTTATGCCGCAGAAAACCGTCAGCGTTTTGCCATCGGTAAAGGTCTGGCGGAAAAAGATGAAGTTATTTTTGCGCCTTACGATGGGGAATTGGTGGTGCCGGAAGGTAATGTGTTTGCTCCGCAGATACTCTATTTCCGCGACTACCGCAGCGGTAAGGTTAAAAAAGGTTACACGCTTTATATGACTTTGCCCAATGAAGTTGAGCTGGTGCAGACCAAACTCTTTAAAGCGCAATTCACCGTTACCGAAAACCGCAGCGGCAATACCAAAACTTTGACCCTGACTCCTAAAAAGCATAATTACAAACCCAATCTGGGTAAATTGTTCAGCGGTAAATATGTTGGTCCGATATATTTTACTTTGAACGGCAAACTGCCGGAAAATGCTTCTGCGACTTTTGCGGTGCGTGCCGAAGACAAGTTTTACACTCCGGTAACGGTGCCGGTCAGAAGTCTTGAATTCCCAGCCGAGATGCCCGGTAAACAGCCGTTTTCAGCCAGCATTACCTGGATGCCCGAAGTCTACGCTATGGATTGGCCGGACTTTATGAATACTTACAAACTCTGCGGCTTCAACGGTGTGCCGATCTTCCCGTATCAATGGCACTATATGCAGAAAGCTGATAAAGCGACTTTCAATCAGGAAAATGTCGGCCGCTTTGCCGACGAAGTCCGTGAGCACGGCATGCATGTTATTCAGGTGGAATCCGCACTGCACGCCATGGTCTGGCGGGGCGAACAACCCTGTACCTACAAAGGTGCGAAAGTGCTCTGCCTCTCTTACCGCGGCGAGCGCCTTCAGAAACATCTTGAAGATTTGAAAAATGCCAGCAAAGCGATCAAACCGGCGATGGTTATTTGGGATATTGAACTGGTCGGCAGATCGTTTGGCGGCAATATCAGCAACATTCTCAAGTGCGAACGCTGTGGTAAGGGCGTTAAAGAATCCGGCTTGAGCGTGCCGGCGTATATTCTCAAGTGCGGCAACGAAATCTATTCGCTGCTGCGTAAGGCGCATACTGAAGGCGCCGGTTATGCTCCGAAATTCGGTCAGTACGATGTTTTTGCCGGTCAGAAAGAGCTTTTGAAACACCCCTATCACTACGCGTGGGATTTCGACGGTAATTATCCGCATACACTCGATTTGTCCATGCCCGCACTTTATACGGCCGGTTTGTTCGATGTAAACCACAACCGTGTCCGCGATCAATATAAGCGATTGCAGAAAAACTGGGTGACTTCCTGCTGGGTAACTCCGGGCGTGTACGGTTATTGCTCGCCCAAAAAGATGGAACATTTGATTTATGAACATATCTTGAACGGCGGCAATGTGATGATCTACAGTTTGTACGAAATGCGTACTCCGCGTCAGCTCTATTACTTTGCCAAAGCGTTCCAGACTCTGGGTAAATACACCACGCTTATGCATAGCGGCAAAGTTGATCTTGAGTTTAAGGTCAACAATTCCAAAGTGGCAGTTACGCGCTTTGTTTCAGACAAAGAAGCACTTATCTACATAGCCAACTATTCAAGTCCGGCAACTGAAAGCTTTGAACTTGTTCTGCCTGCCGGAAGCCGCATTGCCGCATCCAGCAAGGCCGAAACGGTCGTGAATGGCAAAAACAATTTCAAACTTGCGCCGGCAGAATTTATCCTGATCCATACACCGTTAAAATAAGGTTTTTTTGAATTATGAAAAAAGAATTGTTCGGTGCGGCATTAGCGGGAGTTCTTCTCGCCGGCTGCTGTTGCAATACCTGCAAGAAGTTCAAGGAAGTCGATCCGGCAGATTACCCCGTAAGCGCATACAAAACAACTGAAAAAATCACCGTAGATGGCAAACTTGATGAAAAAGTGTGGCAGAAAGCCGAAGCTTGTCAGCTTATTCAGATACCGTTTTTCAACGGTCAAGGCAAGGCGCTGGCCCGGGTGAAACAGGATAAATTCCAAACTGCGGCAATCAAATTTGCTTACGACAAAGATTACTTCTACATTGGCGGCAAAGTTATTGATGAGGATATTATCCAGATGGATACCGTAAACCAGCTGAAAAGCTACAACAACGGCGATACGTTCGAAATTTTCCTCAAGCCGCAGAATAAACCCTATTACTGGGAAATCTATATTACGCCGCAAAACACGTTGAGCAGTTTCTTTTACCTCAGCAGCGGGGTATTTATTTCCAACGCGTTCAAAGCGGAGCACTTTATCAAAGGTATGCGCTCGGCAGTAAAGTTGAATGGCACACTCAATAAAACTGACGACCGGGATGAATTCTGGACCTTTGAGCTGGCCATACCGGTCAGAGATCTGGCTGTAAAAGGTGTGCCGTTCGATGGCAAAGCCGCGTGGAAAGTTCTGCCGGCCCGGTACAACTACGATACAAAGTTCCGCCATCATCAGCTTTCGACCTATCCGCCCACGCCGGTGGCGGGAAATCATCTGGTAGAGTATTACGGTAATATACAATTCAAATAAAACCAAGGGGATAATGATCATGAAAAAACAGTTTTTCACCGCCTGTGCCGCCGCGCTTTTGAGTTTGCCGCTGGCCGCTGAAGGAGTTTTGCCGCTGGAAGGCAAATGGGTGCAGGGACCGTGTTCATCGGCATCCGGCTTGAAGCTGGAGGGCAATAAAGTCGTCGGCGTGGTGGAGATCCCCCGCAAGAATATGAAATTAGCCCGCTACTCGGCAGATAAAAAAATTACGCCGATCAAAGGGGATTTTGAGCTTTCTGCTACGCTGGATTATGCCACAAAAGATAAACTCTTTCTGGGTTATGCCTACATTCAGGCGGTGGATACCGGCAATAAAGTGCTGGCGGCAGCCGGTCTTTACGACGGCTGGGAACGTTCCGCCAGCCGGAACTATGCTTCGATCGTCGGCAGTAAGGCCAAATTGCCCGTCAAGTATCTGCCTTTCGATGGCCGTCTGGATTTGAAGATCCGTCGTCAGGGGAAAAATTTCGATATCCTTATCAATGGCGCCAAGGTCATGTCCGGCGAAGGTTCGATCGCCGATTTCGGATGTATCCGGCTGGTTTTTCAGACCGATGCACGCAAAGGTGTTCACTATGGAGCATTTGAGTTTGCCGATGTAAAGGCCGCGCCGCTGAGTGCTGATGCTCCTGCGGCTGCTTCGGTGTTTGACGAAAGTTTTAAGACTGGTTTTTCTGCCGATTGGGTCGCCGTCCGCGAAATGGGCTGCAAAGGCTTTGTCTACGATGAAAAAGAGTCAGCCATGACCATTGTGGGGTTCAAAGATTTTAAGATTGACTCCAAAAGCAAAAGCGTACAGTATATGCTCCGGCGCACATTTCCGGAAATCAAAGGCGATTTCTCCGCGGTGCTGGATATGGCCTGGGAACTGCCTGCTGATAAAGCTTTTCTCGGCGCGGCAGATATTCAGCTGGTGACCAAAAACGGTACACTCATCGCTGCCGCCGGTTTGACCGACGGCTGGATAAAAGGTTCCGCCCGGGCAAGCTGCAGTGTCGGCAAAGAATATTTGAAAAAGCGTATGGATCAACCCGACAAAAAGAGCGAAACGTTCCGCATTGAGCGCAAAAATGGAATCATTTCCATTTATATGGGTGCTGAAAAGTTGCTCGAAAGCGCCAACAACACCGCCATTGGTGCAGTGCGATTCCGTCTGGCACAGAGTATGTTCTGGGATAAAGATGGTAATAATTTGAGCAAATTCGGCCGTTTTACCGTTAAACGTATTGCGCTGGATGTGCCTCAAGGCAAATAAAATATCTGAAAAAATTTGATTTAAGTTGCTTTTGAGTGTAGAGTAGCTGAATGTTACTTTGAGGATAATTATGGCAAAGTACCGTGAAATTTATTTGAAACTGGCTAAACAGATCGTCAATGGCGAGCTGGCCTGCGGTACACGCCTTTTATCCAGCGCCGAACTTGCCAAGGCAGAAAATATCAGTTATATAACCGCGCACAAAGTCTATGAGCTGTTGCGCCGCAATAATATGGTGGAAGCGCGCCGGGGGCAGGGCTTTTTTGTCCGGCAGCCCGGCAGTAAGATTTTCCAGTTCACTGATACATTAAGTGTGGGCAAGATCGGGTTGCTTTTGAGCTTGGTTGACCGCTCTTACAATGATTTTTACCATAAACTCGTACTGCGTTTGCTCAACAGCGGTTCGGCGCCCACGGCGCTGGGGTACAGTTGGATGATGGAAGATTTTTCCTGCGAAAAAGCTAAAAAGGTGCTTTTGAGTTTTGCCGCTTCGGGCATTGAAACGCTGATAATCCGCGGCGATGCCCATTTCCCCTACCGGGCACTCTGGGAGGTACGCAAAGCGTTCAAAAAGATCATTTTTGTGAAGTTCTATAATGGCGAAATGCCATTTGAAGATGCCAGCAAAGTGCTGTTTGATATGCGTAAAGCCGGAAAACTTGCCACCGGATATCTTCTGGAACAAGGTTTCAATAAACTGGTTTTTCTTACCCAGGAGCCGGCCAAAGAGGCGATCCGCCGCAAACACGGCATCAGCAGTAAACTCTTTGATATGGATATACTCGATGGTATAGAAGATGCCTGCCGGGAAGCCGGAGTCGATTTTTACAACACCGGCCGGATCATTACCCGCAACATACCTTATCACGAAAATGAAAACGAAGTAAAAAGTCAGATAAATGCGGCGCTGGATGCCGGCTGCAATGGATTTATCTGTATGAACGATATACGGGCATTGTTGGTATATCAGGTGGTCGCTGAACGTGGCTTGGTTTTGAATAAAGATATAAATATAGTCAGCCATTTCAATACCTCGTTGTGCGAGTCGCTCTCGCCCAAACTCTCCAGTGTGGATATGAATATACCCACATTGATCGAAGCGGTGGCCAATGCGATCAATGCCCCCGCCGGCGATACAAATTTGTATGTGGAGCCGAGGCTGATAAGACGCAAATAGATGAGTCATTACTTCACATAATGCATATTATGCGAAGTTATCGAAATTTACACTCATCGAGCTGCTTGTAGTAATTGCGATCATAGCGATTCTGGCGGCCATGCTCCTGCCGGCACTTTCTGCAGCCCGCGAGTCTGCAAGAGAAAGTCATTGCGTCGGTAAGATGAAACAGCTGGCGCTGGCTAATATTCTTTACAGCGGAGACAATAATGATTTCTTTCATTACTGCAACCCCAAGCAGGGAGCCGGCACGGTCGATCAGGGGGGCGGCAGTATCTACGATGAATCCGGGTTTGATAAATGGAAACCCGGTGAAGAAAAATATGGCCGCTGGTTTGCCCGGCAGGCAAGGGATCTACTGATTTTGGTGATTTTTCGCAGACCATACCCGGTTCGCATTGCTACTTCGGCAGTTTGCCGGATACATTCCGGCAAGCCGGGCGGAAAGGTTCCGCGAATCCTCTCCGGAGATGAGCGAAGTCACCCGGAGTTTGAGGTCGATTTTACGGCTTGCCGTAAAAATCGTGTAAGGGCGCGTATGTGCCCGCTCTAATGTAAAATCGCCAGGTGATCTCGTGCTGGATATTGCACCTGAATGAGCGACGGAGGGGCGGAGAGTGAGCAATCCCCCCCCCGGTTGAGCGGAATGTTTTGTAATGCCAAGCCAACAAAAGTGTGTCCGCGCATCGCTCGACTTTTTTTTTATACTTGATATTGATTGCATCCGGATTTGATTTGTCCGGCGATCCGCAAGGCAGAGGCATCAACCGATCTGTTACAGGATTTTTTTATCCGGTTTACCGGCAGCTGTTATTATTGCCAGCATTATCATGGTGCCGACTGCTGAACTTCCACCGTAGCTTACCAGCGGCAGCGTTACTCCGGTAGGAGGCAGCAACCCAAGATTTACAAATATATGGATAAATGTCTGAAGCATAAGCATACATGCCAGTGAATTTATGACCATTCGGCGTATTGGTTCGTGGCGCCAGCAGCTCAAAACGAACATCTGGTAGAACCATGCGGCGTAGAACAGCAGCAGTACGATCGCTCCGCAGAATCCCAGCATTTCGCACATCCCGGCAAAGATCGAGTCGTTATGCGACAATGGCAGAAAACTGTTGCTCCACACCGCCATATCGCTTTTGACTCCGAACCATTCGCCGCGCGCCACGGCTATGGCAAACTGCCGCGAGTGCCAGCCGCCGCCGGCTGGATCAAGCGCCGGATCAAAAAAGTTTATCAATCTGCTCCGCATATACGGGTGCAGCAATACTGCTGTTATTGCCGGCACCAGCGCTGCAAATGTTGAAAATACCAGATATTTTACTTTTGCGCGGCAGAAATAAAGCGTGCCCGCTCCGCCAGTGATATAAACGATCATGGTTCCCAGATCCGGTTGGAGCAGCAGCAATACGCCGAATGCCCCCATGACCGCACATGTGGCAGTGAAACGCGCCGCTTCAGAGAGATTGCTTTGGGTCATGATCCTGACCAGCACAAGCACATAAAAACCTTTGATTATTTCCGACGGCTGTATCGTGATGCTTCCCAGTGCGTACCACCCGCACATGCCATTGACTTTCAGCCCGAAAAGCGGCAGAAACAACAGCGTTGCCGCTCCCGCACCAGCCAGCATAAATGCCCATTTGAACAAGGTGGAGAATCTTACGTTGACCAGCAGAAAAAATATTGCCCACGCACAAATTACCCACAAGCTCTGCCGCACCAGAAAGTGTTCCCAGTTATTCCCCAGCGCCAAAGTTTTATAAAGAGCCAGTAAGCCCCAGAGTGTGATCGCTGCTGTCAGAATTGCAGTGAGCAGCGAATGCATGAGTATTTCATGATATTGTTCGCGGCGTTTGTTCATAGATCGCTGCAGCCTTCCGGTTCTTCAGATAAATACACATCATTTCCTCTCCGTGGCGGCTCGATTATCCTGAAGGTGGAGTTTATCCATTTTCCGTGCCGGTCGAGCATTACGGTGAATTTGCCGGGAGTACTGCGCAAACGGCTATCAAAAGTCAGCTCCAGCCCCGATATACCCTGTTCCATGCCGTTAAGCTGCCGTACTTCGCCCGGATTTACTGTATTTTCAGCCCGGCGGCGCTCCCAGCGCAGTTCTACGGTAAGTTCCGGATAGCTTTCGCTCAAACTGTCGGCAATTTCCAACTCGTTTGCGGTCAGATTATATTTTACTGCAATGGGGTAGGCGGCGCGTTCATTTCCGGGGACAATACCGGAAAACTCAAAGTTTTTCTGCAGTTCTCCGGCTATTTCCTGCTGCCGTTTGTGATCTTCAGCCGGGGTGTGCCAATAAAGATCATAACAGCGTTCCGACCATGCCAGAAGTTCGCCGTTTCCGGCGTATATCCTGCCGCGGATCGCGGTAAGCTCGCCGGTTTTTACTGATATGGCTGCGGCTTCCTGCCGCCAGGCTTTGCCGCCGGATCCTGCCAGCAGCAGCATCCGGGCAATGATCAGCAGAAATATTATGGTGCTGAACGTTATAAAGATTTTTATGCGTTTGCCCAAATCGAACTCCATGGTTTCACAACGTTTTTTCAACGCACTTATTGTGTATAATAACGCCTGAAAACTATTTTGCAAGCACACTATGCTATAAATTACAAGCTTTTTATATAATTTAAAGCTTTGAGTGTTGAAAAAATCGCTGTTTAATGTTAAATTATAATTTGTTGAAAGTTGTGAATGCAAACTTGAAAGGATTTGTTGTTATGGATATGAAACGCGTCATCAGTATTCAGGATATTTCCTGTGTCGGCAAATGCTCTCTTACTGTAGCTTTGCCGATCATTTCGGCTATGGGGATCGAAACCAGCATTCTGCCGACAGCGGTACTCTCCACCCATACTATGTTCAGCGGATTCACTTTCCGGGATCTGACCAGTGATATTATTCCTATCGTTGAACACTGGAAGAAAGAAAAGTTTGAATTCGATGCCATTTATACCGGTTATCTCGGCAGTTTTGAGCAGCTGGATCTGGTGGATAAATTTTTTACCGATTTCAAACGTCCCGGTAATGTGATCTTTGTTGATCCGGTGATGGCGGACAATGGTAAACTTTATCCCGGATTCACGCCTGAATTCGCCCGGGCAATGGCCAAGCTCTGCCGTCAGGCCGATGTGGTGGTTCCCAATCTGACCGAAGCGGCTTTTATGCTGGGAGAACCCTGTTGCCTGCAGGGGTATGACGAAGAATATATCAAATCCACTTTGAAAAAACTTGTGGCGCTGGGAGCCAAATGTGCGGTACTTACCGGTGTGAGTTTTGAAAAAGACAAGGTCGGTCTGATGGGCTATGATGCGGTCAAAGATGAGTTCTTCAGCTATTATCACAAGCGGCTCGATGTGTCGTTCCACGGCACCGGCGATGTTTTTGCCAGTACGGCAGTCGGTGCTCTGGTGCGGGGTAAAACACTGGCCGAAGCATTGAAGATCGCCGCCGACAATACCGTGGAAAGTATTGCTCTTACCATTGCTGATCCGGAACATGAAAATTATGGTGTGCGTTTTGAACGTGCCATACCCAAACTTTTGAAAACTCTCGGCGACTGCTGAATTTTTTACAGGGATCGTGATTGATGGCTGAAGGCAAACTTACCCCCATGATGCAGCAGTATCGCGCTGCCAAATCCGAGATACCGCCGGATGCAATACTGCTTTTCCGGTTGGGTGACTTTTACGAAATGTTTTTTGAGGATGCGGTCAAGGCAAGTGCCATTATGGAGCTTACTCTGACCAAGCGGCAGGGGTATCCCATGTGCGGATTTCCCTGGCATGCGCTGGATGCACAGCTGCCCCGGCTGCTCAATGCCGGAGTTAAGGTGGCCATTGCCGAACAGCTTGAAGATCCCAAACTTGCCAAGGGTATTGTCAAACGCGCTATTACACGCATCATCACTCCGGGCACGGTGATTGATTCGAGCGTGCTCAAACCGCAAATGAGCAATTTTCTGGCGGCTTTGAACTGGGAAAAGAAGCGTTGTGCGCTGGCGGCATTGGATATTTCCACCGGGGAGTTCAACGTTACAGAGTTTGAAAGCATTGCCGCGCTGGAAAGCGAACTTGCCAGACTTGATGCTCACGAGTGTCTGATTCCCGGCGGTGTTATGGAAAAGTGGCAGCTGGATGGCAAACTGCCCGCCATGCGCGGAAAATTGATGTTTACTGAAGTCGATGAGTGGATCTTTGCCCGCGATTTTGCCCGCGATGCTCTGATCAAGCACTTCAATGTGTTGAGTCTGGATGGCTTCGGCGGGCGCGAGCTTTCGGCCGGAATCGGTGCCGCGGCGGCGGTTTTGCACTATGCTGCAGAAAATCTCCGGCAGGAAATTTCGCATATCAGCCGTCTGAAGGTCTGCAAAGTAGGCAATTATATGGAACTTGACGCCATAAGTCAGCGCAATCTGGAACTTGTTGAGCCCATGTACGGCAGCGATAAAAGTGTTACTTTGCTGGGTACGCTCGATAAAACATCCACCCCGATGGGCAGCCGTCTGCTGCGCGAGTGGATATTGCGGCCGCTTTATGACAAAGAGGAAATCGATTTGCGGCTCGATGCCGTGGAAGCCTTGCGCGATGATCCGCTGGCTTTGAGCGAAACAGTTGAAACTCTGGGCGTGGTGCGCGATCTTGAGCGCATTACCGGGCGATTGAATCTCGGATCTGCCAACGCACGTGATCTTTCGGCGCTGGCCACCAGTTTAAGTATTCTGCCCGGTTTGAAGGCATTGCTTGAAGAGTTTGATGTTGCCATGATACGCGAAATCGAAAGCCAGATCGTGCCTTTGCCGGAATTGGTCAATGAAATAAGTCGTGCGCTCAATGAAGAGCTGCCGCTGACCATCAGCGATGGCGGGATCATCCGCCCCGGTTACCATTCCGGACTTGATGAATTGCGGAGTGCCGCCAGCGAAGGCAAAGGCTGGCTGGCCAATATTCAAGCGCGCGAACAGGAGCGCACCGGAATCAAGTCGCTTAAGGTCAAATACAACAGCGTATTCGGCTACTACATAGAAGTCAGCAAATCCAATCTTTCTCTGGTGCCGGAAGATTATGTCAGAAAACAGACTCTGGTGAATGCCGAAAGATTTATCACCCCCGAACTCAAAGAACTGGAAAGCAAGATTCTGGGCGCGGAAGAGAAATCCAAAGCTCTGGAGCTGGAGATCTTTCAGCAGCTCCGCAGTATGGCTCTGCAGCACACGCTGGAAATTCAGAATCCCGCCCGCGAGATCGCGGTGCTGGATGTCATATCATCATTGGCCGAGTGCGCCCGGGAACGCCGTTATGTGCGTCCTGAAATATCCGAAGATGATCAGCTGCTCATCAAAGGCGGCCGGCACCCGGTGCTGGAGTTGAATTTATCCAGCGAAAACTTTGTACCCAATGATTGCCTGCTCGATGGCGACTGCAACCGCATGATGCTGATAACCGGGCCGAATATGGCCGGTAAATCCACTTATATCAGGCAGACCGCATTGCTGGCGATCATGGCGCAGATCGGATCGTTTATTCCGGCCGAGAGCGCCCATGTGGGGTTGATCGATCGTATTTTCACCCGGGTAGGGGCTGCCGACGATCTGGCGCGGGGGCAGAGTACTTTTATGGTGGAAATGGTGGAAACTGCCAACATTCTGAATTATGCTTCGCGCCGCAGTCTGGTGATATTGGATGAAATCGGCCGCGGCACCAGTACTTTTGACGGATTGAGCATCGCCTGGGCGGTGGCCGAATATCTGCACGACGATGAGCGTTGCCGCTGCCGCACCCAGTTTGCCACGCATTATCACGAACTGACCCAGCTTGCCGAAGAGAAACGTGGAGTTAACAACTACAATATTGCGGTGCGCGAGTATGGTGATAAAATTATTTTTCTGCGTCAGATCGTCCCCGGTGCCACCGACCGCAGTTACGGTATACATGTAGCACAGCTTGCCGGACTGCCGCATGATGTGATCAAGCGGGCCGGTGAAATATTGACCGATCTGGAGGGCTCTTCCGGCAATCCGCGCAACAATCCGTTGCCGGAAAACAGCAATCTCAACGAGATCGCCAACCGCCAGCGGGTACGCAAGATGCCGTTGAGCAGCAAAAAAGATGAAGAAAATGACAACTTCCAGATGCGGTTGTTCTGATTATTGAAAGGCTTTTTATGGAAAACAGCAGCAAAGCAGTTGTACTCTTATCCGGTGGCTTGGATTCTGCCACCTGTCTGGCTATTGCCAAGGCAGAAGGTTTTGATGTTTACGCCTTGAGTTTTGATTATCAGCAGCGCCATTCCAGCGAGCTTGCTGCGGCCAAAGCCATTGCAGAAAGTATCGGTGTGGCGGCACATCAGGTGTTGTCGGTCAATCTCCGGCAATGGGGCGGTTCGGCATTGACTTGCGATGAACTGCAGGTGCCGGAAAACCGCGAAGTTGATGGCGCAACGGTGCCGGTAACTTATGTGCCGGCCAGAAATCTCATCTTTCTGTCGTTGGCAACGGCATATGCCGAAACGCTGGGCGCCCGCACCATATATATAGGTGTGAACAGTGTGGATTACTCCGGTTATCCTGATTGCCGCATGGAATTTATCAAAGCTTTCAGTGAGGCGGCGCGGCTGGGCACTTGTGCGTGCGATGAAAATTGGGCGTTTGATATCCGCACGCCGCTGCAGAATTTGAGCAAGGCAGAAATCATCCGGAAGGGCACTGCGCTGGGCGTGGATTACTCATTGAGCGTCAGTTGTTATCAGGCCGATGATGCTGGCCGGGCTTGCGGTGTTTGCGACAGCTGCACTTTGCGTAAAGCCGGATTTGCCGCCGCCGGAGTCAAGGACCCCACCAACTACAAAAATTAATCTTCCGGCAGGATACCGGTCGATTTTTCTGTGTTTATCAGCGCGGCGGCCACGGCCAAAAAAGCCATTGCCACGATCAATGCCCCTGCCAGATGCTGCCACGAACCGCGATCGCGGACTCCGGTTTTGCGTACCGGATTGGGCTGGGATGGCTGCAAGACAAAAACCGTTGTCGGCTGCGGATGTTCTTCGAGCTGATAATTCACCGGGGCAACCGCTGATTCGGCGCCATAGTATATAGTTATTTTACGAAGCTCTTCATCGGCATTTACCCACCATTGATAGATGCTGCCGGCGGCACTTATTTGCAGATTTTCAAGCATTTTACCGTTGGCATTTTCGATTTGCAGCAAAAGGTATTTGCAGCGTATTTCCGGAAAGTCCAGCGTATTGACCACATCGAGGTCGAATTTACGGATGGTGCCGCTGGTTACCGGCTCCCATTTACGTCGGTCATTACTGCTCAGCAGATTGACTTTACGCAGATAGCGAGCGTTGGAAGAGTTTATTTTTAATTGTGTAAGCGGCAGATTTCCGGCACTGAAAAGTATCCTGATGTCGCGGTCAGAGACCTTGCGTTCGATTTCATGAAGATCAAAACTTCTGCTGGCGGCAGAATTGACCTGAAGATCTTCAGTTTGCGTATACACCCGTACCGCTTCGAGATTGGTGAATTCGCCTTTTTCCAGCGTCAGACGCACTATCTTGCCGTGGAGCATCCGGGGCAGGGGAAAGCGACGGTTCACCACTTCTGGCAGCAGGGTATTGTCAGACAGCTCAAATTTATCCACTGCCACCGTAAAGTTGCTGCCGCTGCCAACTGAAATCGTCAGCAGCGCCCCAGCCGGCAGCTCTTTACCTATCAGCTCGACGGCTGAAACCATGGCGCTGTCGGCAGCAAGTTCAAAATCGACTACATTGCGCTTATCCGGAAGCTGCTGATTGCGGATCAGTTTACCGCTTAACTGCACTTCCCGGCGCATCGTTGCGGATTGGGTCAGCTTTTTAAGCACAAACGGCAACTCTTTTCCGCCGCCGGAAACGATACGCAGATCTTTGGAAAGATCATTGATATTTTTGAAGAATATCTCATCGACTTCAACTGCGCATCGAGCCTGAGAAGTCAGGGGACTCTCTCCCGGCGGCAGCTGCGCCTGGCGGATAAAATGAAATCCGCCAAGCATAACTGCTGCAGGATTTTCAGCACATAAAGCCAAAGGTCCCAGCAGGCACAGCAGTAAAATTTTGAGACGGTTTACCAATTTTTAATTTTCCCGCGCCGCGCAGTTGAGTGCGCTTACCAATGCTGCCACGGCAGTCCGGGCAATATCCGGATGCGAACCGGCACCGTAAACGAGCTTTTTATTTTCCTGCAGCCGGATGCCCACAAAGGCCAGCGCAGTGGCGTTTTTATCTTTGCCCATGGTGTGTTCGCTGTAATCTTCGAGCTTGAATTCCGGCACCAGACTGCTCTTCTGCAAACCGCTGGCCACCGCGGACAATATGCCGTTGCCGGACGAGGTGATGACCTCTTCTTTTTCGCCGCAGCGGAGAGTAAACTGCACATCCACCTGACCCTCGGCAATATTCTGCGTTACGCGCGAATATTCCGAAATATTGTACGGGGTGCCCAGATTTACAAAGTTGTCTTCAAAAATTTCGTGTACCGTTTTTGCAGTTATTTCGCCACCGAGTTTATCGGTAACTTTCTGCACCGCCGCCCCGATTGCCGGATGCATAGCTTTGGGCGCGAAAATGCCGAATTCTTTTTCCAGAACATAAGCTACGCCGCCTTTGCCGGATTGGCTGTTGATGCGGATAAGCTGCTCGTAATCACGCCCCACATCGCGCGGATCGATGTGCAGATAGGGTATCTTCCAGCCCTGATCGAAGAATTTACCGATCTCTTCGCGACGGTCCATACCTTTGCGGATGGCATCCTGATGCGATCCGGAAAATGCGGTAAACACCAGTTTGCCCGCATACGGATGACGGCAATGCACATCGATACCCGAAGCATGTTCCACTGTATCAACAATCCGCGGCAGATTGGAGAAATCCAACCCCGTGTCAATTCCGCGGCTGTACAAATTCATCGCCAGAACCAGTATATCCAGATTGCCGGTACGTTCGCCGTGGCCGAAAATAGTACCTTCGGCACGTTCGGCTCCCGCCAGCAGCGCCAGTTCGCTGGCCGCCACAGCACAGCCCTGATCGTTGTGGGCGTGGATGCTTACGGTGCTTTCGTCCATATAGGGATAATTATCCACAAAATATTCGATCATATCTGCATACTGGTTGGGCGGACGGCGCTCCACCGTTGCCGGCAGATTCAGGATGAAATCACGTTTGGCGGATTTGCCCCAGGTTTCCTTGACCTTTTTGCACCCTTCGATTACAAAATCCAGATCGCTGTCGGTAAATTCTTCCGGCGAAAATTCGTAGGCAATAATGTCTTTCATGCCAGCGGCATTGACGTAATCGCGCACCAGCTGAGTGCCGTTGATCGCCATTTGCATGACCTGATTGTGGTCGCTGTTGAAAACAAATTTGCCGTGCAGATCGCTGGTGGCCACATAGCAATGGATGATTGCCTGTTTTACGCCTTTGAGCGACTCTACGGTACGTTTGATCAAGTGTTCGCGTGCCTGGGTCAATACCGAAATCTTTACATCGGAAGGAATGAGGTTTTCTTCGATCAACTGCCGGACAAAGTCAAAGTCATCCTGCGAAGCGGAGGGAAACCCCACTTCTATTTCTTTGAACCCGATATCGCAGAGCATCTTGAAATATTCCAGTTTGGTTTCCGGCGACATCGGTATCGGTAAGGCCTGATTGCCGTCACGCAGGTCTACGCTCACCCACACGGGCGGCGCGGTTATGCTCCGGTCGGGCCATTGACGGTTTTTCACCGGAATAGGTTCCGGTGCACGGTAATTGGATATATTCATTTTTTCACCTGTATATATAATTTATTTAAAAACATAAAATCGAGTTAATATAACGCCAAAATATGATTTCTGCCAGTTGTAAATCAATATTCTGCAACGAAAATCAATATTTGCTGTTGATGATCCGTGCTGCCGCGCAAGCTGCTCCGAAACCATTGTCGATATTCACTACCGTTACTCCGCTGGCACAACTGTTCAACATGGCCAGCATGGGGGTGAGCCCGGCAAGGTTTGCTCCGTAACCGATACTGGTCGGCAGAGCGATGACCGGAGTTTTTACCAATCCGGCGATCACACTTGGAAGAGCACCTTCCATGCCCGCAGCGGCGATCACCACATCGGCTTTTTCCACTGCCGGCAACACTTTCAGCAGCCGGTGCAATGCCGCTACGCCCACATCCACGATCAGCTCTACAGCTATATTGCAGGCTTTCAGCGTGAATTCCGCTTCTCTGGCGGCTGCCAGATCGCTGGTCCCGGCGGCAAGAATCACCGCTTTGCCGCGGGGGACAGTATCGGCGGTCATCCACAGAAAGCAGCCGCTGCGCGGATCGTACACACCTTCGGGAAAACGCTCCTGCAATACAGCACCACTTTCGCTTTTGACCCGGGTGGCGAGCACATTGACCTTGCTTTTGTGCAGTTCCGGAATGATTTCAAGCAATTCTTCGACCGTCTTCCCGGCACCGTAGATGAACTCGGGAAAGCCGCAACGAGCCTTCCGGTTCCGGTCAAGCCGGGCGACGACCAGGTCGCTCCCTTCCTGCACAACAGGCATTACTGCGGCATCGGAATTTTCCGCCGCCATGGAAAATGCCTGCGCCAGATCTATGGATCCGGATTGCAGTTGAGTTAAAATTTCCTGAATTGCTTTCATTTTTTTATAAAACTCCTTGAAAATATTTCAAAACAATGTATCATATATATATAATAAGTGCAAATTTTTTTCAGAGGTTTTTTATATTTATGAGTGATTTTTCTGTTGAAAATAAACAAAAGGCATGTTTTCTTGACCGCGACGGTGTGGTGAATGTGGAAGTAAGCTACTTGCATGAGCCGGAAAAAACGGTGTTGGAAAATGGTATTGTGGAAGCTTTGAAAGCAATCCATCAGCACGGTTTTCTGGCGGTGGTGGTAACCAATCAGGCTGGAGTGGCACGCGGAAAATATCCCGAAGAGGATATCGGCAAAGTGCATGATAAACTTCAGGCACTTCTGGCGCAATACGGCGAAAAAATTGATGCATTCTACTACTGCCCGCATCACCCGGAACACACCGGCGAATGTGCCTGCCGCAAACCCAATCCCGGAATGCTGCTGCAGGCTGCCGGCGAGTTGAATATCGATCTTAAAGAGTCGCTGATGATCGGCGACCGTATGAGCGATGTCAATGCCGGGCGCAACGCCGGGTGCAAATCAAGTTATCTTGTGCGTACCGGTTACGGCATGGAAACACTGGCCAGGACGCCGGATATCAGCTGTCCGGTGGCGGATAATGCTTACAAAGCTTTTATGGATTTTATTGCAGGTGAAAAATGAGTGCTGATATGGAAAAGATCTGGCAGCTGATCAAAAACTTTTTCATGCCCGAGTTCAACCGTGCATTTTTCATCCGGCTGGGCATTACTGTTGTGGCGGCGGTGATCGTATTCAAATTTCTGCTGGTGCCGTGTGTTATTTCCGGTGCCAGCATGGAGCCTACGGTTCACTCCAGCGGGTTTACCTTTTGCTGGCGCGGCAGCTACTGGTTCAAACAACCCCGCCGGGGCGATATAGTTATAATCAAATACGATAACAACATATATTTCCTGAAACGTATTGTCGGACTGCCCGGCGAAACTGTATCGTTCCGCAACGGAAAACTCTTTATTGACGGCAAAGAGCTTGACGAACCTTATGTGAAATATAAGTCCGATTGGAACATGGTTCCCGCCAAAGTCGGTGAAAACGAGTTTTATGTAGTCGGCGACAACCGCTCAATGCACATAGCTCAGCATCAGAAAGGTTCGGTGCGGAATAAACTGATAATCGGCTGCCCGCTGTTTTGACCGGCCTGCCGGCGCAAAAAACTATGATGCAGCTTATGATTGCGGCTGCAAACCGGCTTCTTCAAGATGCAGTTTTACATTGAGTTTTTTTAATGCGGACTGAACATCGGAAGCTTGTACTTCTGACGCTTTACAGCCTTTTTCCGAAGCTATTGCCGCAGCTATTCCGGCGGCTTCGCCGGTCATGGCGGCGGTGGGGATCACCCGGTATATTTCCCAGGCATCGTTGCGCGCGGCAATACAGCGTCCGGCGGCAAAAACCCCGTCGATCTTTTCCGGCAGCAATGCTGAAAAAGGTGTTTCCCATGCCGGACCGGTATTGCGCCAGTCGCCGGTTAAACCAATGGAATCTTCGAAGTGTTTGAAACTGTCGGAACTGTCCAGAATTGTTTTGCCGGTAATACCGGCGATTTTGCGCAGTTGAGCCATGGCCGGCAGATGAACCGGGTAATTTTCATATTCGGCAACTTTGCCGGATTCATAATTTTCCCGGTAATAATTCCGCAAGTGTTTCCACTCGGTACGGGTGAATGCGGTTACAACTTTGCCATCCACCGCATCGCCGGCCGGTACATCGGGTTCCGGAAAATTGAAAGGCTTGACATGCAGATCGCCGGTCATATGGTAGCGCGAAGAATCCGGCGAAGTTTCAATTATCCACATCGACATGTGGTTTTCGGTATAAAAAACTTCGCCGCCGGCGCGCCGTACCAGCAGGGCTTCTCCGGAAGCATCGACAAAGCAGTCGGCTCTTACAATGCCCCGCCCGGAGGTGTTTTCCACTTCCACGGCGGTGATGGTATTATCCTGCATTACGCAATCGCAGACCCGGCTGTCCAGCCAGAGATCTACCCCGGCTTCGGCAAGCATTTCATCCAGGGTAAGCGTGAAGCCTGCTGGTGAAAATTCCACTTCGTAACGGTTTTTTCCTGGACGGTGTTCGCGCCGGGAAGGCCCGTTCCAGCTTTTCGGCAGTTTGAACGGCCCGAATTCGCAGCACTTTTTCAACATTTCTTCGCTGATGCCGCCAATAAGCTGATGACCGTTGCCATCGCAAAGCGGCAGATATATGAAAATAAGTCCGGAAGTGGCAAGACCGCCGATAAGAGTCTGTTTTTCGAGCAGAATCGTTTTGCGGCCGCGCCGGGCAGCGGCAACTGCAGCGGCAACTCCGGCAACTCCGGCACCGACCACAGCCACATCGTATTTTTTGTCAAAGCAATATGTACTCATAATGTATCATCCTTGATATAAAACAATTATTTTCTGATTTTTGCACCGGGCTTTTTGCGTACTGAAAACCCGAAGTGACCAATACATTCGCCCAGATTGAAGTAATGTCCGTGGGCATAGCCCAGCACTCCGCCATTGCGCTCCAGATCAAGCCGGCCGCTTGCGGTCAGAAAATCTTCCGATACCTGCACCGCAACGATTTCGGCTAAAAACATATCGTGGGAACCGAGCTTGATAATATCTTTTACCTTGCATTCCAGATTTAACGGGCATTCTTTTACCAGCGGCGCCGCGACCTGCGATCCGGTGATGGCGGTCAGATTCTGCCCGGCAAATTTATCGACATCTCTGCCGGATTTTACTCCGCACCAATCCACCACTGCGGCCTGACTTGCCAACGGCACATTGACCGTGAACTCCCGTGTGGCGCTCAACGCCTGATAACTGAACCGCTCCGGCCGGACCGAAATGGAAAGCATGGCCGGATCGCTGCATACGATTCCAATCCACGCAACTGTTATAAGATTATTGGCAAAACCATTGCCGCCGGTGCCGACCAGAACTGCGGGTACCGGGGCTAATTGGGTACTGCCCGGCCAGATAAGTTTTTTCATAATATCCAGTTCTCAACACATTTCAGTGATAAAATGCGGAATATATATACAGCTTTTTCAATCAGTTATTCCCGTGGCAGGAGCATTTGCCGTGGCATCCGCATCCGCCTGCTGCCGGGCAGCTTTCTGCTGCTGCGCAGCTGGCGGCAGTCTGGCTGGTGGCGGTGGTGCCGAAAATGCTGAACTGTTTTTCCACGTTGCCGCTTGAACACTTTTCGCACTCCACTGTTGTATTCACGCGGGGCACGAGTTTTTCAAAGGCATGACCGCAATCTTTACAGATGTATTCGTATATAGGCATACAGATTTTCCGATTATTCAGCAAAACTTTTAATGACACTGCAATACTCATCGGTGTAAGTATTGATCTTGTTGAACAGCATAGCTCCGGGCAGACCGGCATCTTTGAGTATCTGCAACCGTTCGGCTACCGCCGCGGGGGGATTTTCGCCCATAGTACTCAACACGCCCACTCCGATATACAGCACGGTATATGCCTTTTCGCCCAGCAGACGCAGGTAATCATTCACCAGCGACTGGAATTTATCCCGCTCGGTATGATAATTCATGGGGAACGCTTCGTCGATATAATCGTTATCCAGCCACTGTACCCAGTCCTGACCTTCCAGCACCGCGGGGCCGAGACCCCAGACCGGCGGCTCGGTTATATCAGCGCTGTCGATATAATTGGCCCGGGCGGCAATGGTAAGTTTGATATTGTTTTCCCGGCTGATACGGCGCATTTCCTTTACGGTGGCGGTAACATTTTCATTGCGCAATGCCACTAATTTGTAAGCGATCGCAGGTTTGGTCAGCATTTCAGGCGTAATGACTTTTACGCCGAAAAAGCGTTCATTGAGTTTCTGACACTCTTCGCACTGGCAGGGGTAATCCTGCAGCAGCAGTGCGTTGTCGTTGCGGATGAAATCCAGATGAAATGATGCAAGACGGTCTTTGTAAGCTGTGATAAGTGCTTCGGTGCCCTTCACAAAAAGTTCCCGGTTGCCGGGATGGTTGCCGCACGGTCCGCCCAAACGGATGCCGTATTTTTTTTCCATATCCTGCCACAACTCTTCGGGCAGGGTGCGTTTGACCACTCCCTGACCCGCCCATTCTGGGGTGATACGGGCTTCGACTTTGATCCCGCAATTGGCGGCAGCGCGGCAGTAATCATCCAGCGATGGTACTTCCGGCAGATAGATATCTGCCAAAGCCACACCGGCTTTGCTCATGCGCTCCAGATGACGGGCAATCTCATCATAAGGTTTCTCACGGTTGACAACGTAGCGGCAATGATCCCAAATGCCAATTCTGAAACTCATAATAAAAAATCCTTATATATATGTTGATATCTGTATTTTTTATAGAATATAGCGTATACCTGAGAAAAAATCAACTGTCAGGCCGCATAAATGCTCTTTTTTCTTATTGCGAAATTTCCGCGCGGCGATCAGAAAAAGACAAAACTCATAGCCCGGACCCGGCCTTTGTCTTCCACCAGCAGTACGCGGAAGAGTACTTCCTGTTCAATAACAGATTTATCACTGGCGGGGCGTTTGAATGCCACCCGGTAGATCATATTTTTGAAGATCGGTGCTTTCAATTCAGTAATGAATTCATATTTATCCATTTCACCCAGCGTTTTGAACATGTCGCTGCGGGCCTGATTGAAAACATTTTCCGGATACTGATTGACCAGCTCCGGCACCATGAAGCGGATCATTTGTTTGTAATCGTTCTGCTTGAACGCTTCCAGCAGACCTTCGCATACTTTGGCTCTGGCAAGGGCGAGATTCTGCTCTTTTTCGGCGGCATAAAGCGCATCGGCATTGGTGGCGCAGCCGGCCAGCGCGGTCAGAATCAAACCGGTACAAAATACAGCAAACAAGTTCTTTTTCATCTCTTTTTCCTGTTATTTGATGGCAAAGGTTATATATTCAATGAAATTTTCCACAAAAGCTTTTTCCCCGGGAGATGAGGTTTTCTGCAGCGCCTGCCGGGCAAGCTGCAAAGCTTCGCTGCCCCGGTTGCGCCGGTAGGCAATCAGCGCGCGGGTCATCAGCATGCGCCCCGAGGTATGAGCGTTGAGTCCGGATGTTTGAGTCAGGAGTTTTTCATTTTCAACCGCACACTTGAGTACGTTTTTATCATAAGGCATTGCATTGAGGAGACTCCAGAGCACCGTATTGATATTTTCTTTGTCGGCAGGAAAGCGCTGGATAAATTCTCCGGCGATCTCCGGCGCTGTGCGGTTGAGCTGGCTGAGCCGGGTGGCAGCTTCCAGCAGCGCCAGATAATTGCCTTTATCGTCGGGAAACCGTTTGATCCGGCTGCGGTAAAACTTTTCCAAACCGGCAATGTTGCCGGAAAGTTCCAGCGAATAAGCTTTGGCATTTACCGCACTGACCTGTTCCGGGCGCAGGCGCAGTATTTCATCGGCGGCTTCTCCGATAACTTTGGCGTTGCCCGAGCGCAATGCCGCCTGCAGACTGCTGGTGAGTGCCGCGATGCGGATCTCTTCGCGTTCGCTGTATTTTTTTTCGTTTATACGTTTGAGCATCATGCTCAAATCCGCCGGATCGCCGCTCCACAGAAGTTTGCCGGCGTTATTGAATATGCTGGTCTGGAAGAAACTGTCTTGTTTGCGCCCCAGCAATTTACGCAGAAATTTCAGATCAACATCACTTGCCAGCGTGAAATCAAATTCCGGATGTGTTGCTGCAAATTTTCTGACCCTCTCGGTATTTACCGGCAGCAGGACAAAAAACTCCACATTATTTTTATACTGCTTTTGGAGTTCAGTTAAAATTGCTCCGGCCTGCACACTGAACGGCATTTGCGGGTAGATTACCGCTATTACATGGAGTTTTTCCCAGGCCGCATTGCCAGTGGCGCGGTAGTCGAAGCGTATATCTGCTGTTCTGCCAATTTGCGGCGCCGACCAGAGCACCGTTCCGCAGCAGCCTATAAGCAAAGTCAGTATAAATTTGTTCATAAAGTTTTCCTTGAAGATAAAATAAGCGCAGCACTTTCCGGAGCAGTTACTGCGCTTTATTTCAAATAAACTTCAGCAATTTGCCGGAGCCGGGAAATCACCGCGGATCAATTCAAATGCCCGCGCTGCTTTCAGAAGTTTTGCTTCGGCCAAGGCCGGAGCGATGAACTGTACACCAATAGGCATCCGGCTTTCGCTGCCCAGTGCCGCCGGTACGCTTATGCCGCAGTTGCCGGCAAGGTTCAGGGCAATGGTGAAAATGTCCGAGAGGTACATTTCCAGCGGATTGCTGCTCTTTTCACCAAATTTGAACGCCACGTTCGGTGCCACCGGAGTCAGGAGTATATCGCAGCTCTTGAAGGCTTCTTCAAAGTCATTGCGGATAAGAGTACGCACTTTCTGCGCCCGCAGATAATACGCATCGTAATAACCGCTGCTCAATACATAAGTACCCAGCAGTATGCGCCGCTTGACTTCTTCACCGAAACCGGCACCGCGGCTGGCAAAGTAGCTGGCCACCAGATCTTTGGCTTCCTGACGCGCTCCATAGCGGATACCGTCGAAACGCGCAAGGTTGGCACTGGCTTCGGCCGTGGCAATGATATAGTAGACTGCCACAGCGTATTTGGTGTGCGGCAAACTTACCGGCACGATTTCTGCACCGGCGGCCTTGACCATATCCACTGCTTTGCTGATGGCTTCTTTGACTTCCGGGCTCATACCTTCGGCATCGAAATATTCTGCAGGCATACCGACTTTGAGACCCTTGAGATCATCGGCCCGGGCTGCTTTTACCGCTCCGATGAAATCTTCAACTTCCAGCGGCAGGCTGGTTGAGTCGAATTTATCTCCGCCGGCGATCGACTGCAGCACGATAGCGGCATCTTCCACGCTGGTGGTCATCGGACCGATCTGATCCAAACTGGAGGCAAAAGCCACCAGCCCGTAGCGCGACACTCTGCCGTAGGTGGGTTTGAGACCTACAATACCGCAGAAACTTGCCGGCTGACGGATCGAACCGCCTGTGTCGCTGCCCAACGCCGCCGGCACTAGTCTGGCACCCACCGCAGCGGCAGAACCGCCGGAGGAGCCGCCGGGAACCCGGTTGGTATCCCACGGGTTGGCAGTTTTCTGAAATGCACTGTTTTCGCAGCTGGACCCCATGGCAAACTCGTCCATATTGAGTCGGCCCGTGGGGATGAAACCCCAGCTCTTGAGTCTGGCTACGGCAGTTGAGTCATAAGGAGAAACCACGTTTTCCAATATTCTGGAAGCACATGCACAGGTTTCGCCTTCGGTAACGATACAATCTTTGATCCCGATGGGGATGCCGTCGTATTCGCTCAAAGCCTGTCCGGCGGCACGGCGGGCATCGGATTCGGCAGCAAACTTGCGCAGTTTTTCCGCATCAAGCTTGATAAACGCCTTTACCGCACCATCGCGCGCAGCGGTATTGGCGATCACCTGTTCAACCAGCTGCGCGGAAGTTACGGCTCCGCTTTTCAGCGCCGCCGCCGCTTCGGCAATGCCCATCATAGAGAGATTACTCATAGCTTAATTCATCCCTTCTCCCGGCAGAACCTGCGGCACTTTGATCGTTTCACCGTTGAGTACTGCCGGAGCGTTGGCAAGCATTGTTTCGCGCGGGAACGACGGTTTGATCTCGTCTTCGCGTTCCACATTGACCAGCTGCACCGCGTGAAAAGTCGGCTCGATATTGCTTACATCCAGCTCGGAAAGCTGTTCGATGTACTCCACAATATTCTGCATATCGCTCTGGAGTTTGGCTATGGAGCCTTCTGCCAGATCGATGCGTGCAAGCTCGGCAACGTATTTCACGTCGATAGCTGCGTTGGAGTTGTTGCTCATAACAAAATTTGCTTCCTGTGAAAATTACTTGCTCTGTTCCAGAGTCAATGTCTTGGTGCAAAGGTCGCAGACTTCAGAAGGTCCGAAGTACTGGATCGGGCCGGGATAGACATAGCTGGTGGTCTTGGCCCATTCTTCGCGCTTGGAAGCAAAGAACTTGAAGGGTTTGCCATCGAGTTCGACCAGCGCCTTTTTGATAACCGGCTTGTCTTCGCCGTGACGGCGTTCCATATTCATCATCATGGTAATCGGAATACCGCCGCAGATCCATTCATCAGCCGGCAGCATGGTATTGCGCACGCTGGACATGTAACCGGTAACATTGGCGCCCAGCAGCGCGGCGGCGGTGTAGCCGAGGCTGTAGCAGTAGTCGGCATCGAAGTTCGACGGCGCGGCGCAGCGGCCTTCGTAACCGAAGAAGTGGGTCTGGGTGCTGAATTTGCCGTTGTATTTGCCTTCGGCTTTCCAGGCGGCGAGCTTGGTTTTGACCATTTCAGCCAGCATCTTTTCGGTTTCGATGAGCGAAACCTGAACGTTGCCGTGGGGGTCGCGGTCCAGACAGAGCTGCAGCTGGATGGTGCGGGGCAAGCTGGCGTAGACCGCAGCTTTATCCGCAGAAAGTTTGTTCAGCAGGAAAGCGATCTTTTCTTCAGCTTCGCTGATGGCTCCGAATGCGGCTTCTTCTTTGGCCAGAAGATCGTTGAGTTCAGCGATCAGCGCTTTTACTTCGGGGATGAATTCCACCAGACCTTCGGGGATCAGCGCCACACCGAAGTTCATGCCATTGGCAGCACGGTCGGCCACAATGGATGCAAGGTAATCGACGATTTCAGCCAGAGTGGTCTTCTTTTCGGCGACTTCTTCGGAAATGATCGTGGCGTTGGGCTGAGTCTGCAGTGCGCATTCCAGCGCAATGTGCGAAGCGCTGCGGCCCATGAGTTTGATGAAGTGCCAGTATTTCTTGGCAGAGTTGGCATCGCGGCCGATGTTGCCGATAAGTTCGCTGTAAACACGGCAGGCGGTGTCGAAACCGAAGCTCGCTTCAATGTATTCATTCTTGAGGTCGCCGTCAATGGTTTTGGGGCAGCCGACCACGCGGATACCGGCCTTGGTCTTCTTGTAGTATTCGGCCAGCAGGCAGGCGTTGGTGTTGGAGTCGTCGCCGCCGACGATCACGAGAGCTTTGATATTCAATGCTTCGCAATTCTTTTTGCCGGCTTCGAACTGTTCGACTTTTTCGAGCTTGGTACGGCCGGAACCGATCATATCGAAACCGCCGGTGTTGCGGTAGGCATCTATGATTTCGTCGGTAAGTTCGATGTATTCATTTTTGACCAGACCATCGGGGCCCTTCAGAAAACCGTAGAGCTTGTTGTTTTTGTTCAGGCTTTTCAAGCCGTCATAAAGACCGGCGATAACGTTGTGGCCGCCGGGAGCCTGACCGCCGGAAAGGATCACACCGGCATTGAATTCGCTTTCAACCGCAGCAGCGGCGGCGGCTTCAAAAGTCACCATGGGGCTGCCGAAGTTTTCGGTAAAGAGGGCCTTGATCTTTTCCACATCGCCGGCTGCGGCGGTGGGTTCGCCGGTTACCGCTTTGGCAGCGGCGCCGTTACGCAGGGCTTTCGGCAGTTTGGGGGTGTAGGCGGCACGCGCCTTTTGCAGAGCAGAAACAGCAGCACTCATTTTTTCGTCCTTTCGTTTTAGATCTTTTGAGTTATTTAAAGCTGTAAAAATCCATGTATTCAATTCACAATAGAGTAATTTACAACTGAATTTGCATTTTCGCAAGTATTATTTCCAATAAAAAAGCGTTTCAGCCCTTGAAAAATTGCCAATATGAAGCTATCTTTATGTTGTGAAGCTTGCAAATGCACTTTTTGCGGTTATATTTCAAAGCAACAATATCCGCATTTGCAGGTCTATTGGGTTTGGAGAAAAGTAAAAAATAGTCCATAAAAAATAACCAACAGGAGATTTTATGATGAAAAAAATGAAGTTGATGCTGATTCCCGGTCTTGTGCTGGGTGCAGCTGCCGTGCTTACCGCCGCCGATACCAAGAGTGTTACTGTGCCGGCTCCCGATGCCAAAGCTGCCGGCAGCGATCTGCTTGCCCAGATGAATCAGCCGCAGGGTACTCCGGTAGCCAAGGCGTTTGATTTTCTGCCGGCAGTAGTTGCCAGAGTCAATGGCAAAGATATTACCAAAGCCGAATTCATTGCCGCTATGGCCAAACAGGTTCCCGGCGGTATGGTTCCCCCGCAGATGCCGGCGGAAATGCTGAAAATGCAAGCTCCGCAGCTGGTCGAACAGTATGTGACCAAGCTGGTGCTGGATAAAGCGCTGGAAGATTCCAAAATTACCGTTTCCGCCGATGAAATGGCCGCCCAGTTCAAAGCCGAGATCGCCAGGATGCCCAAAGATCAGCGCAATATGATCGAACAGATGCTCAAAGCACAGGGCAAGACCATCGACGATGTTATTAAAGAACAGGCCGCGGATAAAAATGCCCAGAAGATGATGGCGTTTCAGAAGTTTCTGGAGAGCAAGACCGGCAAAGTTACCGTAACTCCGGCGGAAGTCGAAAAGTTCTACAAAGAAAATCCCGACCAGTTCAAGGAAGAAGCCGATCCGGCCGACAGTATCCGTGCTTCGCACATTCTTGTAAGCGTGGATAAAGGTGCTGATGCCAAGGCTTGGGAAAAGGCCAAAAAAGAAATTGAAGCGATCATTGCACAGCTGAAAAAAGGTGCCGATTTCGGTAAACTGGCGGCAGAAAAGAGTGCCTGCCCCTCCGGCAAGAGTGCCAATGGTTCGCTGGGGGTATTCGGCAAAGGTCAGATGGTGCCTGAATTTGAAAAAGCTGCTTATGCGCTTAAAGTCGGCGAAATCTCCGGCGCAGTCAAAACCGATTTCGGTTATCACGTTATCCGTCGCGATGCGCCCAAAGGCTCCAGAGCTATGGCGTTTGATGAAGTCAAAGATCGCTTGTCTGCTGCATTGCTTCAGCAAAAGCAGATGGTTGCCGCCCAGAAGGTGGTTGCCGGACTTATGAAAGCAGCTAAAGCGGAAATTCTGGTCAAGGCTGAACTGCCCAAGATGCCCGCTGCCGCTGCGCCCCAGGCTCCGGCCAAGGCAAAATAAGCAGACAGCTTTGAATATTCTGAATTTACCAGAGCCCGTGCCGGAATATCTGCCGATACGGGCTTTTTTACGGGAGTGATGCTTTATGGCGGAATGCACTGTTTTTGAACAGGGTTTGCAAATCCTTGACTCATGGGATGAAGTGAGTATTTTTCATGCAGATGACTCTTTTTCTGAACTTGAGGAGTTGATACGGCTGGAAAATCTCCGGAAAGTGGCGGTTTTTACCGGACGCAATTCTGCGGATTTTTCCGGCGCATGGGCTAAATTGCTCAATGTCATGCGTTATACGGATTGCGCGGCGGTGCGTTTCAGGGAAATTCCGCCGGAACCGGATATGGAAACCGTTTTCGCCATGCAGGATTTTCTGCAGGAAACCGCTCCCGACGGCGTGATCGCGCTGGGTGGTGGAAGTGTACTCGATGCAGCAAAAGCGGCGTACATAGTTTATCA
Source organism: Victivallaceae bacterium (assembly GCA_045635745.1). Taxonomy (GTDB): domain Bacteria; phylum Verrucomicrobiota; class Lentisphaeria; order Victivallales; family Victivallaceae; genus SIG78. The sequence continues at coordinate 55,842 of JAZTWG010000063.1, forward strand.
AACGCAAATGCCGCTGGCTGACTGTTTCGGTTCTGACAAAATTTCGCAGCGGTTCCCCGGTAAAAAATTCAAGCGCATCATTGCCATACCCACGACTTCCGGCACCGGCAGCGAAATTACCCAGTACAGCAATATCGTCAACCGCAATAGCGGGGTAAAACAGCTTATCAGCGATCCGGTGCTGGTGCCGGAGGCGGCTTGCCTGAATGCACAGTTTACCGCAACTATGCCAGCAAGTGTAACTCTTGCCACCGGTTGCGATGCGCTGGCGCATCTGCTGGAAGGCTGGCTCAATGTGACCATGGATGCGGGAAGAGAAGTTATCAATAACGCCGCCCGGGTGGGCGTGGAACTGCTGCGCGATAATCTGGCAAAGGCTTTGAAGGAACCGGATAGTGTAAAATACCGCAAAGCAGTACAAATTGCTTCGGCGCTGGGCGGCTTGACTATCCGCAATAAGTCCACCGGGCTGCCGCATTTGTTGAGTTTTTCGTGGTTCGGCAGGATCGAACACGGTATAGCAGTTGCGCGGCTGCTGCCGGCTGCATGGCGTTATTATATCGGGAGAAAAGAGGTCGAAAGCAGAACATTGGAAATCGGTAAAGTTCTGGGCGGCAATACCGCTGAAGAAGTCATAGGCAATTACGAAAAATTGCTGGACGAGTGGCGTGTACCCCAACTGAATTCATTTGCCGGCCTGACACCTGAACTTTTGGCGCAGACCTGCCGCAGCGCGGGAGCCAACCGCATGAAATTGGAGCTTGCTCCCCGGCCGGTGCCGCTGGCAGAAAGTGAAAAGATCCTGCAAGCTGTAATTGCCGGAGCAATGAAAAATTGAGGTCGTTATGCATACTTTGCAGGAACTTGAGTATTTGATAGCTTATCACAATGATCTTTATTGGAAAAAGGCAGCGCCCGAAATAAGCGACGTTGAGTACGATGATCTTATGCGGGAATTGGAAGCAATAGCGCCCGATCACTCGCTTCTGACCGCAGTACATGGCGCGGCGGTGGCTTCTTCGGGCAAAGTGCAGCACAAAGAGCCGATGCTTTCGCTGGATAAGGCATACAGCTTGGAAAAGGTTCTGGAATGGGCCGACAAATTCGTGCGGAACGCCGATGAAATGCTCCTTGTTCAGCCTAAATACGATGGTATTTCCGCCCGTTGGGAGGATGGTTTGCTGGTGACTCGCGGCGATGGGGCCGAAGGCGAAGATATTTCCGATAAACTGCCGCTTATCGAGCTTGAAAGCATAAATGATTATGTCGGCAGACTCCGGCTCGATGAGCCGATCCGCGGTGAAATCGTTATCCGCGACGATGATTTCCGCACGATCTATAAAAATATCAAACGCAAAAATGGGGAAGTGTACAAAAATTCCCGCAATGCCGTGGCCGGCATTATGGGACTCAAAGAAATTGCTGATATTCAGGCGCAGGGCGCTAAACTCACTCTGGTCGATTACCGGAAGATCTCTTATGCATACAGTCGCCGCGATCTGCCGGAATACTTTGATGAATTGCTTGAAAAGATCGAAAATCTGCCTTATCCGACCGACGGCGTAGTCATCCGGATCGCGGATGAAGAATATTCCGCCAGTCTGGGTAATACCGCGCATCACCCGCGTGGAGCGATCGCTTTTAAGTTTACCAATATAAGACGTCAGAGCGTGCTGCGCAAAGTGGTTTGGAGTTTCGGCAAAAACTGTCTGACACCGGTAGCAGAGATCGATCCGGTGGAAATCGGCGGGGTAACCATCACGCACGCAACATTGCACAATCTGCAGAATGTTATCGACCGCGATCTGCAGATAAATGACATAATCGAAGTCGAGCGGGCCGGGGATGTTATACCGTATATAGTAAATTCGCTGCCCGGCGAGAACCGCCGCAGCGTGATCATCAGGCAATGTCCCTGCTGTAACAGCGATCTGGAACAGCGCGGGCCGGAGCTCTGCTGTGTAAATAAAGAGTGTTTTGAAGTCCGGCTGCAGAATTTGCTTGCCGCAGTAAAAAATATCGGTATAGAGCGTTTGGGCGAACCGACTTTGCGTAAGATGATGCAAACGCTGAAAGTAAAAACTCTGCGCGATATTTTTGAGCTGAAAGTTATTGACATAATGCGGTTGGAATGCTTCAAAGCCAAATCGGCAGAAAATCTTTACAACGAAATAGCCAAGGCACGCAATGTAACCGATTATCAGGTGCTTGCCGCATTGAATATACCGCATGTGGGGCTCAATGTAGCCAAAGTAATATTGAAAAATCTGCCGCTGTCGGAATTAAGAACAGCCAATGAAGAAACGTTGTCGGCAATTCCCGGCGTGGGCCCGGAACGGGCTAAAGCGATCAAAAAAGAGCTTGTGGAACAGTCGGATTTTATCGACGAATTGCTTGAAGCTGTGATTTTGAGTGAAAGCCGGAATTCGGAAAATGAGAATTTGCCGACGATCTGTTTTACCGGCAAGATGCCCGAAAAGCGTTCTTACTATGAGGATTTGGCCAAGAGCAAAGGTTTTCATGCGGTGGATACTGTTTCAAAAGAGTTGAGTTTGCTGGTGGCGGCCGATATAACAGGTTCATCATCCAAGCTGGTCAAAGCCGCAAAGCTGGGAGTGAGGGTTATGGCGCTCGAAGAGTTTATGACCATGGAAACCGCATCGGCAGTACCGTCCGCACCGGCAGAAAAGAGTTTGGAAGCCGAAAAAGCGCCAACCGCTGCAAGCGGAGAATTGCCGCTTTTTCCGGAGGAAAAAACTGCAGAAGAAGCGGTAAAAAAATCTGCCGATAAGCCGGAACAACTCTCATTCGGCTTTTGAGAGAATAAGCATCCGACATATAAAAAGGCGGTGAAAAACACAAAAAAAATGTTTTGCGACTTGCAATTTTCAAAAAATATGATATTTTAATGGAATAACAATTTAAGGGGCAGTAGCTCAGTTGGCTAGAGCGATACGTTCGCATCGTATAGGTCGTGGGTTCGACTCCCATTTGCTCCACCATTATTAAAATCTGCGGAATCTGAAGTCCAAACTTCGGATTCCTTTTTTATTTCCACTTTACGCCCGAAAAGGCAACAACTTATAGTTTTTACAGAGCAACGATCCAGCCAAAATTCCCATGTCAAAAAGCGGGATTTTCTCTTTTTCTCGCGGGATTTTCTCTCTCTTTCTCTCCGGTATGAAAAGTAAGTCCAGAGCAGAAATTACGCTCAAAACGGCATTTTTTCAAAAGTGGAGCCGAACCCGAAATAGATTTAATGTCACCATACGTTATGTAATTTTCCCCGACTCGTCCAGACGTTTCCCTACCGAAATTTATCAAGATAAACGGCTCGTTGCAATCCCCAGCAAAGCAATTACAAAACAGGTCATAACTTGTCCGGTACTTGTCCGCTTTTACTTGTGGGGTAACTTGTCGGGTACTTGTGGGGTGAGCTTGTCGGGGGCGATCCCCATTTTTTCAATAAGGCAGCTCAGGCTTTTATCGTGCTGAGCCTGACTGATCGCACCGGTGGCAAGGAATGTGTCGAGCAGATCCTTCTGGCGACGGAACAGCTCCAGCTTCTTTTCTGCCGGGGATAAAGTGTCCCAATTGTCAGACTTGTCTGCGTCCTTCATGTCATACTTCCAGGGTAAAGGTTTTCAGGTCGTCGTAATCGCTGCCAACATTAACGCCCATGAAGCCGGGAACAACCTCTCCGATCACGCGCCGGTGGGTATGGCCACAGATCAAATAGTTGTTATAAAGCGGATCAAACGGCAGATCGTGAACAAGGTCCTGCATGCCGGTATAAAAGCTGTAATGGCCCGGTTCGTGACCATTCAGCCGGACGTGCGGAACGTGATGTGTGCAAAGAGCGGTCGGCATCCCAGGTTTCATCTTCGCTCGGATCATGTCCACGTAATATGCGTTGAATTCCATATACCGGGTCTCGATGTCGACGATGCGCCAGTCCTGCCAGCCGTCCCACTGGTCGATCCGCTGGTTGTCCCGAATCCGCATGGACCCGTCGAAGAACAGCGTCCCGCCGACGAAGTTCACCCCGTCGAGCTCGACCGCGCCGATCAGGACGAGATAAAAGATGTTCGGGTCGGTCAGCGTCTGCTCCTTCAGCTTCGCCAGCGTGTCTTCGAAGGTGCGCCCCCAGAATTCGTGATTGCCCAGCGTGGCGACCACCGGCAGATCGGCCGGGATGAGCGTCCGCAGCGTTGCGGAAAGCAGGCGCACCTGGGCCGGGGAAACGGTGTCCCCCGTCACGACTACGGCATCCGGGGAAACCTCGGCCACAGTCGCCGCGTTTTGCGCCAGCAACGGAGACAGTCGATGCCGGTCGATGGCCGCGACCACCGCTTCCGAGCGTAGATGCAGGTCTGAAAGGCAAAGAAGTTTCATGTGAACTGGTTCTCCTTGATAATCATGGGATAATATACCATAAAAAGGCTTTTTTGCAATGGGGGAATGTCCTTATAGCGGGCATTCTCGGAAGTCTGGACGAGAAGATTGAGATAAACCGGCGAAAAATTGCCGAACTTGAGGCTCTGGCAAAGACCCTCTACGACTACTGGTTCGTGCAATTCGACTTCCCGGACGCCAGCGGACGCCCCTATAAATCTTCTGGTGGAAAGATGGAGTGGAAGAAGGAATTGAAGAGAGAAATTCCTGTGGGCTGGCGGATCGGAACCATTAACGATCTCGGAGAAATTGTTTCAGGTGGGACTCCCTCCACACATAATCCGGATTATTGGACGACAAATGGAATTGCATGGATCACGCCGAAGGATCTGTCCAAAACAGCAAATAAATATATCCGGCATGGGGAGAATGATATAACTGATGCTGGCCTGCGCGACTCGTCCGCTCAATTGATGCCTCGCAAATCGATCATATTGTCCACACGAGCGCCCATCGGGTATTTGGCCGTAGCCGATTGTGATCTCTGCACAAATCAGGGGATAAAATCCATCATTCCGAACAAGGGGTTCGGCAGTGAATTTATATTTTATACGGTGTTGTCTCTGATCCCATACATAAAGACGTTTGGCGGAGGTTCAACGTTTGCAGAAATTTCCAAGACGGAATATTCTTCACTTCAAGTAGTGCTTCCCAAACAGGACATAATAGACGATTTCACGGAGAAAATCACTCCCATCGCAGAAGCTCGCCGCATTTCTGAAATTGCCATTGAAGAAACCATCCAGCTTCGAGACACACTGCTACCGTTACTCATGAACGGTCAGGTAAATGTGGCGGGCTGACGAGAGGTCTTCAGCCCGCCGGGTGGATTACCAAGTCACGATGCGGTCGATGAGTTCCCGCTGTTCCGTCGCGGTTCGACGGAGGTAAATACGCGTTGTTTCTATCGACTCGTGTCCCATCAAATCGGCGAGCAGTGCAATATCGTTAAATTTTGCGAGAAAATTTTTGGCAAACCGATGCCGGAATGAGTGCGGATAAACCACCTTGGGATCAAGGCCGTATTCGGCGGCCAGTATCTTCAGCTGATATCCAACGCCCCGAGCCGTAATACGCGAACCGAAACGGTTACGAAAGAGGTAGCCGCTTGAGTGTCCGTTTTCCGTAAGCCAAGCATCTGTTTCCTCCTTCAGCCGTTTCGGGATATAAATACGTCGAAGTTTCCCGCCTTTCCCGTAAAGGTCGAGATATCCGGCCTCAACGTGCTCCACCTTGATCTGAAGAAGTTCCGAGATGCGGGCTCCAGTCGCGCACAGATAACGCACGACGAAATACCAGTTAAGGCGATTTTCGGATTTCAATTTGCGACAGAAAAACCTGTAATCTGCATCACTGATGACATTCTC
>JAZTWG010000064.1:0-23247 GCA_045635745.1 Victivallaceae bacterium
TTCAGCCATACCGTCTTCGATGCTGTCGATCGGGTATTTGTTGACGAGTTCTTCGAGGTAGGCAGCCTGTTCGGCGGCGGTGCGCTTGGCAGCGTTGGGGCCTTCGAACTTGGTGTAGTCATAAACGCCGTCGGCATAGAATTCGCTGGAGGCGCAGTCCAAACCGATCATGACGTCTTTGCCGGGTTCATAGCCGGCAGCCTTGATAGCGTCGATAATGCTGGCAAGAGCTTCTTCGATACCGCCGGCAAAGTTCGGAGCAAAACCGCCTTCGTCGCCAACCGCAGTGGAAAGACCCTTGTTCTTGATGATTTTCTTCAGAGCATGGAAAACTTCAGCACCCATGCGCAGACCTTCGCGGAAGCAGCAGGCACCGACCGGACGGATCATGAATTCCTGGAAGCTGATCGGAGCATCGGAGTGGGAACCGCCGTTGATGATGTTCATCATCGGAACCGGCAGCACTTTGCCGTTGACACCGCCGATATAGCGGAACAGGGGCAGATCCAGATAGTTGGCAGCCGCGTGGGCACAAGCCAGAGAAACACCCAGCAGAGCGTTGGCGCCCAGGTTGCTCTTGGTCTTGGTGCCGTCGAGTTCGATCATGGTCTTGTCGATTTCGACCTGATCGAGTACATCCATACCTTCCAGTTCCGGGAAGATCTTTTCATTGACGTTTTTGACCGCGGTCATGACGCCTTTGCCCAGATAACGGTTCTTATCGCCGTCACGCAGTTCAAGAGCTTCATTTTCACCGGTGGAGGCACCGGAGGGTACAGCGGCGCGGCCTTTGATGCCGCTTTCGAGTACGACTTCGACTTCGAGGGTGGGGTTGCCGCGGGAATCGAGGATTTCGCGGGCGTGGATATCATAGATTGCAGACATCGTTCCTATCTCCTTTTTGGTTGAACGTGTTTATTATGTGTTGATACGGTTTATTTATCAGACATTGACCTGATCGGCAATCGAATCGTCGATTTCAAAATTGCCGGTAACTTCCTGCACGTCGTCGAGATCTTCGAGTTTGTCGACCAGTTTGAGAACCTGTTCGGCGGTGTGCACATCGGTGATGGTCACGGTGTTGTCCGGACGGCGGGTCACTGCAGCTTCGCTGGCGGTGATGCCGGCGGCAGCCAGCGCATCGGCGATGGCTTCGAAAGCAGAAGGATCGCCCCAGATTTCGGCAACGCCATCTTCCACGATCAAATCTTCGGCTCCGGCATCAAGCACGATATCCATGAGTTTATCTTCATCGGCATTTTCGCCTTCGATGACAAAGTGGCTCTGGCGTTTGAACATGTAAGCCACTGAACCGCTGCTGGCCAGGTTGCCGTTGTTGCGGTCAAGTGTAGTACGCACTTCGCTGGCAGAGCGGTTGCGGTTATCGGTCAGGCAGTCGATCAGCAGCGCAACGCCGCCGGCGGCATAGCCTTCGTACTGGATTTCTTCAAAGGTCACATCGCCGAGTTCGCCCAAACCTTTTTTGATGGCGCGGTCGATGTTGGCATTCGGCATGTTGGCGGCTTTGGCCGCGGCAATGCCGGAGCGCAGACGCGGGTTGGTATCCACGTCGCCGCCGCCCATCTTGGCGGCTACCATTATTTCTTTACCAAGGCGTGAGAAGATACGGCCTCTGGCTTTATCGGCGGCATCTTTCTTGTGTTTGATGTTTGCCCATTTACTGTGTCCGGACATAAAAAACCCCTTTTGTTATAGTTTAGGTCATGAAAATACAGTGTTTCTATATAAAATAGCGCCAAAAGTGAATTTTTTCAAGCCCAAAGGGTACAACTTACTTGCATTTTGTGCAAAATGCGGTTACATTTTGCAAAAACACAAGATTTTTTTGTAATTTTTAACCCTAAATGGAGAAAAAACATGTCTGAAGTAGCCGATATGGTGTTGATGGAACTGGAAGAAAAAATGGAAAAGAGCGAAAGCTCCATGCGTAACGATCTGGGTGCTATCCGCACCGGTAAAGCTTCGCCCTCGCTGGTGGAAGGACTTATGGTCGAATATTACGGTGTGCAGACCCGTTTGCGCGATATGGCGCAGATCAATGCTCCCGAGCCGCGTTTGCTGACCATTCAGCCGTGGGATGCATCTGCTGTGCAGGCAATCGAAAAGGCGATCAAAGCTTCCAATCTCGGTATCATGCCCAACAGCGACGGCCGTCTGATCCGTCTGCCCATACCGGAACTTTCAGAAGACCGCCGCAAGACTCTGGTCAAACAGGTGAAGGCCCGCAGCGAAGAAGCAAAAGTTGCTGTACGCAATGCCCGTCGCGATGGTAATGAAGCGGCCAAGAAATTCCAGAAAGATGGCGAGTTGACCGAAGACGAACTCAAGAAGCTGCTGGATGATATCCAGAAGACTACCGATAAGCACATTGCTGATATCGACAAGATCGTCGGCGATAAAGAAAAAGAACTTTTGACCGTCTGATTCGAGAAAAAAGAGCATTTTCTTATGAAAAAGAGACCGCCGGTTGTGGAAAACAAGTCTGCCATTACCCGGCGGTCTTGGTATTTTGCTTTGTGGGGCGCCGGAGTTCTGGCGCTGGTATGGCGGCTGATTGCCGCCTGGGAGATCAGTTGCGGCGAATATGCTTTTGCCATGTTTTCTCCGGCAAAAAGTACTGATTTGCGTACTTATATGGATTTGGCGCAGGAGATCGCCAACGGAACTTTTTCCGGACCGTTTTATTATCAGCCGTTTTACTATTCAGTTTTTCTGGTGGTTTGCCGCTGGCTGTCCGGCGGTTCGGTGTGGTTCGTAGTTTTTGTGCAGGCGCTGCTGGGGGCTTTCGGGACCATGACTGCCGGTTTGAGTGCCGCCCGCCTGGGCGGGAAGATCGCCGGGTTGGTTGCCGCATATCTTACAGCTTTGTGTACCATACTTGTATTTTACACTCCGTTTCACCAGATTGCAACTCTGCAGACATTCAATCTGGCGGTGATGAGTTATTTTGCCATACGTGCTTTTCAAAGCGGCAAATACCGTCATATGGGGGCGTTTGCATTGTTTGCTGCAATCGGCAACCTTACCCGCGGCAATATAATACTGCTGTTTGTGCCGTTATGTATTGCTTGGGCAGTGATCTCCAGCAAGCGCTTTGCGATCAAAAAAACACTGTTGGGACTGCTTGTTTGTATTGGGGTTTTTCTGGCACTTGAGTCGCCGTTTATTATTTACAACAGCATAAAAACCGGCCGGTTGTGCGGTCCTTCCACTGCCGCGGATGCGGTTCTGGCGCTGGGGAATACCCCTGAAGCTCCTCCCGGAGGCAGGGAACCCGGTTTACCCGCGGGGCCGATGGAATATCCGCAAGCCTATCACATCTGGATGCAGGATCATGAGAAAAATCCGGTTTGGAAAAAGATAGTCGATTATCTTGTTTCCGAACCGGCGGCCTATTGCGAATTGACTTTCCGCAAGCTGCTGCTTTTCTGGGACAGCCGCGAAATTCCCAACAATGTTTCGCTGGCCGGGGAGGGCACAACTGCCGGAATATTGAAGTTTACTGTGCCGCCGGGAATATTGCTGGCACTGGGAATGGCAGGAATGTTTCTGCTGCTGAAAAGACTCAGGAAAGCACCTTATCTGGCGCTTTATATAACGGTGATATTTTATTGGGGAGCCACCGCAGCATTTTATAATCTTTCGCGTTTCCGGGCTCCGATTTTGCCGGAAATGGCGGTTTTTGCCGGGTTGTTTGTTGCGGAAATCGTGCGCCGTTCGCGCCGTGATGAGTGGAAGTTCATCCGCAGCAGGGGAGTGTTGTCGCTGGCCGCCGGGATATTCTTTGTTTTCGGCGCCTATGAATTTTACCGCCATTCGCTTGAAAGTAAGGTATTGCGTCTGGTTCGCCCGCAGGGTATGACTTTGACTTTACCGGATCAGCGGTGCGTACAATTTTATCACGGCCCGATGACTTTCGGCAGCTGGCGGCCGGTTGAAGCCCCGCAGGGAACAAACATTTGTGTGGAGTTTCCGGATTTGAAAAATCGCAATGCCGGGCAGAACACTGAAGTTGAATTTTCCATGCAGTCGGCACATGCCGGGATCGTGGTGCTGGAAGTAAACGGAGTACCGCTCTCCAGTAAATTTAACTCGGTTGAATTCAAGAAAATAACCGTTAAATTGCCGGAAAAAACTTCGCGTGTAAACATAAAAGTGCTTTACAATAATGCCGACGCCTTTTTCATTGCCGATTTTCAGCGTAACTATATGGCAAGCAAACTTAATGGCAAAGTGCTTGATGGCGAATTGGTGATGCGGCTGACCCGCTGACGTAAAAAAACGGTGTAAAATTTGACATATTGCTTCTTTGGTGTTATCTTTATAGCCGTTATTGGTAAAAAATGGAGTTCTGATGGCGAATAAACAGACAATTTCAGGGATTTGGACCTGGCTGGGGATCGTTGGTTTTGTGGTGCTTTTGATGGCAAGCGCAGCAATGATCTATCCGGCGCGTCGGCAATATGAGCGCCAGAAGGAGTTTTACAGCAAAACCCAGGCCGAGGCAAACCGTAAGCGCGTTGAGCGCGATGCCTGGCAAAAATCAGTAGCGGCACTTGAGCGCGATCCGGCTGCCATTGAGAAAGTTGCGCGGGAAACATTCCGCCTTTGCAAAGAAGGCGAAATTGTAATGTACTACAAAAAGCCCAAACAGTGATCTGTTTTTATAAGCTGCATCCGCTCGGAGATACTGCGCTTGATGTGTTGAAACATCAAGCGTTTTATTCAATATTATCAGCGCCTTTTACAGATAAAATTCCGGCAGTATAAATGGTATGGTATCAAACTTCTGTCCGTTCCATCGCCGGGTATACAAATTGCCGATCGTTTGGGTTATTTCCATCGTCAGGGTGTTGTTGTGGGCTTTCAGCACTTTTTCCGGTAATGCAATATTGCCGTACTGCCATAATTTTACTGGCAAATCAACCCCGTTGAGTTTAAGCTTTACGGTGGAATCTGTTGAACTGCACCCCAGCATAAGCGATGAAATATACTTTTGGGGCAAATCAAACGAGGTTTGCAATTTCAATATCCCACCGAATTGGCTCAAGCCTTGCAGCCCCAGATCGCCAGATTGAAATGTTTCCGGTAACGCGGTTATGGTATTTTCATTGAGCAATGCAAAGCTTCCCGCCAGAGGAACAATCTCCAGCAAGTGTATCAGTCCGGTAAAGTGGCGGCAGATGCCATATCGCTCGCCATACCATTTGGATACAGGTATATCGACCGTGAAAATATTTTCTCCTTCCCGGCAATATTCTGCAATATACATGGCCCGATTGGTAAGATCAAAGATTTTTTCCGGCACAGATGATTTGTTTACAATTATACCATTCAGCTCAAGATTTGCAAAGTTGCTGCTGTCAAAACGCAATCGCAGATCTTGCGGTACATGGCCTTGAACAATGAATTTTCCCCGTAAAGTGAGATAAGGCGTTTTTTCCGGATCAAGCATAAAAGGACAATAGCCATCTGACGGTATGTCGATAAATTGACCGTTGTGCCTGACTTGCAATTCCGGACGCATGGTATTTGCCGGCAGTTCGCTGCATATCCATTCAAGCGGCAGCCGGAGAGAGTTTTTCAGCGGTTGCCACATGGCTCCTGCAAAGCCCGGCAGGGCTTGAGGATCTATTGAGTTATCGGCAAAAAAGATCAAAGACTGACCTGCATGCAAAGTAAATCTGCCGTCCGGCGGCATTTGCCGGTATTCGCCGTAGCCGGGGTCGATTGCGGCATTAAACGGCAAATGACTTTTCAGACAAAGATCTTTATCGCCGGCGGTGGCATTATACACCCATAACCCATACCAGTCTTTATCTTGCCGGAGCAGTGTTATTACATCTTTGTCGCCGGCTCCGCTTACGGTGTACAGTTCCGGAGTAATATCGTTGAGCAGATTTTTGAGTTTGCCGGAGAAATCCGCTGATTGCCAATCCAGCTGATGGGTGATTACACCATGCAAATCAATTTCATCTTTGATTGCAGAGGTGTAAACCAGTTTTTGCGGCGCATCGCCCACGGCAATTACCTTACCGCCGGATTTGACAAATTCAGATAGTATTTTTGCTGCATTATCGGCAATAACAGTTGCCTGCGGTATGATTATAACTTTGAATTGGGCTTCCGGTACATTCAACAACCCGTTTTTTATTGAGCCTTTGACCAGTACTTCTTCAAAAAGCAGTTCAAATTCACGGTGATTTCTGACCAATGCTTCCAGTGTTGCCAACGTTGCCGGAGCGCTGTCGCCGCCGGCCGCAAAAGGCGTTTTTTCGTTACGCATGGAAGTATCAAAAGCTATATCGCTGACGGCAAATTTGCCTGATACAGCATTGAGTACAGCTATTTGAGTTGACTGCCAGCCGCGGGTGTTGAAATAACTTGAGCGTTCAATGTAATCAGAAAGTTCTTTGTAAAGTTGCCAGTACGGCATTGCCGATTCGGCGCAGCAAGCATATTTCCGGAAGTCCCGGAGTGAGAACGCCACTGCTGAATTTATCAGATTCAGCCCCATGGAAAAGTGATAATCAAAACACCATCTCTGTTTGCTCAATGGCGAACTGAAGCCGCAGATCATAGAGTTTTCCACCAATGCCCGTTTGGTACCGTTATAACGGGCCGTAGAGCAGGGGTGTTTGGTGGAAAATATATAATTGCGTGCCCAGCCTTCAGCTCCGGCACCCATGACGATATTTTCTGTATAACAATTTGCCAACTGCAAATAATCGGTACCCGGTACTTGCAGATATTGCTGCTGGAAATGCAAATCTCCGGTGGAATTTATCATAAGTCGCTGACACGACGGTTCTTCCGGCCAGCCGTGCCCGGTAAGCATCAAATTGTTTTCCCGGCACCAATCCCCCAGCTGTTTGGCAAAAGCTTCAGCAAAACGGTTGCCGGTCAACAGCCAGAAATCGTAACGGAATTGTTCAACTCCGGGTGCCTGACGGAAAAGCTTCCAATAATTTTTGCTGCAATCGTAGTTGTATTTTTGAAAAAAATCTTTTTCCAGATCCCATGTCCACGGTACGGAGTTGGTTTTATCCAAAGCACTCATGGTCGGTTCATCGAAGAAAAAACCTTTGATTATGCTGCCGAAATATTTTTTGAAGCGCCGGCGGTATTCTTCGTGGATGTATTCCATCCAGCAGCGTACCGCCGCCGGATTGAGTGTATCCAGTGTGCCAAGCTGATTCCAAGTGCTTTCAGTGCCGATATTGTGGAAAAACACACTGTCGATGATTTTTACTTCCAGAGTCATTACTGTTACCGCTGCTCCGGTGGTATTACGGTAAAAACTCCCGGCAGCAAGTTCTGTCGGTTCGTCTTCCGCAGACGTAAATACGCCGCACCAACGCACCATATCGCCAGCGGGAAGAGTTATTTCAGCATCGGGCTCAAGCGTGGTTTCGGAACGCATCAAACTCCGCATCCGGTATTCCGGATAATCGCGGGGTAATTGGCCGCCGGCAGAACCGCTGGGCCATGAGAGATCATCATATATCCAGAACGCCATATTGCGTTTGGCAAATTCATGGATCATAAATTCAATAAATTCAAACCACTCTTTTGAAAGAAAATCCGGCTTTTCCAGGCCGTAATTGGCATATAAAAACAATTCTCTGATATTGCGCGAAGAGTATTCGTCAAGTTGCCGGATTATTTCTTCATGGGAAAGTGTGCCGGTAAGCACCCACCAGGGGACTGGACCGCAGTAACTTTGTTTATCGCTTTGAAAAATCATTTTTTATACCGATATATGGAGTGTGCAAAAACTATATTTTGCTTTAAGATAATATAATAGAGGTATAAAAGCAAATTTTTTCAGTCAAAACCGGTAGTTATTACGTTGATTAATGGGAAAATAAAAAAGCTCCGCAATTTCTTACGGAGCTTTCTCTTACAGAGCAATACTCTGATTACGCATCAAAGGCGTGACCGGCAGAGCCGAGAACTTCCTTGTTCTTGCGGATGTAGAGCTTTTTGAGCTCATCACGGGCCGGGCCGAGATATTTGCGCGGGTCGAATTCTTCGGGCTTGTCGTTGAAGACCTTGCGGATGGCAGCGGTCATGGCCAGACGGCCGTCGGAGTCGATGTTGATCTTGCAGACAGCGCTCTTGGCAGCTTCGCGGAGCTGGTCTTCGCCGATACCGATGGCATCTTTGAGTTTACCGCCGTTGGCATTGATGATCGCCACCAGATCCTGCGGAACGCTGGAAGAACCGTGCAAAACGATCGGGAATCCGGGGATGCGCTTTTCGATTTCAGCAAGGATGTCCAAACGGATTTTCGGATCGTCGCCGGGCTTGAATTTGTAAGCACCGTGAGAAGTACCGATGGCGATGGCCAGAGAGTCAACGCCGGTAGCCTTGACGAAGGCTTCCACTTCATCGGGTTCGGTGTAGGTGTGCTTTTCAGCCTTGACATCGTCTTCGATACCGGCCAGCACGCCGAGTTCGCCTTCCACGGTCACATCGTGAGCGTGGGCGTATTCCACGACCTTCTTGGTCACTGCAATATTTTCTTCAAAGGAGAGGTGGGATCCGTCGATCATCACCGAGCTGAAACCGTAGTCGATGCAGCTTTTGCAGGTTTCAAAATCCGGACCATGGTCGAGGTGCAGCACGATCGGAATAGCTTTGCCGTTGTTGATTTCTTTGGCATATTCAACCGCACCCTGGGCCATGTAGCGCAGCAGAGTCTGGTTGGCATACTGACGGGCGCCTTTGGAAACCTGAAGAATCAGCGGGGATTCGGTTTCGACGCAAGCCTGAATGATGGCCTGGAGCTGTTCCATGTTGTTGAAGTTGTAGGCGGGGATGGCGTAGCCACCCTTGACGGCTTTGGCAAACAGCTCGCGGGTGTTGACCAAACCGAGATCCTTGTAGTTGACCATGATAAATCGACTCCTGTTATAAAACTATTAAAAAATCAATCGGATTGTTTTACAATACCGATACTGCATATTTTATAAGATAGCTCAAAAATGGTTTTTTTCAAGTATAAAAGCTTATTTTACAGCAAAATCATCGTTTTCGCGGTGTATTGATTGCAAATAAAGGCTCTGGCTGCTATATTAAATTTTATCTGGAAAGGAAAATTATTTTTTGAAAAGATTCTTAAAACTGTTTTTCCGCAGTATCAGGCGGGGTGGCGAAATTGCCGGGTTTATATTCTGCAAACTTGTTTTCGGATGCAGATCTTCAAGTTCCGGCGGTTTGACGGTTATTATTCAGGATCAGATGCAAGATGTTTTTGCTCAAAATCTTTCCGTCTGGCGTTCGAGTGAAATGCTGTGCTGTAAGCCGCTGGTTCTGGTGTGCGATCTGAGCAATGCCGGTCTGGCGGAATCTTCAGGTATGTTTGACCGGATCATTGCTGTCGATTTCCGGAAAGCCGACCGGTTTTATAACTGTTTTTACCGGTGGCAGATATTGCTGCAATTGCGGAAACTCCATGCCGGAAAAGCGGTGCAGGCGCTGGTCTCCGGCAAAACTTATTTCTCTGACTGCATGCTGCTGGCGATCCGTTCGCCGCAGAAATATGTTCTGGTTGACTGCATTTACAATGTCCGGTACAGCGGGGTGTTCTACGAGGCGCTGCGTACAAAGTTTTTTATGCATACCATGCCGTACCGCATTGAGCTGGAAGTTGAAGAAAATATCCGCAATTTTGCCGGTTTTTGCAGTAATAAACCGTGATCCGGCTGGTGCCGGATCACGGTTCAGATTCGGATGCTGTTTTTTTTGCGGCGATTTATTTATGCCAGACGTGCCAATGCCTGATCAATACGTTTGAGCGCTTCGGCTTTGCCCAGCACGGTCATGATTTCGCCGGGGCCGGCGGGGGTCACGGCACAGCCGGAAACCGCTATGCGCAGCGCCCACATGGGCAACCCGAGTTTCATTTCTTTATTCTGGGCGTAGTTTGTCACCAAAGCGGTGATGGCTTCGGCGTTCCACTCATTCAAAGCTTCGTACATGCCGCGGAGATCCTGCAGAATGGTCAGCGCGATCTCCGGATTGCATTTGCTCTTTTTATTGTTGAACAAACTTACATCAAATTCGGGCAGTTCCAGCAAAAATGCGATCTTTTCCGGGATTTCCGACAATATTTCAGTACGGGGCTGGAGCAAGCCGGCAAGCATATCCCACCACGGTTCCACTATAGTGCCGGAAACTTTGGCAAAATCTTTGGAACACTTGGCGAAATCTTCCGGCGGCATGGCCTTGATGTATTCGGCGTTCATCCATTTGAGCTTGTCGTAATCAAAAACGGCCGCAGATTTATTGAGTCCGCTGATCTTGAACATGGCAACGAGCTCTTCAAAGGTGAAGATCTCCCGGTCGTTTTTAGGCGACCAGCCCAGCAATGCTATATAGTTTACAATGGCTTCCGGCAGATAACCTTCGGCCGCAAGGCTTTCAAAACTCACCGAACCGTGGCGTTTGGAAAGTTTGGCAATGGTGCCGTCTTCGTTGCGCCCCATGATCATAGGCAGATGCACATATTCCGGCGGCTGCCAGCCGAATGCGGCATAGAGCAGGTTGTATTTGGGGGTGCTGGGCAGATATTCACTGCCGCGGACCACATGGGTTATATTCATGGTGTGGTCGTCAATAACGTTGGCAAAGTTGTAAGTGGGCATACCGTCACGTTTGAGCAGTATCTGATCGTCCAGTACTTTGTTTTCAATGGTTATTTCGCCGAAAACCGCATCGGTATAGGTGGAGATACCTTCCCGGTTGATTTTCTGACGGATGGCAAAAGGTTCGCCTGCTGCTACTCTGGCCTGGGCCACTGCCGGATCAAGATCGCGGCAATGACATTCCTGATCGGGATTTTCGGAAACATCTTCGCCATTGCTGTCATGCTCGGTCTTGTCGCAGAAGCAATAATATGCGGCACCTGATTTCACCAGCTCTTCGGCGTAGGGTTTGTACATGTTTTTTCGTTCGCTCTGGACGTAGGGGCCGTATTCACCGCCGACATCCGGCCCTTCGTCGTGGATCAGTCCGGCGGTGGCGAGAGTACGGTAAATGACATCGACCGCGCCTTCCACATAGCGGTTCTGGTCAGTATCTTCAATGCGCAGAATAAATTTTCCGCTCTGGCTTTTGGCGATCAGATAGGCATAAAGCGCTGTACGCAGATTCCCCACATGCATAAAGCCGGTGGGGCTGGGGGCAAAACGGGTACGGACAGTATTGGAACTCATAAAATGAATACCTTTCGTGATGATGGTTTAATTGTTTTTTTCTGCTTATTACCCTATAAAATACACTCAAAGATGCCATCTTGCAAATACAGCTTGATTTTTTGCCGTTTTTTTTATAAAATGGATTTGACATTTAGTTGAAAAATGTTACCTTATTCCTGATAAGGTTTATTCTGTTTTACGTCTTGGTTGATTTTGCCGGAGATATGTTTTATGAAAATAAGTTGCCCTGTATGCGGTCAGCATTTTGAAGTTGAAGCCAATATTCTTGAGCGTTACTTCCGCTGTACGGAGTGTAAAACCCTTTTTTGCGGCCTTAATGCAAAGGTGGTCAAAGAACGTAAATTCCGGCGCAAAAGCGAAGCAATGGAAGACGAAATAGGCGAAATTACCGGATTGGAAGATGCTGTTGAGGAAAATACCGGCGATACCAGTGCTGCAATAACAGTGGAGGATGGCGCAGTGCCGGCAGATGCAGTGGAACTGCAGAAGGCTGACGAATCATATTGGAACGATGTGCTGGAGTCAGATGCTTGTGATCGCGAACGGGATGCCGGAATATTCCGGTTGAAATTTGATATGTTAAAATGGTTGCCGGTTGCATGTCTGGTGCTTCTGCTGATAACATTTATTCTGGCGCTGGTGACCAAATCCAAAGTTGATGATTTGATCGCCGGATACGAAGAATTCAGCAGTAGAAGTACTTTGTTCTCAACCCGACTGGATCTCGTTGAACAGCAGAATGGCAAAACAGCACAGCAGCTTCATCAATTGAAAAGTAATGTGGAAAAATTGACCGGTGTCTGCGAGCATATCAACAGTAAGCTCAATGAGCAGGTTGCCGCCGGAAAAGCTTTTAATCCGGAAAAAACTTCCGGTGAAATTCAGCAGCTTTATAAAGAACTTGCCGAATGCAGAAAAAAACTTGCCGAACTGGAAGCTGATATGCGTAAAAGCATTGCCGGTCAGAAAGCTTCCCAATAAACTGATCTTTGGGCGGATATAGCGGTCAAAGCAAATTGCATTTGCTTGAAATGCAGAATCAATGCAGTTTTTTTGCAGAAAAACTGCATTGATTCTTGTAAATAAAAGCTTGTCAAATTATATTAATACAATTTTTACTGTTGCTTATCAAGTAAAATGATGTGTGATTTCTAACAATTCAGGAGTTTTTATGGAAAAAATCAGAGTTCTTGTTGTCGGTTACGGCAACGTTGGCCGTGGAGTGCTGCTTTCGCTGGCTAATCAGGCGGATATGGAAGTTGTGGGTATTGCCAGCCGTTCGGTTGAGCGCGTGCAGAAAAGTGTCAAAGATATTCCGGTGGTTTCCATAAACGATCCCGATGAATATCTGGCACTCAAGCCGGATGTGGCAATCCTCTGCGGCGGCAGTAAAAATGATTTGCCCCAGCAGGGGCCTGAAATCGTCAAGTACCTCAATACCGTTGACAGTTTTGATAATCACAGCTGCATACCACAGTATCATGCTGCAATGGATGCGGCAGCCAGAGTTGCGGGACATGTGGCAGTGATCTCCACGGGTTGGGACCCGGGGATCTTTTCGTTGGAACGCACGCTTGCAAATGCGTTTCTGCCCGGAGCCCGGAGCTATGGCTTCTATGGACTTTCGCCCGCCGGCGGTTTGAGTATGGGGCACAGCGATGCTCTGCGTACGATCAAAGGCGTTGCCGATGCCCGGCAGTTTACCCACGCAGTGCCGGAAGCCATTGAAAAAGTCCGCAAGGGGGAAAATCCGGAGTTTGAAGCCGGCGATATGCACACCAGAGAATGCTTTGTGGTGCTGGAAGAAGGCGCCGATGCCGCCGCAATCGAAGCGGAAATCAAGGCTATGCACGGATACTTTGCTCCTTATAAAACAATTGTAAACTTTGTTTCGCAGGAAGAACTCAACCGTAAATACACCGGTTTTCCGCACGACGGCTGCGTGGTGGCTGCCTCCACTACCGGCAACGGCAATCCGGCAACGGTGGAATACCGCTGCACCTGGGCTTCCAATCCCGAAGCTACTGCCAATGTGCTGGTTGCACATGCACGGGCGGCGGTGCGTATGAATAAAGCCGGCGATTGCGGAGCCAAGACCATACTGGATATTCCGCCGAAAATGCTTTCGCCCCTGAGTTACGAAGAATTATTGAAAAAATTTATGTAAAACAACGCTTTACGACTTGTAAAATTGTAAAAGTGTGTTAAATTAATAAAACTTGATTTTTATCGGGGAATATCTGCCAAACCCGATCGGCATATATTTCTCTTTGAAAAGCAGGTAGTAAGCAATTAACAGTTATTCATTAACCAAAAGAAGAACAAGAATGAAAACTTATCTGGCAAAAGTCGGAGAAGTCCAGCGTGAATACATCCTGTTCGACGCTTCTGAGGCTCCGGTGGGCCGTCTGGCAGTTATGATTGCCAACGCTCTTCGCGGCAAGGACAAACCGACCTTCACTCCGCACATTGATACCGGTGCTTTCGTCATCGTGATCAATGCTGAAAAGGCTGTCTTCACCGGCAGCAAGTCCGTAAACAAGATCTATGTCGATTACTCCGGCTATCGCAGTGGCCGCAAAGAGTACACTGCCAAAGAGATCCGCGAAAAGGATCCTGCCCGTTTGATCAAATCGGCAGTTTGGGGCATGTTGCCGCACGGTCGTCTTGGCCGTCAGCAGTTTGCCAAACTCAAGGTCTATGCCGGCAGCGAGCATCCGCACGCCGCTCAGAACCCGCGTAAAATCACCGTCAAGTAAGGAACAGAAATCATGGCTAACAGCAACGAAATTCTGGCTACCGGACGTCGGAAGTGCGCGGTCGCCCGTGTCAGAATGGTACCCGGGACCGGCAAAGTGACGGTCAATGGCAAAAATTGGGAAGAATATTTCACCACCGAAGCTCTGCGCGGTTTTATCGCTCAGCCCTTCGTGGTCAGCAGCACGGTCGATAAGTTCGACCTCAATGTCCGTCTTGATGGCGGCGGCATGTCCGGTCAGGCCGGTGCGCTGCGTCACGGCATTGCGCGTGCTTTGGTCGCTTATGACGAAGCACTGCGTCCTGTGCTCAAATCCAACGGCATGATGACCCGCGATTCCCGCGTTAAGGAACGTAAGAAAGCCGGTCAGCCGGGCGCCCGCAAGCGCTTCCAGTTCTCGAAACGCTAAAAGTTTTTTTCCAACTGGAATTTTTTCAAAAAGGGGTCCGACTCAAATCGGTCCCCTTTTTTCGTTTTTTATCGGGATTTATTACCCACAAAAGAAAGTTTTTTGTTAAAATGGCTGAAAAAATCAAAGTGGCAGTTGTCGGTGCCTCCGGTTATTCCGGGGAGGAATTGGTGCGCTTGCTGCTCAAGCACCCCAATGTGGAACTTACTGCCATAACGAGCCGTGCCAATGCCGGAAAATGTATTGGCGAAGTTTATCCGAGATTTGCCAAAAGCGATCTCAAGTTCTGCAATCCTGACGTTTCTGAGCTGACCAAACTTGCCCAGGTGGCGTTTCTGGCGCTGCCGCACGGATTGGCAACAGAATACGCGATCCCGCTTTTGAAGGCCGGTATGATCGTTATTGATATTTCTGCAGACTTCCGTTTGCGCAGTACTGCCAAATATGAAGAGTACTATGGTGAACCGCATCCGGCTCCGGAATTGCTCAAACAGGCAGTTTACGGCCAACCCGAGCGTTATCGTGAACAGCTCAAAACGGCTAATCTGATTGCCTGTGCCGGATGTTATCCCACCAGCTGTATTCTGCCGTCGGCGCCGCTGCTGGCTGCCAAGCTGGTCAAACCTGAAGGCATTGTTATCTGCAGTGCATCCGGTGTCAGCGGTGCCGGCCGCAAGGTTGCCGAAGCGTACATTTTCCCGGAATGCAACGAAAGCTTCAAAGCTTACGGCGTAGTCGGGCACCGGCACACTCCTGAAATCGAGCAGGAATTTGCGGTGGCCGCTGGTGTTGAAGAGCTGCAGCTCAACTTTATACCGCATCTGGCGCCGTTCAATCGCGGGATCAACTCCACGATCGTATACAACCTGATGCCGGGTGTAACGCTCGATGATGTCAAACGTGTTTACGACGAAGCTTATGGCAATGAAGAATTTGTCATGGTGCTGCCGCCGAAAAAGCCGGCTGATGTCAAATATGTGACGATGAGTAACTGCTGCCAGATCGGTTACAATATGGATCCGCGTACCAATAAACTTATTGTTACCAGCTGTATTGACAATCTGACCAAGGGTGCTTCCGGTCAGGCGATCCAGTGCATGAATATCCGTATGGGATTGGCTGAAAACGCCGGTCTGCTCTGAAGCAAACAATAGGGAAATGGCTGAAAAGCCGTTTCCCTTATTTTTTATTCAACTATGCTCAATTATCTTAAAATCAAAAATCTGGCGCTTATTGCCAATGCCGAAGTGGAGTTTGCTCCCGGATTTAATGTGGTGACCGGCGAAAGCGGTTCCGGTAAAACGGTTCTGCTTAATACGATTGCGCTGCTGACCGGAAAACGGGCCGATAAAAATCTGCTGCGGGCCGGATGCAGCCGCTGCGAACTTGCAGCGGAAGTTTCGATCGATGTTGACCGTAATCCGGAAATCGTTGAAGCATTGAGTGATATTGGTATTGAGTTTGATGAATCTGACGAAATAACTTTGCAGCTGCGGCGTACATTCACAGCTACCGGCAACCGTAATTTTCTTAACGATACTCCGGTAACGATCGCTACATTGAAAGCTGTCGGCGAACTTTTGATAGATGTACATGGCGCAAGTGAACACCATACACTCATTCACCGTTCGCGTCAGCTGGAGCTGCTGGACCGCTACGGTAAACTTAAAGAGCTTCGCAATGCCTATCAGGCAAAGTTCAGTGCTCTGCAGCAGCTTGAAAAAGAGTGCGAAGCAATGTTGGCAAATCTTCCTTCGGAAGACGAAGCCGATACTTTGCGGGGAATCGTTGAAGAGATTTCAGCTGTAAATCCCCACGAGAATGAAGATGAAGAGTTGAGTGCCCGCCACAAACTGGCAGCTAATTCGCATGAAATATTGCAGATAATCCGCAACAGCACCATGGCTTTGAGTGAAAGTGATAATTCGCTTATCGATGCTTTGGGGTCCGTTTACCGGGAGCTGGAACAACTGCCCCGGCTGGGATGTGCCAAAGCCGAACAGTTTATGACCGATCTGGAGCTGATACGGGAAAATATTGAAACTCTAACCACAGAACTTGCCAATTACGGTAATTCCGTAGAGCTTGATGAAGAAGCTTTTGCTGAATTGGAAAACCGTTTGAGTGTCATATATACTTTGAAACGCCACTACGGGCCCACGCTGGAAAGTGTGTTGAACCGCTGGCGCGAAGCCGAAGAGCGATTGAGACTTTTCAAAGATTTTACCAAATTGAAAAAAGAGTGCAGCGAAAAGATCGCTGCCGCCCGCGCTGAAATGCTCGATGCTGCCGGCAAACTCTCCCGGGCACGGCAGAATGCAGCCAAGGATCTTTGCCGGGCTGTTTCCGGCAAGCTGAAGGTACTGGGTTTTGAATACAACGTATTTGATATGCTCTTTACGGTTCACGAGCCGGAACACAGCGGTATTGATACGGTGGATATGATCTTTTCTGCCAACCCCGGTTTGACTCCGGCGCCGCTGCGGCTGATTGCCAGTTCCGGTGAAATCGCCCGCGTGATGCTGGCACTCAAGGCGGTATTGGCCGATGCTGATGCCGTGCCGGTGCTGATTTTTGACGAGATCGATGTGAATATCGGCGGCGAAACCGGATTGCGAGTGGGCGAAGAATTGGCGGCACTTTCACAACATCGGCAGCTTTTGTGCATATCGCATCTGCCGCAGGTGGCGGCATTGGGCGAACACCATTACGCTGTAAGCAAACACATAGAAAACGAAGAAGTTTTCGGCGCCATTACGCTTGTTGATAACGAAGAACGTGTTCGTGAAATCGGCCGGATGCTGGGTGGAACTCCTGCTGCCATCAGCCACGCCCGGGCTTTGCTGGAAAAATAATACCAGATTTTTTCAGTTGAAACTGCCGTTCCCCATGGTATATTTATTGATCAGCAGTGCTTTTTACCGTTACGATTGTTGCGGCGGTGCTGATTGCCGGATTGGTTATGTTCAATATTCCGGTTATTGCCGGAACGGGAGCCATGACGTTTTTTCTTGAGCATATTTATCTGGGTACGGCGCTCGGCCAGCCCGCGATTCACTTCAATAGGTTTGCCATCGCTGGTCAATCCGGTGTAATACATGGCTCCTCCCATGGTCATGGGCAGAGGAATGTAATCCTGTACCTGCTGGGGACTCCAATTATGCAAATTAAGGAAGTCATCCACAGTTTTCATTTCTTTCTCGGTGCAGCCGGGAAAGTTGGAAATAAATAACGGTATCAAATATTGTTCCTTGCCGGCAAGCCGGCTTTCTTCTTCAAAGAATTTCTTGAAGATGTAAAAGTCTTCTGCCGGATTTTTACGCATCAGCGACAAGACTTTGTTGTTCAAGTGCTCGGGCGCCACTTTCATATGCCCGGAAACATGATATTTGATGATCTCGCGGAAAAGATCTTTCTGCTGATTGGCCAGATCCAGACGCATGCCTGAATTTATGTAAAGATGTTTGACCTTGGGATTTTTGCGGATTTCGCGCAAAAGTGCCAGCAGTCGTTTGCCGTCGCAGCTGAAATTGGGGCAGGGCAGCGGCCAGAGACAGCTCGAACGGCGGCAGATCTGACATTTGCTCTGATCTTTTACGATACTGCCGTAAATATTGCCGGCCGCTCCGCCGATATCGCTGATGGTGCCGCGGAAATTTTTATCGGCAGTAAGTTTTTCAATATCGCGTAAAATCGATTCTTCGCTCCGGCTGGTCACACCGCGCCCCTGATGAGCCACCAGACCGCAGAATGCACAGCCGCCTGGGCAGCCGCGTACCGCCGGAATACTGTCGCGGATAGTTTCAAATGCCGGAATGCGATTCTTGTATTTCGGATGGGGTTTCCGGCTGAAATTCAGCTCGTTGACCCGGTCAAGCTCCTCGCCGGTCAGCGGGGGCTGCGGCGGTTCGATAACCAGCAGCCGGTCGCCGATACGCTCAATAAGTCCGCGGTTGGCATGCTGATTGCTGGCAAGTTCCACGAGCTTGGTGGAGTCCATAAGCGCTGATTTGCGCTGCAAATGCTCTTCGTGGCTGGGCATTTCCAGAAAATTTTCCGGCTTAACATATGCTTCGGCAGCTTTTTTGCCCAGCAAACGGGCGGTGCCGGGAATGCCGGCAAGGTCTTTGTGATCCCGCAGCCGGTTAAATATCTCCAATATCGGGCGCTCGCCCATACCGTAGATGAGAATATCTGCTTTGGCATCTACCAGCACCGGAAAACGCAGTTTATCCTGCCAGTAATCGTAATGAGTTGCGCGGCGCATACTGGCTTCCAAGCCGCCCAGCACGATCGGCACTCCGGGAAAGGCCCGTTTGGCCAGTTGGCTGTAAACCACCAGTGCATGTGGAGGACGTTTGCCGGTTTCGCCGCCTTCGATATAGGCATCTTCACGGCGTTTGCGCCGGCCGGCGGTGTAAATATTCACCATGCTGTCCAGATTGCCGGAACTGATACCCACCCCGATCCGGGGGGTCCCCATGACTTTCAATATTTCCGGATCCTGCCACGGAAACTGGGCGATTATTCCGGTTTTGAATCCGGCTGCAAGCAGTATGCGGCCGATCAGAGAGACTCCGAATGAGGGGTGATCCACATAAGCGTCGCCGGTTAAAAGCAATACATCCAGTTCGTCCCAGCCCAAAGCGTTCATCTCTTCGCGGGTAGTCGGCAGAAAGGGTATGTTGTCGTAGGAGATCATATTTTCTAAAACTCAAAAAATTATTTAAGCGCGCCGTTGGCCGGAATAGTTTTGCAATCGGAAAATGGTTTGACTCCCAGATTCACCATGGCAAAAGAAACATTGCCGCGGCCCTTGAGTCTGGTACGCAAAGCAGCGGTGACGGTTTTGCCGACAGCCGGAAGTTTTACTTTTGCCGCATCGAACAGGAAGAGCATTCTGGCATAATCTTTGCTTGCCGGATACATTACCGTGGGGCTGCAGATAAATGAATCCATATTGTTGACCACCGATACACAAATACCGGATGCGCTGCCGATCGTCAGAGTATAATCAAGCGGACTCAATGAGCGGTTGGGTACCATTTTCAGAGTAACCACTGCATAAAGCGTTTTTTTGAACTTGTACGGATAGGGGTAAGCCTCGATATTGATGATTTCCTGGGGCATGGCAGTTATTTCTGCAGCAACGACTTTGCCGATATGAAAACCCAGTTCAACTGATTTCGCCGGAGCGGCAAAAGCCAGCGCCAGCAGAGCGGCACAAAA
This sequence comes from Victivallaceae bacterium, assembly GCA_045635745.1. Classification (GTDB taxonomy): domain Bacteria; phylum Verrucomicrobiota; class Lentisphaeria; order Victivallales; family Victivallaceae; genus SIG78. Next base: position 19,643 of record JAZTWG010000064.1, read on the forward strand.
TGCAAGTTTGAGTGAGCGGTATGTTTGCATGACAAAACTCCGTTTTTTAATATAATATCCACCACTTTCTGGTAATATAACCGCTGGAACTGTTATAAGCAAATCAAAAGGCTTTTTTCCTTGAAAAAAACTTGCATACTTATCATTGTAGAGTTATAATAAATACAGTTGCCGGAAATGATGCGGTTTTTGATCCGTTAGAAAAATCGGCATACGAAAGAAAAGGATCTTCGGTCCGGAAAAAACGGAGTTTGCCGGGCAGACTGGCTTGGATGATCCGCATTGTATGATATGTGGTCGGGAGAATTTTATTTTATGGCTGTAAAACTGGATTTGCTGGAAAAATTCCGGCGGGCGCTTTTCAATACCCACGGTATTGCTGATGGTGTGCGCAATGCATCCGAAGCGGATTATCTGGTGAAAATGAATATTCCTCCGCTGTTGGGGCGGCGGGATGCTGCTTGTGAGTTTTTGCGGGAATTGCTCAAACATGATTTGAAGGAACTGCCGCTGAAAAAACGTCTTACCTGCTATCGCAATATGCTGGAGGTTTTGGAATATGCTATCATCGATACTGAGCGGGTCAAGATGACTCTGGCCAGCGCGGAAACTGCCGGGCGCGAAGGCCGGCTGCACGCTTTTCTGGTGATCATGCGCGATTTGCTCAGTTCCGCGTTTGCCATGGCGGAAGCCAATGTGTCGTTCAGCGAAGAAAATCCGGATTTGGGGTATTTTCTGGGCAAGAGCGGCAGAATGTCGCGCTATGCGGCATCCGGGCGCGACGTGGAGATGCGTTCGCTGAATATCGTACTGGATCTTTCAGTGGCGGCATCGGCAAAATTTGAAGTGTATCGCGATTATAACCGCAAAAGCTTCAGTTCTGCCAACAGCGAGCGCTATAATGAAGCATTTGAGCTTTATTTCCAGCGCTTCCGCAAGATATATGAAGAAGCAGGTATGGATAACGAATAAATATTACTGAAAGAGAGTTCTGTATAATGAGGCAATTGCATATCACCGGCGGCATCGTACCGCAAGGATCAGTAAAAGTAAGCGGCAATAAAAATGCGGCACTGCCGATGTTGGCGGCAGCGCTGCTGACCAGCGAAAAAGTGACCATTCACAATATGCCGGATATTCTTGATGTCCGTACGATGATGGAGATAATCTGTGCACTGGGAGGATCTGTTGAGTTTGAAAACAATACCGCTGTGATCGATGCTTCCGGCATTGCCACCGGTGTTATTCCGCGTGAGCTTTGCGCCAAAGCGCGTACTTCGATTCTTTTTGCTGCTCCGCTGGTTGCCCGGATGGGTGAAAGTATACTTTATCCGCCGGGGGGCGATGTGATAGGCCGCCGCCGGCTGGATGGGCATTTTTACGGTTTGGAGCGCTTGGGGGCCAAGCTGGAATGTAAGGAAAATGCCTACTGTTTTTCCCTGCATGGCCAACGCCTGATCGGCCGCGAGCTTTTTCTGGATGAAGCCAGCGTAACAGCTACTGAACAGATCATGATGGCTGCAGTGCTCGCCCAGGGGCATACCACACTGTTGAACGCTGCCTGTGAACCGCATGTGGTCGAATTGGGGGAAATGCTCAACAGCATGGGGGCATGGATCACCGGGCTGGGCAGCAATACCATTGAAATCGATGGCGTGGAATCGCTGCACGGCTGCGAGTGCAGTATAACCGGCGATCATATTGAAGCCGGCAGTTTTCTGGCTCTGGGGGCTGCTCTCGGCGGCGAGATCGAAGTACAGGGCACCGTGCCCCGGCATTACTGGATGCTGCGGCGTGTTTTTGAACGGTTCAATATCGAAATGACCCTGCACCCCGACCGGATCTATCTGCCGGGGAATCAGAAACTCAAGGTCCGGCAGGATTTCGGCGGGCATATTCCGGTTATTTCCGACGGGCCATGGCCGCAATATCCCAGCGATATGATGAGCTGTACTATCGTTATGGCTACGCAGGCCGAAGGGTGTGCACTCTTTTTTGAAAAGATGTTTGAAAGCCGTATATACTTTGTGGACAGATTGATCGATATGGGCGCCAATGCGATTGTTTGTGACCCGCACCGGGTGGTGATCTCCGGGCCATCGAATCTGCATGGCGCTACAGTTTCCAGTCCGGATATCCGCGCCGGTATGGCTATGGTGATCGCCGGATTGTGTGCCGAGGGCGAAAGCGTTATCAAATCCAGCGAAATCATCTACCGCGGTTATGCCAATTTGGTGCAGAAACTGCAAGGTTTGGGGCTTTCGGTTTACGAAACAATGTAAAAAGTTTGCAAAAATTCCTTTTTTGTGCTATATTAGTAGCTTGAACAGCCAGTTAGGCAAAGTTGTAACACAGGAAGGGAAATAGACTTATGAAAACTATGCAGGAGATTGCTGACGAACTGGGGTTGGCACGCTCGACTGTGTCGCTTTGCCTTTCTGAAAGTCACCGTCATTACCGCATCAGCGCCGCAACGGTACAGCGGGTGCGTGACTATGCCGAAAAAGCCGGATTTGTGCCCAACCGCATGGCGGGCAAACTGGGTAAAGACAGCACTCCCCCGATCGGTTTGATCATCAATCAGGATGGATCTTTTGAAAAAAGTGCAGTGGCTCTGCGTTATGCCATGAACCGTTTGCACGAAGCTCACCGGGATTTTGTGATTCAGGGATTTATCGGCGGCAGACTGGTGCCGACCGTAAGAATGCTCAAAGGTCTGCAGATAAATACGCTTATCATGTTCGGTCTGTTTGATGAATCGGTACACCGACAGGAAGCCGGGTACAATTCAAGCGGAGTGTTCAAGGCCGGAGACAGTGATAAGCTCGATGCTCTGCTTAAAGATGTGGAGTTTTTCAGCGTTGACTATGATTTTCCGGTGCCGGAAGATTGCGTGGGCAATGTCTGGCGCATGGGGATCGACCGCTGTCAGACCCGTATTGATCTTATGAAACAGCTGCTGGCTGCCGGCAAAGGCAACTTCATGTGCGATGTTTTGCCTGAAGATGAGGAGCGTTTGATGGCGGAAAAGCTGATATTTGACCGCCGCCAGATATTGCATTGCGATAAGTTGGCGCGTAACGAATTTGATACCGGCAGACGTTATGCCGAAATGGTAATGCGCGATTATCGCCACATGAAAGTGCGTACCATTCTGCTTAATGACGACCGTGTAGCGGTGGGGCTGATCGAAGAGTTGATGGCCAATGGTATCAAGGTTCCGGATGAACTGCAGGTAATCGGCTTTGACAATTTGCAGGATGCACCTTACTTTCGGGTTCCGCTTACCAGTATCGAGGTGCCGGTGCTGGAAAACACCCGCCGGGTGCTGGATCATATCCTCAATGGCGATGAGCTGCCGATGAATACAATAAATCAGGCGAATATTATTTGGCGCGAAAGTGCTTCGCTCTGACGGGAGCAATTCTGACAGTCAATTTACATAAAATCAAAACCACCGGCTCAGCCGGTGGTATGCACCACGCCTTCAAGGCGATGGTACCGGCAGCCCGACACGGGCTTTGAATTATTTACCGCTTGCAACTATTGCCCTACTACTGCAAATGCAGTAATATATTACGAACTCATAGTTGCAAACAACATTG
>JAZTWG010000065.1:0-14995 GCA_045635745.1 Victivallaceae bacterium
CGATAATGCACGCAACTTGCTTTCAGCCATAATATTATCTCCTTTCGGAGTTTAATATAACACTGCATCAGAAAAAATCAAGGCGGCTTGCCGCCGTTTAAGCGAAGCGCAGTATAAAAGTTACACCATCCTTACTCCCGAAGGGAGAAAACTTCACAAGTGGAGCGTAAGCGAAACGTCTTCACAAGCGACCAAAGGGAGCGACTTCACAAGCAAGGCTTCTGGAATTTGGTGAAGATGTGAAGAAAAAACTTTGTTTTTTGAGTGAAGTTGCGCCTGACGGCACAGTGAAGTGAAGCCTTGCGGCTTCGTTCGCCATTTTTTTGCAAAAAAAATGGCGGAAGAAGTGGGATTCGAACCCACGGAGGGTCGCCCCTCGGCGGTTTTCAAGACCGCTGCCTTAAACCACTCGACCATTCTTCCGCGTACTCTATTAAAATGCCATGCAAAATGCCTTTTGTCAAATTTTCTTTGCGTGAAAAACGGATTTTTCTTCAGTCGGCGGCTTAATTGATTTGTAAAAATGGTAATCTTGTGGCATATTATATAGAATATATGTTTTTTAACAAGAAGGAATTTTATTATGTTAGCTAAAGAAATCCGTCAGAAATATCTTGACTTTTTTGTCAAACACGGTCACAGTGTTATCAAAAGTGCTCCGCTGGTTCCGGATAATGACCCGACCTGTCTTTTTACCACTGCCGGTATGCATCCGTTGGTGCCTTTTCTGCAAGGTGCCAAGCACCCCGCAGGCAACCGCCTTACCGACGTGCAGAAGTGTGTGCGTACGGGGGATATTGATGATGTGGGCGATCCCGTGCATCTGACCTTTTTTGAAATGCTCGGCAACTGGAGTTTGGGCGACTATTTCAAAAAAGAAGCTATTGATATGAGTTTTGAATTCCTTACCGGTAAGGAAAATTTGAATATTTCGCTGGATAATCTGGCGTTCACCGTTTTTGCCGGGGATGAAGATGCCCCGTTTGATGCCGAAGCTTATCAGATGTGGCTCGATCATGGTGTGAAAGCCGAACGTATTGCCAAGCTGCCCAAGGCTGACAACTGGTGGGGTCCCGCCGGTATCACCGGTCCTTGCGGCCCTGATACTGAAATGTTTTTCTGGACCGGCGATGGCGCTGCTCCGGAAGTTTTTGACCCCAAAGACAGACGCTGGGTCGAAATCTGGAACAACGTCTTTATGCAGTACAACAAAAAAGCTGACGGCACTTTTGAACCGCTGGCCCAGCAGAATGTCGATACCGGCATGGGGCTGGAACGCATCACTTGCGTGCTGCAGGGCAAAAAGAGCTGCTACGAAACCGAGCTTTTTGCCGGTATTTTCAATGAAATTGACGCTATCCGCGGCGTGGAAGCGGTTCCGGCGGCTGATCGAACTGCTTCTGAGCGCATTATTGCCGATCACTTGCGTGCGGCAACTTTCATTATTGGCGATGGCATCACTCCCGGTAACGTTGACCAGGGTTATGTATTGCGCCGTTTGATCCGCCGCGCCATCCGCGAAGGCAAAAAGCTTGGTATTGAAGGCGAATTTACCGGCCGCATTGCCAAGGCGGTCATTGCTGAGTTCGGCGGAGTTTACACCGAGCTGGCGGAAAATGCCGAAAAGATCCTCGAAGCTTTGAAAATCGAAGAAAAACAGTTCGCCGCCGCGCTGGAAAAAGGTACGCGCGAGTTTGAAAAACTTATCGCCCGCGTTCCGGAACACATCCAGAAAAAGGTTATCAGCGGCAAAAACGCGTTCAATCTCTACGAAACCTACGGTTTCCCGCTGGAACTGACCATTGAAATGGCGCGCGAAAAGAACTTTGAAGTCGATGAAAAAGGCTTTGCTGAAGCCTATGCCAAACATCAGGAACTTTCGCGTCAGGGCGCTGAACAGAAGTTCAAGGGCGGTCTTGCCGACCACTCCGAAGCCACGGCGCGTCTGCATACCGCGACCCACCTGCTGCACGCGGCTCTGCGTAAGGTTCTGGGGACTCACGTTGGTCAGAAAGGTTCGAACATCACCGCTGAACGTCTGCGTTTTGACTTCTCGCACGAAGAAAAAATGACTCCCGAACAGCTCGCTGAAGTCGAAGCTCTGGTCAATGATGCCATCAAGCGCGAACTGCCGGTGATCATGGAAGAAATGGATGTGGATGCTGCCCGCGAATCCGGTGCGATCGGTCTTTTCGGCGATCGTTACGGCGACCGCGTCAAAGTGTACACCATCGGCGATGTAAGCAAAGAAATCTGCGGCGGCCCGCACGCCGGGAATACCGCTGAGCTCAAAAGCTTCAAGATCCAGAAAGAAGAAAGCTCCAGCCGTGGTGTTCGCCGAATCAAAGCTGTGATCGGCGCATAAAACAATCAAGTACGGTAATCTGACCTGTCATTTACGGCAGGTCAGATTTTTTATACGGAGTTTATTTTATGAATTTCAATTGGATGGCACTGCTGGAAAATGCGCTTTATCTGCTGGCATTGCTGAATCCGGCGAGCAAAGTCATGTTTCTGGCCACATATCAGCCGGCGCTCTCTCAGCGGCAGATCCGGGAACTGGCGTGGAAATCCAGCCTTGCGGCGCTGATAATTCTTATAATCCTTGCGGGGGCAGGGGAGATCGTTTTGAGCAAGATTTTCCGGGTGGAACTCTATTCACTCAAGATTACCGGCGGGATGGTGCTTTTTATGATCGGCTGGATCGCGGTGCGTGAGGGCAGATTTATCAATAAAAAAGAAGAAAATCTTACTGTATCGGGTTTCGGGGTGGAAAAAAAGAACAGCGGCGATGTCGATTTTACAGATTTATCACTGGTGCCGCTTGCTGCGCCGCTGATTGCCGGGCCGGGAACGATTGCGGCAAGTATCTCCGGTACCGCGGAATTCGGTTGGATTTTTATGGTGTTGTCGCTGACTGCGGCGATTGCGGTAAACTTTGCAGTCATGCTTTTTTCGGGCAGTATCAACCGGCTGTTGGTAAAACTGCATTTACTCGGGCCGCTTATCCGTCTGACCGGTTTGATAATTGCTGCCGTGGCCGTACAAATGGTCATTGCCGGCATAAAAGAGTGTATGCGCTGAAAGAGCATGGAAAAAATCAGACTTTTCCACGCTCTGCAACACTGTTATTGACCGGGATTTATGGCATCCGGGCGCTTTTCGGCTGATATTCAGATCTTATAGTGATCGGTGATAAAATCCACTACCCGCGCCGGATCATCGTAGCCGTGCGGATGGTGTCCGATATAGGGGCGTTTCAGTACCTTGATCGTTCCGCCCAGTTCGCGGTAGCGTTTTTCCAATACATCGGTATGTTCAGCTGGGATCACTACTTCGTCCGCCAACCCCACTACATGGATAATGGGTATATTGTGTTTTACCAGTTTGTCGAGGTGGTTGATGGGGTTCAAATTCTGTTTGATGATCTCTTCACGGTTTTTGCATCCGTATGCGGCATAAACTTTTTCGCGCGAAGTGATCGGGTAAAGTTCCAGATCGCACACCGGCGCATCGCCATAGATGACCGCCACCCGTTCCGGATATTCGGCGGCAAAACGGTAGGAGTAAAGGCCGCCCATGCTTAAACCCATCAGGGCTGCTTTGGGCGCAAATCCTTTTTCCTTGACCAGAAATTTGTAAAAATCATTCAAGACTTTCATGCCCTCCGGCGAAGCCCAGGTGCCATGGATTTTTACATGCACATGATAAAAACCACGCGCCAGCAGATCCAGTGCCCCGCAGCGTTCAACAAAAGCTTTGGGCCACTCCATACACCAGGACCACTTTTTTTCGGGCAGAGGGGCCCGGGGCTCTGCAATAAAGGCTTCGTGCCCCATAAAATCAAAATCACATCGTTTAAAACCGTACCAATCGCTGTATTGCATAATGTCTATTCCTTATATATAAAGGTCAGATTTTTAAAAGTTTTACAGCATTACCGCCCAGAATCATCTCTTCACTGTATCTGCCCAGCTTCAAATCATGCAGCAGTTCCAGCGCATGAGATTGATCACACCACGGGCTGTCGGTGCCGAAAAGACAATTTTTCACTCCCAGAAATTCCACCAGATCACGGTATTCTTTTCTGGGAAGCATTTCACCTACAAAGGCGAGATCAAAGTAAATATTTTTTTCGCCCGCCAAATGTTTTTTTACCTCATTCCACATTTTCCACGAGCCGCCGTGGGCGCAAACGAGCGTCAGCTCTTTGTGGCGGTCGTGCATCCGGCGCAAACTTGCCGGGTCGCTGTGAAATGGCGGATCAAAACCGGCATCTTCCCCAGCATGGGTCAGCAAAAAAAGATCAAGTTCGGCGGTCATCTGCCAGACTTTATCCAATTCCGATTCGTCAAAGGAAAAACTCTGGTATTCCGGGTGGACTTTTATGCCGGGAAAATTCTGACTTTTGACGAACTCCAGCGTCTCGGCAAATTCTTCATCCCGCGGGTGTACCGATCCCAGCATGATTACAGGCTCAATGCTATTATCTTTTGCCCATGAATTCAAACTTATACCCCGGCCCGGCTGGGTAACCAGCGGCAGTGCCACCGCGCGATCGATATGATTTTTTTGCATGGAGCGCAGCAGATCAGCCTTGGTCCCATTCAGCGCCGGCTCCAATCCGGCTTTTTCCCGGGCGGTGGCAAGAGCGCGTTCTACGATCTTTTCGGGATAAAAGTGAGTGTGAAAATCTATTATCATTGCTTAATTAAAGGTTTTTTCCGGTAATATTCGGCATACATTATACGCAAATAACGCGTATACCCGCTGTTGGGATCGCCGGATATTACTTCCTGCATATCAGTTTCAGTCCATGTCTGATCCGGTGCGTCGGTAGCTTCTATAAAATTATATGGCTCCATATTGACCACATGATCATCAGGGATCAATCTTACGCCGGCGATCTTCATTGCGTCGGCTCCATGCTGTAAACCGAGCTCGTAAAGTTTGCTTTTCAACTCTTCATTGCTGGTGCCGGAGTATTCTCCGGATGCCTGCCCGGTGCCGATAAGTTCATAGCCGGATTTGTCAGACGAGTTTTTCAGTATCAGCAGAGCTGGCGTTTCCGGAAAGCTTTTTCCGTTGTATTCGGTCGAAACGCAGGAAACAAGACTTGCAGTTAACGCAATTATCGCAAATCGCCGGAGCTGATTTTTCATGGCAATACCTTTCGCTTGGAGTTAAAAAAACGGAGATGCGTCTGTATAAAACCGACCGCGATCTCCGTATAAATGTTCTTTAACTCAAGCGGATATTACCGCCCAAATATCAGTAAGCGCGCTGCTTGCTCTTGGCGCGGACACGCAAACGCAGAGCATTGAGCCTGATGAACCCGGCAGCGTCCTTGTGATCATAGTTATCGGCGCCTTCGAAGCTGGCAATGTCATCATCGTAGAGGCTGTATTCGCTGCGGCGGCCGGTAACATAGCAGGAACCCTTGTAGAGCTTGACCCGTACATCACCGGTGACAAACTTCTGGCTTTCGGTGATCATAACCTGCAGAAGTTCGCGTTCCGGAGCAAACCAGAAACCATTGTAGATCATATCCGCATAGCGGGGGATCAGGCTGTCGCGCAAATGCATGACTTCGCGGTCGAGCGTGATTTCTTCCAGGCCGCGGTGGGCCTTGGAAAGAATAGTACCGGCGGGAGTTTCGTACACACCGCGGCTCTTCATACCCACAAAACGGTTTTCCACAATATCGACCCGGCCGACAGCGTGCTTTTTACCCATTTCGTTGAGTTTACGCATGATATTGGCGGGGCTGTATGCCACACCATCAATCGCTACGGGGATACCTTTTTCAAAGGTGATGACCACATCGTCAGCCGTATCAGCGGCCTTGGAAAGCGGCTCGGTCATAACCGCGATATCTTCGGGGAATTCCTGCCAGGGATCTTCCAGAATACCGCCTTCAAAGCTGATGTGCAGCAAATTGCGGTCCATGCTGTAGGGCTTTTTGGCCGAAACGCTTACGGGAATGTTGTGCTTTTTGGCATATTCGATCATATCCAGACGGCCGGTGAAGTGCCAGTTGGGGTCGCGCCAGGCGGCAATGATTTTGATCGAGGGATCAATAGCATTGGCGTTGAGCTCAAAACGCACCTGGTCGTTGCCTTTGCCGGTAGCACCGTGGCAGATGGCATCGGCGCCTTCGGCCTTGGCGACTTCCACGAGGCGCTTGGCAATGAGCGGACGGGCAATGGAGGTGCCCAGCAGATAGTTGTTTTCGTAAATAGCTTCACCCTGGAGCATCGGGAAGATGAAATCTTTGGCGAATTCTTCGTTAAGGTCATCGATGATGCATTTGCTGGCACCGGTAGCGATAGCTTTGGCTTCAAGACCTTCGAGTTCTTCCTGCTGACCGACGTCGGCGCAATAGCAGATAACTTCAGCATTATAGGTCTCTTTGACCCACTTCACGATAACCGAGGTGTCAAGACCGCCGGAATAGGCGACTACAACTTTCATGATTACTTCTCCTTTGAAATATGGATTTTAGCGGTTTTATACCGTTTTTCTTAATACTATATATATAAGATACCACCAATATGCGATTTTAGCAAGTATTTTTTCTCTGCAACGCTTGCGCTGAAACAAAAAAAGGTTATATTATCCAACGAAAGGACTTTGATAATGGATTTTTACGACGAAATGCTTGAGGCGATCAGCCGCGACAGCGCCAAACGCGGAGTACGGGTGAATGCAGAGGAGTTTCAGAAATTTCTGACCCGCGTTGAGCCGCAGAATTCCGGTAACAGATTGGGCCGGATGAACACTCCCGCTGCCGGTGTCAGGGCGCATGGTGCAAAAACTCTTTACGCTCCGGAGAAAAACTCCGCCCCGGCGATGGATGTGCCCGCTGCCGTCCCCGCCTGCGGGGGGCTGCCCGGTGATTGGGAAAGTTTGCGCTCCATGGCGCTGAATTGCTGCAACTGTCCGCTGGCCGGCAGTCGGCAGAATGTGGTTTTTGGCGAAGGCAATGAACGCGCCCGGCTTATGTTTATCGGCGAGGGGCCCGGAGCTGATGAAGATGCTTCCGGTCGGCCGTTTGTCGGTGCTGCCGGACAACTGCTGGACAAAATGATTGCAGCAATGCATCTGGCAAGAGAAGATGTTTATATAGCCAATATAGTAAAATGCCGCCCACCGGGGAACCGGATGCCGGCTCCGGAAGAAGCTGCCGCATGTATCGGGTATTTGAAAAAGCAGATCGAACTTATTCAGCCTGAAGTTATCGTGCTGCTGGGAGGGACTGCTTTGAGTTTTCTTTTGGAAATCAACGGTATAACCAAATACCGCGGCAGATGGCAGAGCTACAATAATATTGCTGTAATGCCCACGTTCCACCCCGCATTTCTGCTGCGCAAAGTCGAAGCCAAGCGCGAGGCATGGCACGATCTCAAACTGGTGATGGCCCGGTTAGGGATAACTGTATAACGTAAAACATATCTTGAAAGGAGCTTTTATGGTAAAAACATTTGTACTGGACACCAACGTGCTGCTGCACAGCAGTCAATGTCTGAGCGCTTTTCAGGATAACAATATAGCTATACCAATGGCGGTCATCGAAGAACTCGATAAATTCAAAAAGAGCCACGATGAACTGGGCCGTCATGCCAGACGGGTGATACGGGCGCTGGATTCGCTGCGGGTGCAAGGCAGTTTGAGTGATGGTGTAAGCATGAAAAAGCTTCGCAACGGCACTTCCGGCAAGCTGCGGATTGTCAGCGCCGGTACTGCCAGCAGCAAATATTGGCAGCAGATCGAAGCATTCGGCTGGGATACGGATAAGGCAGATAACCGTATATTGGTTGCTGCGCTGCAGTTGAAAGCAGAATTGAACGAACCGGTGATTTTTGTTTCCAAAGATATAAATTTACGGCTGAAAGCTGATCTCCTGGGGCTGAAAGTAGCTGATTTTGAGCAGGAAAAGGTAGAGCCGGAGCGGTTGTTTACCGGATTTCAGACCATTGAAGCAACCAGTGACGAAATAAATAAATTCTATCGCGATAAGGTTTTGGAGAAGAACAATCTTAATCTGCTGCCCAATGAATTTGCTGTTTTGCAAAGTTCTGACGACCCCAAACATACCGCAATCGCCCGCAACGGAGGCGGCAATATTCTTAAATCATTGAATATTGCCGATGATTTTCACATCGGGCATATTGCTCCGCGCAATAAAGAGCAGCGCATGGCGTTGGAGTTGTTGTGCGATCCATCGATCCGGCTGGTAACTCTGATCGGCGGGGCTGGTACGGGCAAAACGCTGCTGGCGCTGGCGGCGGGATTGTACGAAATTTTTGAGCGCAAGCATTATGAAAAACTGCTCGTATCCCGCCCCATAGTACCGCTGGGGAATGATATCGGTTATCTGCCGGGTGGTAAAAACGATAAACTTCAAAGCTGGATGCAGCCGATTTTTGACAATCTGGAATTTCTGCTGGAAGGAACCAACAACGATCCGCGGAAGAATCCGGAACGTCAGGTCAGTAATCTGATAAATAAAGGTACGCTGCAGCTGGAAGCACTTACATATATAAGAGGCCGCAGTATTCCCGAGCATTTTGTCATAATAGATGAAGCGCAGAACCTTACTCCGCACGAGGTCAAAACCATAATCAGCCGGGCAGGGGAAAACACCAAGATGGTGCTGACCGGCGACCCACACCAGATAGATAATCCTTATCTGGATGCTTCAAGCAATGGTTTGAGCGTGGTTGCTGAACAGTTCAAAGGCGAAAAGATCCACGGACATGTGACTTTGCGCAAGAGTGAACGCAGCGAACTTGCCGCGCTTGCCGCAAAACTTTTGTGAATAATATGCTTTATGGAAGTAAAATACTCATATCAGACAAAATCCGGGAAGTCCGGCAGCCGCGGAGCGCATGAAGAGTTTGCCCATATAAGGCTTTATCAGAAAAATGTACTGATTTAATAATCGAGCAAAGCAGAGAACTCAACTTATCGAATAATTGATTTATTGTTTTTACGGTATTCTCCCGGTGTTACACCATAGGTGTTTTTGAATTGCCGGATAAAGTAGTTTGAACTGGAAAAACCGCAACTTAATGCGATTTCTTCAATATTCAAGTTACTGGACTGTAAAAGTTTTTCTGCATGTTCAAATTGAAAAGCCAATTTCAGCTCCGAAAAACTTTTTCCCGAATGTTTTTTGCACAGTATGGAAACATATCCGGGCGTTATCCGCAGCCACCGGGCAAGATCTCTGCGGCTGCATTGTTCATGGCTGTGATTCCGCAAAGACAGGCAAAGCGTACCCCATATAGCTCCCACTGCTTTTACCGGGGATTGCGAACTTTTTGACAAAGTATCCATTGTCAGACGCAATAGCGGCACCAGCAGATCTTCTGCCGCTTTTATCTGATTGCAATTATAAAGGCTGCTTATAAGTTCTATAAGCTTGAACCCGCCCTCGCAAAGAGATTCCGAGCTGTGAACAAATATATCGTTGGCTGTTGGCGGAGGCGTTATACCATCGCAGTTTATTTCCATTGCCCGGATGTAGCCGGGATAATAAGAAAACGACAGGGCACGGTAGGGGGTGCCGTTTATATATTTATGCAACAAGGAATCTCTTGCACAAAAATGCAGCAGCGGTCCGGAGATAGTAGCGTGAGTGATTTTTCCATCCTTACAGAACCTTGCAGTTTGTTCTCCGCTGATAAGTACCAACAGCCGTGGTACACAATGTGATTTATATGGTGCTGGGTACGGTGTATCGCAAAAAAGCTTTTTTTGCTTAATATCCATTGCCAATACGGCATCTATTGCTTCCAATAGTTTACTTTTTGATATTTGATAAGGAGTCATTTTTTTAATTATAATGCTAAAAATAAGTTGTTTTTTGATTCGTATGTTAACAATACTGCTATAATGTGAACATTTCAACTATTGAAAAGCATTTTTTTTGTAATATATTTACTCTTGTTGGAAAATGAGCAACAAATAATCCTCAATAGTAAGGAGAAAAAATGAAAAAGTCAGCTTTTACTTTGATTGAACTTCTGGTGGTAATTGCTATTATTGCAATTCTTGCTGCAATGCTTTTACCCGCATTATCGGCGGCACGGGAGCGGGCGAGAACAGCCAACTGTATCGGCAATCTTAAACAGTTCGGTTTGGGGTTTGAAATGTATGCTGCAGCCAATAAAGGGCAGATGTGTATTTATTATGATGCAAATTATGTGGATAAAACCGGTTACAAAAAAAAGGCTTTCTGGGGATTTATTCTTACCGATCAGGGGTATCTGCCGGCGGATAACGGCAAGCGGATTGCGGCAAAAAGTTTTCTCTGCCCTTCATCGCAGATGACATACGACAATCACTACGGAGCAAATCACAGTTTGGCAAATGATCCTGCAACTCAAAGTTCTACCTGGGCAAGTTATATTTGCGGAAATCTCTACAGTTTACCCAATCCGGGGCGTATGGCTGCAGTAGCTGATTCCGGTAATGGACTTCAATCCGGCGGAGAAGACCCTGCGGCATACCGTCCGTTGATCGGAGTTACCAGCGGTATGTCAGGCAAATATCTTGATTATGATTCCGATTGTCCGCATGGGGTCTCCATGCGTCATAATCAGCGTGCCAATATGCTTTTTGCTGACTGGCATGTGGAGTCGGTGGTAAATAAAGATCTGCCGCCGGAAATAAAAGTTGTTTACAAGCCATATACCTATATGGTCAGTTTTACTATTCAGCAGAACAGTGGTATATAATATCTGATGGAGTACAAGCAGATGAATAAAAAGTTTTTTGCAGTAAGATTTTTGTTTTGTGTTTTTGCAATATTATTGAGCAGTTCGGTTGCCGCTCATATGGTTGAACATAAGGAGGTATTGAAGGAATATCAGTGGCCGACCAGAATCACTATCGACCACTTTGTGACATTTGTTGAAGCAGCTCCGATGTGGCTGAATATTTTTCAAGTTCCGGACAATGCAGATGTTGTACAGTTGAAGTGGCAGGATAATGTTGAAATAAAAGCGGTCAAAAAAGCCGATGGGTGGTATGCGGAAAATGTCAATGCCGGCATTTGGAGTCAGAAAATGATATTGCCGCCGGGCAACTTGAAAATTGCTGTTGATGGCAGAGGAGTGCTGTTCCAAGCTTCGGATAAAAAGCTTTATCGCATCCGTGGCGGATTGAATCCCCGCAATATAACCTTGCTGTTACCCAAAGGAGTGGGCGTGCCACAAATCAAATCAATCTACACTATAGATGATATACTGCTTTATTTGAGTGCTGAAGAAGCGGAAAAAAGTCTTAATAATGCGTTGGAGCTTTTTAAAAGTCAGAAAAAATTACTTGATAAAAGTTCAGTTTATTTGAGCAACCGTTATAGCTGGCAGACCAATACGCGACTTAATGAAAACAATTTGGCAAGAGTAAAAGCCGAAGCCGAAGCTGCATTAGATGGTTTTTTGCCGGGATTGCTCGCTGATCCGCTGGTTCGAGACCGCTGCAACTGGGTATATTATATGGCTCTTCGTATGGGGGCGATCAGCGGCGGATATTTCGGCGGCAGATTTTATCAGATCTGGTCAACTAAACTTCCGGGCAGGGGCGAAATACTTAATGCCATGTATTTTGCCGAAATGCTGAAAGAGCTTGTTGCCCGTGCCCGGCGTTTGGAATTTGCATCGTTCCGGGAAGGGTATAATTATCAGAATATATTATCCGGCGGATTGGTTTCTGCTCTGGAATATGTACCTAAACAATCCGGTTTGCCGGTTAATCTTCAGAAAAGAGCCGCATTGCGTTGTGCCAGGGGGGAAGCTGAAAGTTTGCAGTTGGTTTTGACAACCGGCAGTAAAGCTCTTGATAATATCAGCGTGGAAACTGTTGCACATACACCACATTCCCCGGCATTGGAGCTTGACCGGATAGAATTCATCAATCTTACACCAGCCGGTTCGGTACAGGTTCCGCTAAATCGTGGAGGTGATATACCGGAGCCGGATGTGTGCATACCAATACAAAACAAGGAAAAACTTACAATCGGAAAACACACAAATTTGCCGATATTGCTGACTGTTCAAACGCTCAACAGCACTCTGTCAGGTAGTTACAAATATTCTGTAAACGTGAAAGTCAATGACAAAAAAGCCTTTACTTTTCCGATAACTGTAACCGTCGAGGAGTTTGCTTTGCGTGATCGCATACCCGGTTTGCCAGGATTACGCCCCGAGCAGATTTCCCGGTTCTATAACGATAAAAATTTGGAAAAAACTGCAAGGATGAATTTGATGAAAGCCATGCTTAAACACCGCATGGAACCATTGAATCTTTACCGCCCCAGTCCGCTCGACGAAGATATGACGTGGGCATTCAAGAACGGCGTTCAGGCGGTTTTGTTGGATGGTAAACTGGAAAAACTTGCTGATCCACGGGCTGAAATGCCGCAATATATAGAGCTTTATGGTAGTGTTGATGGAGTAAAGTTTGAACGCATTCCTGCCAAAGCAAAACTTGATAAGCGGAACAAAAAAGATCCCATCAGTGCCTGTGATATTGTAGTCGATGTCAAAGGCGATACCAGAAAGTACAAATATTGTAAACTTCATTACAGTCAGCCTACGGATATGCATTTGAAAGGTCATGTATATTATTTTGAGGCTATGTGTAAAGGCAAAAAAACTATGCTGGTAAATGGTACGACCATGCTCAAAGAAATGCGTTTTGTCCAGCCAGATAAAAATAAATCCGCTACCTGGGCTCAAGCCAAAAAAGCCGGATTGGTCAAATACGATCTGCTCAACCGGGAACTTTATGGTGCGTCGATATTTTGGGAAAACAAGGTTGGAGAGATCAAGTCGCTCCGCCTTTACGACCATTTACGCGATAAACAGCTTGCTTTGCTCAAGCCGTTTTATAATAAAGTGCGTGCTCTTGGCGGCAAAGATATTCCGGTCTATCTCTATGGTTTTGATGAAAGAGAACGCAATTACAATATGCCAATGCTTTCAGCAATGAAAAATGCCCGGCTGGCATTTGAAAATGTTAAATTTGTAACCACCGCCACCAATCCGGAAGCTGATCCTGAACTTTTCAAATATCTTGATGTACATTGCCGGAGTATTGGCAAATCCGATATTCAGCTGAATATGCAGACTGCCAAAACTTATGGTACAGATTATTGGTATTATATCGGCGGCGGTCCGTACTATCCATTTGGAAACTTTGAACGGGTCGATCAGGATCGTATCAACAGTCGCGGATTTTTCTGGGGAATGATTGCTTATGATCACCTCAAAGGCTGGCTGTATTGGGCAATCAATTATTGGAGCGGTAATGAACACTTTGTTAAACAGGATAAGTTTGATTGGAGTTTGTGGCAGACCAATCATGGAAGTTTTAATGGTATGCGTGCTTTGTTTTATCCCGGTAAAAATGGCGAGATCTATCCCAGTTTGCGGGCAAGTGCCATGCGCGACGGCTTGGAAGATGTGGAACTTTTCCGCATTGCACAAACGCTGGTGAAAAGCACGGAAGATCGTAAGGAATTGGAAGTGATCCGGCAAGGTTATGCCTCCGGATTAAGCAGTTTCTGTAATGATATAAAGCTGCTGGAGAAAAACCGCAACCGCATGTATGATCTTTTGGCACGATTGGTAACACCGCCCCAAGTCACCCGGGTTGATTTTAAAAATTTCGGACATCCGAAAAACAATTTATTTCACCCGTCGGTAACTGTACTCAAAGACGGCAGATTTATGGCTACCATGCAGGAAGTGAATAATTCGGATAATTATGGGGAACCGATGTATTCAATAAGCAGCAATCGTGGAAAAACATGGAGTCCCCCGCAATATATTGATTCACTTAAATATATAAAGCAGGAAAATTCCAGATTCACTCAAGCTGTTGCTGATGTGCGCCCATTCACCTTGCAGGATGGATCGGTGATTGTTTTCGGCTGTTCAACATATTATATAGGTAAAGTACGGGCTGGTAACCTGCCGGAAAATCAACCGTTTATTCCTGCTCAAGCGGCATATTACTCTATTTGGTCGCCAGAAACAGAACAATGGGCAGCGCGGAAAAAATTGGATTTTCCCGGTATAAAGCACTACCGGAGTGCCTGTACGCAGATTGCAACAGTTGGCAAGGATCAGGTGATTGTACCCATATATCTTGATGCAGAACTTTCACAAAAAGATGTCGGAACTCCCAAAAGATATGGAGTTATGACTGCTTTGTATAAGCTTGTTGACGGCAAGCTGCAATTTATCCGACGCAGTCGTCTGATGACCATACCGTGTAAGCGAGGATTGATCGAGCCGTCGATCATCAGTTTACCGGAGGGCGGTTTTGCTCTAACCATCAGAGCCGAGGACGAAAGAATGTATTGTGCAGTAAGTAAAGATGGTATTGATTGGAGCGACCCGATTCCGTGGCGTTGGAATAATACCGGCAAAACCGTTAAAACTCAATCCACACAGCAACATTGGCTGACTTTGGGTAAAAAAGTTTATTTGGTATATACGCGTTTTGACGGCAGCAATGCCGATTGCATGCGCTATCGCACACCGCTTTATATAGCGCAGGCCAATCCTGCCAAGGCTCAACTTATTGCGGAAACGGAAGTGCCTTTGTTCCCCAGAAGCAGGATAAATGGAATAGAAGGCAGATTTGGCAACTTCCATTGTTCGCAGATCGATGGCAATACTGCTATGGTAAGTGATGCTGCATTGCATTCCGTAAATATGGGCAGGGGTGTTCACCGCAATATAATAAGCACCGTAAACGCCGCCGAAGTCCGGGTGAATACACCGAAAAAAGCGGCAATATTGCCTTGATTTCCCCTGAAAAGTGAGAATTTTGTAAAAAAGTTCAATTTTAAATTTGCAATTTCGGAGTTGTGTGGTAATTTAAAGCCCTGTCGCCCGAAGAGCTCAAGCTCGCGGCGGCGGAGTTGATAAAAAACTTTGAAAAAAGTTCACAAAAAGATTTGACAAATGCTTAA
>JAZTWG010000066.1:0-16051 GCA_045635745.1 Victivallaceae bacterium
CTTTTTGCGGAAAAACTCCCGCAACGCCGCCTTGTGGATTTTATTTTTACCTTAAAATCCACAGACAGCATTTTGTTTACTATGTTAAAAATTTGATTTTCAGATGATTATGCAGACTCTTCAGAAAATATCGGAAGTTGTTGATTTGGGATTCCAAAACGCTTTTACCGAACTGCCGGCGGTCTGGGGGATCTCTTTTTCAGTCATATATTGTACATGACCATCAGCAAAGAGTATGTTCATACCGCCATTATGCCGCAAAACGTAGGGAATTCTTTCAGGCTTTGTACTTACCTCAAAAAGATAGTATAGCACGGAATAAAAACAACCTTCGGTAAAAGTCGCCAGTGATGAGGGATTGGTGAATGCGGCGATCTTGCAATTGACGGGATCACTAAATGCGCCGTTGTAAGCCATGGTCCAATATCCCCCCTTACTCCATTCCGGAGAAGATTCAGGACTGCTGGCAGATGGACACACATAGTTGGATACAACATTATCGGGTTTGAATGCGGCAAAATCTGTACTTTTTCTATCTTCCGGCCAGTACCCGGCCATTATTCTGCTCGACAGCTTCAGGGCCGGATTCAGAGGATGAGTATTGAATGTAGTAAAAATATAGTTATTTTTATCTACAGTTACATTCACCGGCATGTAATCATTGTTGGAGTCAATGTAGAACATAAGGGATTTGCCTGCTGTATTGAAATTACTTACACAGGAAATAGCTCTGGCCCGTTCGCGGGCCGCGGAAAGTGCCGGCAGCAGCATTGCCCCCAGAATAGCAATAATAGCAATGACAACGAGGAGTTCTATTAAGGTGAAGCAAAATTGCTTCACCTGCCTGCAGGCAGGTGAATAACCACCATCCGCCGCGCTGTTTCTTTTCATAATACCTTTCAGCATAAAGTTTTTGTTTTTCAGAGTGTTTCGGCACAAATCATGTTTTTTGAAGGTACTCATTTTTCTTCCCCTTTCCGGTGATGTTTTTGAAATGCTCCTGCATACTGAAATTTTATTGCTACGCTAATAGTATAACAAAAAAAATTTGAAAATCATAGTACCAATTCCACGAAAAATAGTATTATTCCGATAAAAAGTGCAGTTTGTCTGTTTGTAAAACCGCTGGCGGGGCAAATATGAGGGCTTAAATCCCCCCCAATTGTATTTTTTAAGAAAAGCTGTAACTTTTATGTGAAAAACGCTTTTGGGGGAAGTTTATTCAGGCAGTATATTTTGCCGTTTTTTTGCGTCCGGAAAATTATTTTTTTGCAGAAAGACGACGGTATTCCAAAGGGGAAATGCCCATGATTTTCCGGAAACATTTGTCAAAGTAAGCATTATCAAAATATCCCAGTTCAGCAGCGATCTCGGAGATAGATTTGGTTGAATTTTCCAATCTGCCGCAAGCCAGATCCACCCGGTAACGGATGAGATAATCGGAAAAAGTAATTCCTGTCAGCCGCTTGAAAAAGCGACCGGCATATTCAGGAGAACAACCGAATATTTTTCCTAACTCATTGAGTGTAAGTTTTTCCCGACAATGCTGATGAATCAGTTCAAAAGCTTTTGCCGCCAGTTTGGAGTCGTGGCTGGAAGCAGTGGCAATAAAATGTGTATCCCGATACCGGAGCAGTTCAACCATAAACCGCAGGAATATTGCCCGGGCTGCCACCTGATGCCCCGGCCGTGAACTTTTCAACTCCCCGGTCAACTCAACAAGCATAGGTTCGATCCTTTCGCGCGCCGCATTGGGGATGGTGAATTTGCCGTACTCGTGCAGCAGAGGCTGAAACTCCGGGTATTCACTTTCGGTAAAAAAATCTCTGGAAAACATCAAATTGTAAAATTTCAACCCCAGATTACCGGAAAATTCGTGCCGGTCGCCGGGGCGGATTATATACAAATCGCCCACCAGCATCGGGAAGCGCAGATTATTGACTGCACACCAGCCGGTGCCGGAAGAAACAAAAAGTATTTCAAAACAATCATGGGTATGAACTTGCTGATAAAGCAGATATGGCGATTCCAGCCATGCTGCCAGAGGCATATTGGAGTATAAAAAATTTTTCAGTTCGAAAAAAAGGATTTCGTCACTCATTTTTATCGATCCACTTTATCAATGCCCCGAAAGGGTGTTTTTTTATAAAAAGCCGCCTGGGCTTCAGATAATATAACCACGGCTTTCCACAATGCAAATACTTAAAGAGATTTTTATCGGAATAATACAAATTTTCAGATGATTAGTACTATCAAAAATTAAACAGTTTATGTATATTTACAAAGAGGAAGCAAGCTGTATCAGGGATATTTTCTGAAAATATAAACTCTTTTACCAGAAAGAAGGTTTGAAAATGATCGACAAGTATCAGGGCATCTGGATAAAATCTTATAAGGAATATTGTTATTTTGATGATTTTCCCGGAGCGTATTTCCGCAAAACATTCATTGCCCCGCAGAGTATAAACAACGCTCAAATACAAATCTGCGGTCTGGGCGTGCATGAGATCTATCTTAACGGCGAAAAAGTGGGCGACCGCTGGTTTGCTCCGGCGCTTTCGCAATATGACTACCGCTGCGGCAGTATTACTTATGATATTGGCAAGATGCTGATCCCGGGCAAAGAAAATGTCGTGATCATTATGCTGGGCAATGGTTTTTTCAATTGTCACAACGAATGGATGTATACGGTGAATTTTTCTTCGTGGCGTACTTCACCGCGGCTGATATGCGATATTCTGGTAAATGGAGAAGTGGTCGTTGTCTCCGGGACGGATTGGAAAACCCACCCCGGGCCGGTAGTGTTTGATGTGCACCATCTCGGCGAAGATTATGATGCCCGGCTGGAAATACCCGAGGCCTTCAAAAGCGGGTTCGATGATTCTCAATGGGCAGATGCCTTCCGGGCTTATCCGCCCGGGGGGATTCTGGAGCATGATGAAGATGAACCGTGCCGAGTAATTTCGCAGTGGCAGGGCAAAAACATCGCTCCGGCCAATGCCGATTTCTTTGTTTTTGATTTCGAAACCACCATCGCGGGGGCAGTTGAGGTGAAAATGCGCGGAAAACGCGGCAGTAAAGTCACCTTTAAATACGCCGAAGTTCTGGATAGTGACGGGCACGCCGATACATCATTTATTGACCTTGGAGTCAAACGGTTTGAAACTGATTCTTACATCTTCAAAGGCGATGGTATAGAATCGTGGCATCCGCATTTTGTGTGGCATGGGTTCCGGTATGTGGAAGCCATTCCGGATGATCCGTCGGTGGAAATTATTGACATGAAAGGTTTGTTTATTGCTTCGGATCTTAAAGAGATTGGCACGATCGAAACCGGCAATGCAGTTCTGAATAAAATAAATGAGCTGACCCGTACCAGTTATCTGGGCAATTTCATGGGCATACCCACAGATTGCCCGACCAGAGAAAAATTCGGTTGGCTGGGCGATGCCAACTGTGCTTTGGAAAGCGGCTGGTGGAATTTCTATCCGAAAAACGGCTTGCACCGTCTGGTAAATATAATAATGGATATTCAGCGGCCGGATGGCAATCTTGCCACCCACGGGCCGACAACCTTGTGGGGATTTGAGCAATCTTGTCCCTCATATTCGATTTTCATGTATGAATTCTGCCGTTACTGCTGGCTTTTTGATGGCGACGACCAAATGATGGCAGAATATTATGACAAACTGGTAAAAGGTATTGCATTTTTTGAAATGCTTACTGCCGATGACAATCTCTGCCACACCGGCTACTCCGACTGGTGCCATCCGCAGTATTTTCCCGGTAAATCAGACGGGGAAAGACTGGATCCTACGCCGATGGAAAGTATAGCCTACTACAATATGATACAGGATATGATCCTTTTTGCCGAACATCTGGGTAAAAGCGATGATGTAGCTTATTTCAGCGAACTCGGAGCCAGAGTGCGCCAGGCAATCCGCAGCAAATATTATGATCCTCGGGAACATACCTTTGACGGCGGGTTCTGGACGACCAACGCTATGGCTTTGATGTGCGGAATCGTAAATGATGATGAAAAAGCAGCAGTTGCCGCCAATCTGGTCAACTCAATCAGAACCGAGAAACATCGGGTTTGGGCAGGGATATTGGGAGCAAAATTCATTATTCGTGCTCTGGCTGAAAATGGATATGCTGAAGATGCCTGCCAGATGATCGTGCAACAAGAATACCCGGGCTGGGGCAATCTTGTTGCCAATGGGGCAACTGCATTGTGGGAAATGTGGCATGGTAAAGCTTCCCGCAATCACATCATGTTCGGCGAGCCCTCGGCATGGATGTACCGTTATCTGGCGGGGATCTCGCCTCAGGCACCGGGCTTTACCAAAGTCAGGTTTGCGCCCAACTTTGTCAGTCAAACCGATTTTGTCCGGGCTGAACATCTTGCGCCGGTCGGAAAAATTGTCTCCGAATGGCGTCGGGATGGCAAAAAGATCCACTGCAAATTCACTCTGCCGGAAGGGGTGACTGCGGAAGTAAAATTGCCTGGAATTGATCAGGAAATTCAGAGCAGTACCGAATTTATTATAGAGTGTTGAAAATATCCTTGGAACTGACAGCAAACTGAAACCCGCAAGCGAGGCGCTTTTTGCCTCTCCTGCGGGTTTATATTTGCAATATTAAATGAAGAGTGGCAGAAAATAATCCGGCATCCAACCACTCATTACCGGTCATCACCTCTGACTGAATCAGATGATCACTGATTCACCTTCGTGTGCAAGCATCACATTTTCGCGTCGGGCAATGGCTTCCTGTTCTGCCGGATCTGTCGGCCACAAGGTAAGTGCGCGGTGATCAAACCAAACCTTTACATCGTCGGTAATATTCCCCGATTTTTTCAGCACACGCCGCATGGCTGCAAACATTACCGGATCGCTGTGTTCAAATATCCGCCAGTTATCCGGCTGCGACATAGTTGCATCCCAAACAATAGCATCTATATGCTTATCGCCGATCAATCTGCGCGCTTTGGCCAACATCCATGCAGTATCCAGAGCGTAAAGCAGGGTCTTTCCGTTAACAGTTATAAGGTAATTGAATGTTTCTTCCCTGATATCTTCCACCGCATGATTGGCGGGAAGCACCAGAAAAGTACAATCGCCAATCGTAAATTCATCACCATAAGTTATTGCGTGCACATTGCAAATATCCGCAACTTTTCCGCAAGCTTGAGCCGTTCCGTAAAAATCTATTTTTCTTCCGCCAGCAATACTGCGGATATTGTTGACATCAAAGTGATCGCCGTGGCTGTGAGTATTGACAATGCAGTTGATCTGTTCAACTTTAACTCCGAAGCGCTCCATAGCAGCTTTTGCCGTCGGGCCGCAATCCAGCAGGATATTGTCCTCCAGTAATGAAACAGTACTGCCGGCAACCCCTTTCTGACCATATTTCGACCAATCGTAGTCAGCAGCCCCGGTTCCTAAAAACATTAGTTTCATAATATTCACCCAATGTGTTGATTTTTTTCAGATATTATTGAACAGTTACCGCTTGAGCAACATTCCAATAGTCATTCGTTAATACAGTATCAATCCCCATATTCAAATACTCCTGCACTTTGCCGGGATCATCGCAATAGAAGAGATTGCACTTTATATTATTGGCATGAGCTTTGTCGATCATCTCCTGACTTATATAAGGCAAAAATATCTGGGCTTTCTGACATTTGTACCCAATAGCCATGTCGATGATTTTCCACGGTTCCGGATAAGCCCCCATACATCTGGATATTTCCGGAGCAACTTCCAGAGCGCATTTCATAACGCTGTATGCGCCCATAAAATAAACGTGTCGCTGCTGATCATACTTATAGAGCAATTCGACAATCTTTTCCATGGATTTGCTGGAATAATAGTTCAGAGCTTCCATGCCTTCACCGGGATTTTTCAAATGAAGATTAAAAACCGCGTGCTGCGAAAATTTGCTTAAAACTTCCTCAAAAAGAGCAATTTTTGTATTGGCAAAGCGTTCAGAAAAACGGCTGCCGAAGTCATACTCATATAATTCTGCAAGAGTTTTGTTTTCGATCATGCCGCTGCCGTTGGATACACGTTCCAAATTGCTGTCATGCGCCACCACAGGAACACCATCGCGGGTAAAGCGGACATCAAATTCGATTTCAACAGCCCCCATCCCAATTGCAGCGCCGAAAGCAGCAAGGGAATTTTCAGGTGCAACGGTATTGAAACCGCGATGCGCGCAGATTCTGGGATATGGCATTGAATGATCGTCTAACACTAAAAAATCAGCAGAAGATGTGGAAGAAACCATATTTTAACCTCATATATTTCCATATGCACCAATATACACCCCGAAAACATTTTTTACAAATCATTGCTTTAATTTATTTCCCCTGCCAGACAATATAGCAAAATTACTTATGCATACGCGCCAACTGACAGTTTGCAATTACGAAGGCGGCAACCGGGTGCCGGGAGCACGGCGTATTCCCAAGCTTCGTCTAGCCATCCGGTTTGAGTCGGTCCCGGTGCAGCACAATTTGCCGTAATGCCATACTTTGCAGCTTCATGCGCAACACTGCGGCTAAAAAGCTCCTTACGGGAATCTCCGGCAGCAGATAAAAGCCGGTGTATATTTTCTGACAATACTTAAAAAGGCAAAAATGAAGATCTCCAGAGAGGATTTATGCCGGAAAGATTCTGATTTTACAGATGCCGTTTTTTCAGCAGCATTGCCTAACCGCCGGCATATTGATAAGAGTCAAGTGCCAGCGGTAAAATATGGATAAAATTTATTCTGCAAAAAGATTTGCAAATCTTTTTTCAGTTGGTGGTTTTTTTCGCCAGACCGGCATAAGAAAATTCTTTGGTCATCCGGTTGATATGAACAGCTTCCGCATGGCCGTCGATAAATCCGCCGTGAGTCAGACTGCCGGAATACTCTATGCTGTTGTTGTTTTTGGTGCACTCACCGCTGTCATGCCGGTACGCAACAACTGATTTGCTGATAAAGCTGTTATAGGAAGTAATGCGGTAACCGGCAAGCGAACCATTGTCCAGCAATAAAACCGCTTCTCCGGGGTTGGCAATGGTTGACATGGTGCGGGGCTGCGGCTTGCCGGCGGCTTTGTCGACAAAACTGTTGCCAACCAGCAGAGCATTTACCGTAAAGTGCGAATAGGTGAAAAAATCTCCATTTCCATCATTATGATTTCCGGCAAGCGAAATAGATTCCGCCGGACAGCTGAAGATGTTGAAATCTGCATTGCCGTTGCTCTGCCCAGTGGCTGATGCTTCAGTGATCGGACGATTGTGTATAAGTTCAAAGCACATTGCCATCCAGTTGTTTTCAGAATCCTCGGCACCGCTGGCGGTGGTATTGGCAGGCAGAATCCAGTCGTTGTACAGATCCGAATAACTGATATATGCCAATGTGAGCTGTTTGAGGTTGCTCAAACACCCCGTGCTCTTCGCACTGCGGCGGGCGGCGGAAAGCGCCGGCAAAAGCATGGCCGCAAGGATCGCAATAATGGCTATTACTACAAGAAGTTCAATGAGCGTGAAACGCTTTTTCATAATACATGCTCCTTATTTATTGTAAACTTCAACTTCAATTATTGACATTGCACTGCGCGATTTGGAAGCATTGATGCGGATGGTGTCGGTCTTGACCCGGGCAAAATTGTGTGTACGGACATCGCCGGAACCATTCTTCACATCGGCAACGACTTGCCACTTGCCATCTTGCATAACCTCCACGGTGTAGTCGCAAAGCGAATTGTTCAGCGGATAGATCACCACCTGATTGGCTTCTATGGGATTATTGAATTTAAGCTCAAGATATTCTTTGCCGGTACCGGGCGCAGCGGCCTCAAAGTACATGCGTTCGCCTTTTTCAAATGCGCCGTCGGTAACATGCCACAATGCTGAATAGCGGCTGCGGCGGGCGCGGTAATAGATGCTGCTGGAGCTGGTAACGCGCAATTTTTCATCTTCGTTGCGCTGATAAGCCAGATTGCCGGGCTTACGGCGTTGAGCATAGCATTTTTCAATTTCAGCGTCAACGGCGGCAAAGTCAATGGCATTTGCCATGATTTCATCGGTGGTGTAAACGTGAGTATCAAAATTATTGAATGTATCGCTGAATTTGCCATTTACAGTCTGCAGCGAACGCTTTTCGCCGAATACATGCAATTTACGGCTGCCCAGTTCCGGAATCGAAAATTCGGCATTGATCTTCTTTTCATCAAAGCTGCCGGCAAAGATCCACAGATGACCTTTGTGCTTTTTCACGATCCAGCGGAAAGGCCGGGCAGGAGACTTCATTGCCGGATCGCTGATATTGCTTTCCTTCATTACCGGTTCAAGTATACGCAATTCGCGGGCGATCGCCGGAGTCCCCAGCGCCAGTTCAGGATAATATCTGGCGCTGCGGTTGTAGAACATGATCCCCTGCCCGCCGGCAATCAGCGACATCATGGTTTGCGTACGCAATTCATCATAACTCGGCACGCGCTGATTGCCGATCAAATCACCGTAGTTGAAGCCCTGCAGCAAATAGATCATGACCGGAGCCTTGCTGCCGCGCTCTTTCTGAAATGCCTCCCAGGCATCCATAAATTCAACAACCTTGCTGAAACAGCTGCGGGGAACATTCAATATCGGATCCGGATACGGATGCAGGAAATTTACATCGTAACACTCCGCATAATTACGCATACCGCGCACGGTAAACGAGCCGATCGATACGGGGTGATAGGGATCCTGTTCGGCAAAAAACTTATACATATCTTCAAACACGGCCTTTTTCACGCCATTGCCCTGACTTTCCGGCTCATCAGACATCTGCCAGATAATAAGCGGTTCGATCCGGCTCTGACGCTTGATGATCGCAGCGGCCTCTTTTCTGGCTTTATCCGAAAAACGTTCTGTATTCCAGAGATATGTTTTGCGGAAACGGCTGGAAGAAAGTCTGAAGCTGATCCCCATGCGCCCCTTAAGTTCTTTTATGCCATGCCACATCTGTATGGCATTGGTCTCTTCAAGCGGTACATCGTTCCATTCGGAAATAACAAAAATACGTTTGCCGTCTTTACGCAAAAAGCCTTCGTCATCCCGCCAGACTTCACCTTTTTTGGGGGCAAGTTTCTTTATCGGTATGATCTCTTCAGTTTTTTTGCCGTCGATGACCGGTCCGGTCAGCTCAATGCTGTAATTGCCATACGGCAATTGGGATGCATCAAAAGTTATCACACCGGATTTTTCCACACTCTGCACGGCAAGCTCTTTACCTTGAGCATCTTTGAGCCGGGCGGCGGTCTTGCCGGACAAAAGCATATCCACTTTCACTTGAATCTGCTTATCAGGGTTGGAATCAAAGAGAGAATTGCGATACTGGGGTTTCTGCAGACTGCATTTCCACGGAGTATAATTTATTGTCAGATCAACCGTGTTGGTGCGCAGGATCTTGCGGCTTTTGGCATCCTTGATAACCAGACGCAGCTGGTATTTACCATCGGCAACAGCATATTTGGGAGTAAGCACCACATTTCTGGTTTCCGCCGGAGCGAGAGTTACATCGGCACCCATCGAATTCTTTTGCGACGGCAGAAATGCCGCCTGCAGACGGAACGCAGCCTGCTTGCCGGAGCGGTTGGCAACATTTATGCTGATCTTATGTTTTTTATTAATCTGGCTGATGATTTCAGGAGTGCTCGTTTCCAGCATAAAATCAGAAAAATCCAGATCAAAACCCGATATATCCTTCCGGGCATCCGGCAAAAACAGTTTGCCTTCCAGCAACGAATAAGTACCTTTGACAAAACGCGGCAGACGCGCTGAATTCCACCCCCAAACTTTGCCGGCGGCATGGGTGTATGCCAAATTGGCAAACGGCACCATAAGTTCGCAAGTCCAAACTTTATTCTTTTCATCGCGGTAAGCTCTCGCGCGAACATCACTCAAATAAATATCGCTGCTCACCCAGCCGCCCTGCGAACGGTATTGAGTCCAAACCGCGCCTCTGCCGTTGACATAAAAAACGTAATACGCATCGCGTTCACTGCCGGGGAAGAGAGTAAAAATCATGCAGTCATCGTGCCCCATACCGATCCCGCGGTCGCGGGGAACTGCCATGGCACGGAACTTTTCTTTTTCAGGGATCGCACATTTGGCAGCAAAGTATACTGCAGAATCATCGCGCGCAATCATAGCCTCGGTTGCAAGCGGCAATTTTGCGCCAGTATCGTCAACAAAATCCCTCTCCGGAACCTGTGAGGTCCAGCAATCGTCCAAAAGTTTGCCATCGAATTTGAACGATTTGTCCGCCAATTTGACCGCATGAATCTTTTCTCCGGCGGCCAGCGCGGTCATAAGGCAAAATGCGGAGAGAAATACTGTAAAATGCTTGAATTTCATAAAACGTGTACTCCATATTCTTTATATAAAAATGTAGAAAAATATTATCACAATCGGTTGTGATATATTATATACACTTTTATAATACATCAAAAAAAAAGTTTGTCAAATTAATTTAAGTATTTTACTGCAAAAGAGCAGATATTATAAAACTTAAATCTTTTCAGAGTCCATTTTGCAGACAGCCTGACTCTTGCAGCAATCATGACGGAGTTAAAGTTCCCATATACCTGCAAAAAAAAGTCGGTTCGCGGGATTTCACCCCGGAACCGACTGATTTTACGGTTGGCTCACATCTTCTGGATCAGGTAGTAGATCGAAGAAAAGGTTCCGCCGATACGGAACGATACTTTACCATCTTTTTCGGTCACTTCAGTACGGCCGACATGCATACCGTGCGAGGTGATCGCTTCCACATGGAAACCGGTCTGTGAACTTTCCAGCTCAATATCTGCCTCAATAACTTCCGCCTGAATCGGACCGTGTCCTTTGCTGTACTGCACAGTACCTTCGTTATTGTAAACGGTGTCGGTGTTATCAGCTCTGCCTACTGCGGTCAGCAGGATATTATCCGATTCGCTCAACGGCGCATCAGTCAGACTCGAAAGCGCAATCACCGCAAACGGATTGTCGCACTTGATCTTGAGGTTTTTGAGCTTGATCTCGCCGGCAGAACCCAGAAATCCATAGGCAGCCTTGGTACGCGCTGTGTCGATATACGCAAGCTTTTTGGCGCTGTTGCGATAGAGTTCGCCGGTTTCGGAGAAAAATTCCACCGCATCTTCAGGTACCAGACGCTTGCTGCCGTCGTGCAATTCTGCACCGGCAGGTTTTTCCACACCTTCGGGCAGCGTGCCGATTTTGACCACTTCCGCCGCGCCGTCAAGGGCGGGGAAATCATCCTGCCACAGAATGTGATCCTGATCGGCAGTAATTTCCGGATCGCGGTCGGATGCCATGATCCCGCTGTACGGAACGGCCAGAAAACGTTTCGATTCTGCCACGTCGCCGCGCCGCATGATCAATGCCGCATGGTAAAACAGCCCGAATTTTGCCGGATCGTTGAATGTATCAAACACCCCGCTGCGGTAGGGGACCCCGGCCAGCGCATCGCCGGTGATCGGTGCTGCAATCATATCCACATTGGGACGGCAATCGTAGCGGTAAGTATGTATTGCAGTACCGCCCCAGCCCTGCAATGCCGATACAGCGGCCAGATTCAGCACACATTCCGCGCGCCACGGATTAGGCCACGGCACATCCCACTCCGAAATAAAGAACGGCTTATTGGCAAGGCGCATGAATGAACCGGCATTGTACCACGGATCAAAATGTGCCAGCATACTGCGGTTATCCACCTTTTTGATATCCGGCTTCCACCCCCAGTTGTAGTGATAGGGGTGCACATCCATAAAGTCCATATTTTTCTGCGACTGCTGACTGGCGGCATAACCGAATTTCCAGGTGGTTCCGGCAATGGGGACCTTGACCCCGATCTGCCGCAGATAACCATACATTTCTTCAAAATAGCGTGTCTGCACTTCCATTTTGAAACGCATCAGCTCTGCATTGTTTTCGCTGGCAAGATTCACCGGGGTCGGTTCCGGTTCCAGACCCTTATCTTGCCGCCACTGCTGATACATATTTTCCAAATCGGTCCGGTAGGGTTCAGTCAGATATCGACTGGAATAAGTACTCAAAAGTTCGTTTTCGTTAACGATTTCCAGCATGGCAAAAACCGGATCATCGCAATACTTGAGCTTGGTGTAGGGGTTGTAACGCTCCCATATCTGCGAACAGAATTCTTTCTGCCGCTGGATCAGCACCGGGTCGAAGTTGGAAGCCGGGCGGGCCCCATCGGCCAGCAGCTCCGGAGAAATCGCGCCATCGCCGGTGCGGAAACGGCGATAGGTGAGCATATCCATATATACATAGATACCTTCCCGCTTCAACGCATAAATAAGATAGTCCAGCCGATCCATACTTTCAGGATCAAGCGCCATGGTGTCATTAAGGCGTTTGCCTTTGGTGAACTGAAAAATGTTGGGTGTGGACCAATCGCCATCCATCTGATGAAAACGCACCAGATTCAAACCGAACTTGGCCAACCGTTTGGCGACCATGTCACTGTATTCATGACTGGGAAAATTAGCGGCACTGTTGAAGTTGGTACCCCAGAAACGGGCTTCGGTGCCGTCTTCAAAAACAAACTTATCTTCTTTCCGGGTCACAAAACCATGTTTGCCGGCAGGTTTTTCATTTTCAAAGACAAAAGAAATATCCACCGGGGCATCATCCCAAGGCAATGTGTAGCTGACAGTTCTGATTTTGTTGAGCATAAACCAATACCTTTCCTGATAAATTTCAGCACATGCCAAGTAATATATAACAAGCAATATCTTTTGTCAAAACACCCGACTGCCTTTTTTAGATTTAATTTACAAAATTTGTAAAAAAATAACAACTGTCTGCTGCACTGCTCCGCAGTAAGACGCAATCCTTGAGATTATGAAGCACCGCTGACGCGGTATGCAGCGAAGTCCTGATCCAACTTCATCAGCTCCGCAGCAGGAATTGCTTTTATTTGCAATAAAAACAATTCCGTTTTTTTCTTTAATTATCTACTGCCCCCAAACTCTACCAGTCTCACACTTGCAAACAGTTATTTCTCAAATTTCAGCGTGGAAATCATTGATTCAAACTCTTTTATGCGTTTGTTATATATCCGATCTTTGGCTGACATCTGGATAATCAGAATTTCGTTGCCTTTGATCAGCCAGAACTGACACGATTTGGTTTGCGGCGGCATAAAACGGTATTCTGTAAGAAGCGTTCAGTTTAAGCATAATAAAAACCTTTCAATAATTTGTTTTTTAGAAAAACTTTGTTATATTGGTAGTTGAAGGAGCGATTTTTATGGATATACGCGAAGAGAAAATCAGACTTTGGCTGGCTAATCCACCGGCAATGAAATTCCCGGTGCCGACCAATCTGCCTAAATTTTCTAAAAAGTCATTCCGCAATTATGACGGAATGAACGCTTGAAAACGCGAATATCTTAAAGAAATAGCAGCACAAGGCGGTATCAAATGGAAGCAATTTTAAGCAAACTCAACGCTGCCAATGTCCGGTATGTTGTTATCGGCGGACGCCGGAGTTATTCAGTTCCATTTAGCACCGCTCGGACTTCCTGAATTTGCTGTTGCACCTGATATTTTTTCAAATTATATTTTTACTATGATCTTTTTCTGTCCAAACTGTAATCAAAAATTTGAAGCCGAAGATGATATGGAAAATTTGACGATCCATTGTCCAAGCTGTTCGTGCGATTTTACAGTTTCAGATGATGTTGACTCTAATGAAGATATTCAGGATGATCGGCATGGCGTTTTTGCCCAGTCGGCAATTTATATCCGTAATATGTTTCAACGCTTTTGCACAGCCTGTTGGAAGCGTATAAATCTGCAAGCCCTTGAAATCCGCGTCAGGATGCTGCCAATTACCCTGACAAGTTTGTTTTTATTTATATTCTTTATAGACTCAAATTGGGTTGCTGTTTATATCGGTGGGAGCTTTTCATTTTTATATGTTGTTCTGCTGTTGGGTGTGACCGCAGCTCTCTGGAGCAAATTCATTTTATTGCGTGCAGACTGCAGTAAAATTGGCAAAAAAATTGCAACTTTTTTATAAAATATTTTCAGAGAGGACACAAAAAGTCCACTCTTTTGTAATATATTATCTTCAAACAGTCATATTTTGTTTAAAAAACATAAATAAACTGTATTGTAGTTACAATGTTTGTGAAAGTCAAATATGGGGAGACAAAAGATGAATCAAATGTTGCACTCTTTTACCGGATTGTATCAAGTTTCTGAAACACTGACCTTTGAACTGCGTCCGGTCCGTAAAACAGAAGAAAATCTTCAAAAATCCGGTCTTTTGGAACAGGATCTCAAACGGGCAGAAGATTATCCTGAAGTGAAAAAATTTCTTGATGACCAGCATAAGCAGTTTCTTGAAAAAGTTCTTTTGGGAATTGATGATATCAATTGGCAACCTTTGGCTCAACAAATAGCAGAATTTCAAAACAATCAAGAAGCAAAAACTGATTTGGAAAAACTGCAAAGCAATATTCGCAAAAGTATTGTCGATAAATTTTCCAAAGATGAATTATATCCTTTGCTGGTTAAGGAAGCAACACCAAGTAAATTATTCAAATCGCTGCTTGAAAAATCTGCAGAAACAGCTGACGAAATTAAAACTTTTACCCGTTTTGCTTGTTATTTCAAAGGTTTTCAGGAGAACCGCAAAAATATCTATTCTGCAGACGCTCAGCAAACTGCCGCTGCTTATCGTGCGGTTAATGAAAATTTCTCCAAATTTTTTAATTCAGTTAATATATTTTCTGAAATCAGCAGCAAATATCCTGATTTGCTGGCTGATATCCGGACGCGCACCGCAGTTTTGTTGAACGGCAGCAATGTTGAAGAACTTTTCAAGATCGAATCATATAATAAATTTCTGGCACAATCCGGTATTGATTTTATCAATAATGTTATCGGCGAAATCAATTACGCGATCAATCAATATCGCCAGCAGCATAAAGAAATCAAATCCAAACAGTTGCCTTTTATGCCGGTATTGTTCAAACAGATTTTAAGTGATCGTGCAAAAACCTTTGCAATCAAAGCCTTTGCAGATGATTCTGAATTATGTCAGGCATTGAAAGATTTTTCCGACTGCACCAAAACAATAGAAATATTTGGCGAAAGTGTTGACTTGTTTTCTTCGTTGCAGAACATTTTAGCGCATATCAATAGTAACGATGAACTTTTTGTCAACGCCAAATATTTGGAAAAAATTTCCGGTAAAACTGTTGGACAGTGGAATAGATTCAATGAAGCTATGGCAGGATATGCTGAAAAAGCTATCCCACGAAAAAACGATCGGGAAAAGTATTGTAAAAAAACTGTTTTTGCTTTTAGTGATATAATGGCGTGGCAAATTGACAAGATTTGCGATGATGGCAGCCGGAAGAATGTTGATTTTACTGAATTCTGGCATGGAACATATGCCCAACAGCTCTTTGATGCTGAAAAATTGCTCTATCCGCAATTTATTCAGGTAATATCGCAAACTTCCGATATGCCGCTGCGAGAAAACGAAGATTCGGTAAAAGCTATTAAAGATTATTTGGATGCGGTTCAGGAAATTTATCATTTGCTGAATTCTTTAATCGTTGATCCCGAGTATGGTGGAGATCAGAATTTACAAAGTGTTTTTGTGACATTCCATAATAAGCTTGAGCAGATAATTTCTATTTACAACCAAACCCGAAACTATATCACCAAAAAAGCAACCGATATTTCCAAGATCAAATTGATGTTCAATAATCCGATTTTAGCTTCCGGCTGGCCAGATGTTCAAGCTAATTCTTGTGTTTTATTCAGAAGTGAGTCTGATTTTTATTTAGGTGTATTGTCTGATAAACATCGTACTTGTTTGAATAAAATTCACAGAAATCCCATAATTTTGTAAAAATGGTGTTTTTTGACATAGTTTGAGCTTGGTATTTCTTGAAAAAAGCTCCCCCCCTTTTGTCAAATCCTTGTTTTTGAGTTCAAATGTATTCAAAAATAAAATTCCATTTG
>JAZTWG010000067.1:0-10301 GCA_045635745.1 Victivallaceae bacterium
ATTCTATTGTGAAGATATTGGTCTGCGGAATGTACGGCTGAATATGCGTCAGCAGGAAGAAACTCATATCATGGAAAATATTATCTACAATGACCTGCTTATCAAAGGCTATTCCGTGGATGTTGGCGTGGTAAAAATATCTGAAGCAGGGGATGACGGCAAATCGCATCAGAAAAGTTGTGAAATTGATTTTATTGCCTGCAAAGGGATGAAAAAATATTATATTCAATCGGCGTTAAGCATCGCTGATCCTGATAAGGCAACTCAGGAAGCACGGCCATTGCTGGCGGTAAAGGACTTCTTTCAAAAAATTATTGTGACTAAAACCGCAATGAAACCATGGATCGATGAAAAAGGAGTTCTGCATATCGGACTGTATGATTTCCTGTTGCAGGATGATGTACTGAATTAGTTTTTTATTAATTAAGCATATAAAGCCGTAACAAATCAATAAGGATTGTTACCATATTTATAAAATATCCTGCTCAAAACATTATTTCCACAACCTTTTTTCGATTTCACTTTTGGTTTTATGCAGTAATGCAAGCTGATTTTTCAGATAAACTTCATCCAGAAAATAGCTGGAAAATGCCGTGCTTAACGCAGCGATAACTTTGCCATCTTTGCTGCAGAGCGGGATTCCAAGTGAACTTACTCCGAAAACACTTTCGTCACACACCACCGCATATCCCTGCTGACGGACTTGATGCAAATCTTTTTTCAATAGTTCAGGAACACAAATGGTCCGTTCGGTCAGTTTGTGCAACGGCATTTGTTCCAGAAACTGCTCCAACTCGGATTCGGGCATGGCACTTAAAAGCACTTTGCCTGCCGCAGTTGAATGGTATTGATCCAACCAGCGCTGCCGGAGAGATACACTTATAGGATTGCGACTTTCGATAACATTGATCGCCACCACCTGACGCTGATAAAATACTCCGAGGAAACAGGTAACTTGCGTTGCCCGACTCAATCGCTGTAATGGCTCCAACGAAACTGCACGCAGTTCGCGTCCGATATCAGCATTACTGCCAAGCACAAAAGACTGCATGCCCAAAGTGTAACGCCCCCC
The DNA here is from genome assembly GCA_045635745.1 of Victivallaceae bacterium. Classification (GTDB taxonomy): domain Bacteria; phylum Verrucomicrobiota; class Lentisphaeria; order Victivallales; family Victivallaceae; genus SIG78. The sequence goes on from JAZTWG010000067.1 coordinate 1,073, forward strand.
GCGATGTTGATTCAAGTAGCCTCGGATATAAAGCGTCCGGATAATATTGTTGGCGGTGGCGGCTGATACATTAAGATATTCAGCTATCGCGCTGTTGCGTACCGGTTCGGACGCGTTGCCGACAAATTCCAATATATCCAAAGCCCGTTCCACTGACTGAATAAGAGTACGACGGGTACTGCGTATTTTTTCTGGCATATTTATTCCTTTGTAAAAAACTTGAAAATATTCCGATATACAATAGTTTTTTTATTGATTTTTGCAAATACATTCCGGCTTTTTTATTTAAATTTACAATTATATTGTATAATATTAAGCGTGAAACTTTTGCTTTTTAGTATTTTTACAATAATAATGTATTTTTATGCTATTTTCTGAAAAAAATTTATTCAGCGGAAAACTTTTTTTGATTTTTTATATCGCACAGTGTAAATTTTTTGATAAAGGATATTTTTATATACAGGAGTTTTTATTTTATGACTGGCAATACTCTGATTAAACTGCTCATGAGTTTTGCTCTTATTTTGCAAGGAGCTTTTGTTGTGAACTGTAATCCATTGATCCCGATGGGAGCCTTGACCGGAAAACCGACCCGCCAGGAAATTCATTCCATTCTTGCCAAATATAAATCAGTAGGCATAGACCAATATCTGGTTTATCCCCGCAGCGGATGCGAACTTGATTATATGGCCGCAGAATATCTTGATACGCTGGCAGCGGTTTGCGAAGAAGCTGAAAAGCTGAATTTTTCATCCGTTTGGCTTTATGACGAATTCAACTGGCCCAGCGGCAGCTGCAGCAAGCGCGTGCCGCATGAAAATCCGGAATTTGCCATGCCGTTTATCTGTGCATACAAAAGCGATGGCAAGATCAAAGTGGAGATCCGCCGCAACCCGGACTACACCGCATTGATGGAACCGGCAGCCGTTGACCGTTTTATTGAACTTACGCACGAACAGTATTACAAGCGTTTGAAGCCCTATTTCGGCAAACTTATCAAGGGCATTTTTACCGATGAACCGGAAATCGGCTATTGGGGAAAATATGCGCCAGACGCTATTTTCTGCATGGGTTACTACAAAGGGTTGGAAGATGATTACCGCAAACTTACCGGCGGTGATCTTTTTGCAGATATAGCTGCCGGTCTCCGGGGTGACCCCAATTATTATCCGGCGGTATGTGCAGATTTGCTTGCAAAGCGTTTCCGCACTGTATATATTGATCGCTTGCAGGCATGGTGCCAGAAGCATGGTATTGTGCTTACCGGACATTTGATGAACGAAACTCATCCGGAAACCTCCCGCAAAAGCAACGGCAATATCCTGAAAGTGCTGCCCGGTTTCGGTTTGCCGGGGATGGATGAAATCAACACCTTCCACGCTATCGACAGCAGCGACTGGATGGCGATGGCAACAGCTATGTATGCTATTGACAAACGCGGCAATCAAGGCGGTTTGGGCGAACTTTTTGCCCTCGGACCGTGCGATTTGAGTTTTACCCGCTTGAGTAAGATGCTTTATCTGGCGGCAGCTTTCGGGGTGGATCATTATGTTTTGGCAATTGCGCCGGTGGACTCCCGCGGCTGTGCCCACAAACCCAAGTGGTATAACTCATTTTCTGCCGATCAGCCGCATCTGGAAGTTTTTGGCGAATGGGCAAAAACGGCAAAACAGGCCGCCGCACTGGCGAAAAAAGAACGCTCTTATGAAATCGGCGTAAGATATGGTAACGGTGCCGAACGCCTGCCGGATCTGTTGATGAGTCTGGTCAAACATCAAATATCATGGTGTTTGCTGGATAATGATGAAGAAGCCCCGGCAGATCTTCCGATGGTACTGGCCATTCATCCCAACGGAATTATCCGCGAAGAAAAATTCATCGTAAGATCTCCCAACTTTGAACGCTTGTGGAAAGTTGCCATTCAGGAACGGTTGACCTTGAGTTCGTTTGTTTGCGATCAAACTGGGAAAATGGTGGACGATGTATTTATCCGCCGCTACAAAGACGGCAGTACACTGGTGGTTGATATGTCCGGTACTGACCGGGAGCTGGTGCTGCATCGAGGCAATGCAAAACAGAAATTCACCCTCTACGCTCACGCAGTTGTGGAATTTCCTGCATCGGCAGCAAAGAATATTGCTCCTGAAAAATCTTCCGTCAAGCCGCAAATTGTCAAAGCCGACTGGAAGGTGGAGTTTGACCGCCCGCACCTCTGCCGGATGCATTTCGACGAAAAGCAGAGTGCAGTCCTGGAGTTGACCGAGTCCCAGCATCTGCGTTTGGCATTGCGTAAATATGATTGTTCAGCCAAGGTGGAATTCAATGGCAGGATGCTCGAAAATCCGCAGGCCTGCACCGAATTGCCGCATACATTCAACAATCTTTATCAGGTTTATGATCTGGGCAATCTTCCGGCGGGCAAATATACAGTTAAACTTCACGACCCGGCAGATGAATATCCTTTCCTGCCGCAAGTGGTTTTTATCGGCGAAAAGCTCATTGACTATGTGGGCAAAGTCACCCAGAAAAGCCGTTGCAGGCTGCCGTCAGGTGCCGGAAAATTCCATATTGCCGAAGTTCCGGCGCCGGGAGCTGCTGAACTGTTCGTTAATGGAGTGTCGCTGGGCAAATGCCTTTTCAAACCATACACTTGGGAAATCCCCGCCGATTTGCAGGGGAAAGATGTTGAAATAACCGTGGTTCACTATTTGTCGGTGGGCGGTTTGTTCGGCATCCCGTGGCCGGGTAAAGATGAGCTTTCCCGTTGGAGTCAGGGGCATCGGGCGCCGAAACGGCAGAAAGCCGGAGCATTACAGCTGGAAATAGAGTGATTTTTTAACCATATAACATATATTCATGGGAGGAAATATGAAAAAACAATTTACCTTGATCGAGCTCTTGGTGGTAATCGCCATCATCGCTATTCTGGCGGCAATGCTGCTGCCGGCACTTTCGACAGCGCGCGAATCAGCACGCAGTTCGAGCTGTAAAAACAAACTTAAACAAATCGGTCTTGCGCTTCACATGTACGCCAATAGCAATACAGATTATCTGCCATACGCCTGGAATAACAACAAACATCTCAACCACACCGGTTATTATGGCACCAGTTACAAAAATACCGACAGACGGACTTCTCCGAATATGCTGCTGGTGGGCGGATATTTTGCTTCAGAAGCCGCAACTTCGGATGAAACGCAAAAAGTTCTTATGGAAAAATTCTTCAAATGTCCCAGCGATACCACCAACTTCGGGATTGTGAATGATACAATGACTGCCATAAGTTACGAATGGTGGCATATAGAACTGACCGATACGGAAATAAAAGATCTTACCAACAAAAGCAATCTTGCCCGTATGATAGTGGGACGGGATAATCCGGTTTGCACTGTATTCACCGATGCTTACGGTCCGATCGCCTGGAATTGTACGCAGATCAATCACCCGACTTCAGCAAATATTCTGCACTTGGGCGGGGATGTTGATACAGTGATTATTCCGGTACACGATACTAAAAAGTATCCCAAGTATTATGCTCACGGAACATCTTTTTTGCGTCGGATCGAAGGAGACACCAAGATCATTGATTGGGAATAATCTTTTTGTGAGAGATTTTCAGCGTATGGGAAAATTCAGAATAGGTTTGTATGGCTGCGGTAAACGCTCGCAAAAGCTGTTGCAAACATCTCTTGCCAACGGCACGGCGTGCGTAACTTGCTGCCACGATATTGACCGCAGCCGGGCTGAACTGCTGGCAAAACAATATGGCGCACGAGCTTGTTCGCTGGATGAATTGCTTACTGCCAAAGATGTGGATATGTACCTTATATCGCTCTTTCCCGCGGCTCATCCGGACGCACTCTTTGCCGCAGTGCAGACCAATAAACCTGTTTATATAGAAAAACCGGTAGCCGTTTTTATGCCGGAAATCTGCCGAGTTCGGGAGCTGTGCGGCAAACATTACATCAATGTGGGGTTGTTTTATCAGTATATGCCAATTTACCGGCAGTTGACGCATCTGGTCAAGTCCGGCATGTTGGGCGATTTGGTGGCAATGAACTTCAACTGGTTGCAATACCGTCCGGAGCTGCGTAAAAGCGTAGATGAAAAAAATCCGGACTGGCGTTATGTACCGCAGACCGGTGGAGAGCTCACCCAGCACTATTGCCATTGTTTTGAATGGTTCCGCTTGTTGAACGGACCGATAGAGCAGCTTTATGCCATGAGTAATCAGCACAGTTCCAATGCTACTTGCGTGGAAGATACTTGGGATTTGCTGCTGAAACATCGCAATGGCTGCCAGATTTCGTTTCACTCCAGCGAATGTAATCCGCGCTGTACGGTATATGGCTCGATCGAAGGTTCCGAAGGGGCTTTGAGCTGGGAATATAACGATCCATCAACAATCATCTATCATAAAAACGCGCCGCCGCATACGCCGGGAGTTCCTGTGGAAATAAATATTCCCACTCCTGACGCCATCGAAGATTTTATCGACCGCTGGCGCAAAGGTCTGCCGCCGGCAGTTTCGCTGGAAGAAGGTTTGTGGGCGGTTATTCCGCCGTTGTATGCCCGTAAAAGTGCAAGAGAAGGCAGATTGGTAGAGTTGCCGCAAACACTTGCAGAATTATCTCCCAATGAAGATATTTGATATATTTGCAAAAGATATTTAACAATAAAAAAAGAAAGGCTGAAAAATGAATTTGAATTTTATGAATAGTAAGTTATTGTTCGCCATGACATTGCTGTTCGGAACATGTTTTGCGGTATTGGGGGACAGTTTACTGCAAGTCCCGCTTATGAGCAAAGCTCCGAAAATTGATGGCAAATTCAGCGATGGTGAATGGCTGAATGCCGGTATCTGGAAAAGATCTGTTTCGCAGAAAAACCAGCTGTTGGCAATCCGCAACATTCTTTTTTACATCGGTTGCGACGGTAAAAATCTTTATCTGGCACAGCAAAGCGAAATCAAGCCCGGTAATATTCAGACTCCGGAATTGCGCTGTTGGGAAATAACCTTGCTGCCTCCCGGCGGCAAAGCGGTGAAAATCACAGTCAATGCCGACAAAAAGACCAGTTTGCCTGCTGGAGCCGTGGTTAAACACAGTTCTGACAAAGAGTTCTGGTACAGCGAAATGTCCATTCCGTTGAGTTCCTTCAGCGGTGAAAACCTGACCGACGGCAGCTGGGGCGTACAAATGCTCCGCAAATGGAACTGCCCAAATGAAGTAACCGCATGGCATATTCCGACTGCCAAAAAGCCGCTCGCAGAAGTTCGCTTTGTCAAATCCGGCGTGCTCTGCAACCTTGTTGATATGATCAACCAGACCAAATACGCCAGCTGGCGGTTGACCTGGCAGTTGAGCAACACCTCCGATAAACCGGTAACGCTCCGCTGGACAGCCGATGTTAAATCGCTGGAAGCTCCTGTCAACCGTTCAAAGACTATAACTCTGGCTCCCGGAGCAACTGACGAAGTTATTATGCAGGGTATTTTTATGCCAGGTACATTCCGTACTTTTACCAGCGAAATCAAAGATGTCAACACCGGTAAAGTTTATTATCAGCGTAAATTCTCCTGGGATTTCAATAAATCTCAAAAGTGGCTCGACCCCAATCCGCCGCTGCAGGTACACTGGGCAGTGCATCCCACTGCACAAACCCTGCGTGCCCGTTTATTCTGCCGCCAGAAGGCTAAATTCAACGCTGTGACCAAAGCAGAAGTTGTTGTAACGCATGAATCCGGCAAAGTCTTTGCTGTCAAGCAGCTGGAAAAGCGCGGCGATGTTGACTGGTACGGCTATTGGAAAGAAGCCGATATGAACAAGTGGCCGCTGGGCAAATACAGTTTTGATGTAAAAGTCACCGATAAAAAAGGTAAAGTCCAGACCATCAAAAACTCTTTCGGCAGATACAAGTTTGAATGGGAAAACAACAAACTCGGTAAATCCGAACAGTACATTCCGCCGTTTAAGCCGCTCCAGATCAAAAATAACGAAATCCACGCCCTCCAGACCGGCTACCGCCGCAGCGGCGTATTCTGGGATGCGGTGTACGCTCAAGGCGAAAATATCCTTACTTCTCCGATCGAGCTGAAAATCAACGGTTCAAGTTTCAAAGCTCTTGCTGTCCGCCAAGTTAAAGCTCCTTTCGGCAGAGTGATCTTTGAAAGCGATTTCCAATACGGCGACCTCAAACTTACCGCTGTACACGATTACGATTACGACGGTATGTGCAAAGTAACGCTCAAGTTCGACCCTGCCAAACCGGTGAAAATCGACAGCTTATACTTTGATATCGATATCAAAAAAGAATACGCCACGCTTTACACTGCCATGGGTGCGCGTTTGCGCAACAACTTCCACGGCTGGATTCCGAAAAAAGAAGGTGAAGTGTGGAACAGCCTTAAAGGTCGTGTGCTCAATCAGCTGCTCAAAGGCTTCCGCCCCTACATCTGGGTCGGCGAACAGTACAAAGGCTTCTGCTGGTTTGCGGAAACTCCTTACAACTGGAGTATTGATCCCAACAAACCGGCGCAAACTCTGACCGTGGAAAAATCATCGGTAAAACTGCGTGTAAATCTGGTCAACAAACCGACCACCCGCGATAAAAAGTTTGAAATCGTTATGGGATTCCAGCCCACTCCGGTCAAGCCGCAGCCCAAAGTTGCCGCCATGCCCGGACTTTCGCAGCGCGTGAAATATTACCCCAAATCCAAGTATTTGAACATCATTGCCACTTACGGCTATATGTGTATGCGTTATGAAGACGGCAACTTGAATGTGCCGCCCAATAACGACTGGAGCTTCCTGGAATATGTGGCAGCCGACAAATGGAAGACCCCGGCGGAAGCCCAGGCTTTTGCGCTGGATTATGTAAAGCGTAACAAGCTTGACCAGACCGAATACCGCAGTATTTACGATTACTCTCCGGTATTGACCAAACAGCTGCATTTGAGCATGCGGGCATTCTGCGAAATCTTCCGTCCGAGCAATGTGCGTATTCAGTATCAGAATCCCCGGGCACTGGCACCCAACTCCAAAGAGTTTGATATGTACAGCGACGAGTGGAGTTTGTGGGATACGCGTCCATACAGCCGCGAGCGCATGAGCCACTTCGGCTGTGACCCCACAGATAAGTTCACCGATTTTATGCTGTACAGTATCCGGCAGATGTACAAATACGGTTATACGGGTATTTATTACGACAATATTTTTGATACCATCTGCTACAATGTAGCCAAAGGTCCTGCCATTGAAGTCGCTCCCGGTACGGTCATGCCTTACTACCCCTTCTTTGAAATGCGCGAATTGCTCAAACGCAGCGCATTGTTCCTGCACGAAGAAAAGCGTTATCTGGGCGGCTATCCGATGCTGGAAACGCATATCACCGATACGGTCATGATCCCGCTGGTGAGCTTCAACGCCACCACTCTTGACTGGGAAATGAACTTCGGTGCAGATCCTTACCCGAAGCGTTTTTCGCAGCCGTATATCCTGACCAATACGATCGGTACTCAAACCGGTACGCTGGGCAGAGCCATTATTCAGCGCGATAAGAATGTCCCCGGCGAAGAAGTCGAGCGTTCAGTACTGGCTGTACAGTTTGCCAACAATATGATGAGCGGAAAACTTTACTTTACGCCCGGGATGTTCTATCAGAAGGCGATCGACTATGTGTTTGCCTTCGGCTACGAAGCCGACGGAACAATTATTTATCCCGGCTATGCCGCTGACAATCCGGTAAAAGTAAACAGCAAAGATGTATTGGCTACCGTAGTCAAACGCAAAGATGGCGAAGTGCTGCTGTTGATCGGCAATGTAAGTGCCAAAGCGGTCAAAGCAACCTTTGATCTCGGCAAATTCACTTCCGGCACGATCTATGATGTTGAAAGCAGCACCATTATCGGCAAAGGCAGCAAATTCACATTGCCGGTGGAGAAAAACAGTTACCGCATGGTACGCGTCGGCAAAGCCCCGAAAAACGCCGCCAGCATGTCAGCAGTAGCCGATTGGAAAAAAGCTGTCCGGGCAACACTGGAACACACCGCTGACAGCCTGATTCTTAAAGATATCCAGAAAGATCACCAGCTGTTCAACCGTGATCTCCTGCTTGATACCAACAAGATCAGCACCATTACAATCGAATACCGAGCCAGCGGAATTCCCGCCAAGACCAAAGGTCAGCTCTATTTTGCCAATGGCAAACAGCGTTTCGGTTCTCCCCGGGTATTCAATCTGCCCAGTTTGAAAGGTGATAACAAGTTCCATACCATCACCATTCCAACCACAAATAATCCGGAATGGAGCAAAGCCAAACAAGTTACAGCGATCCGGCTGGATATGATGGATCAGAATGGTGGAGTTATTGAAATAAAAAATATCAAATTCAACGCAGAAAATTAAATAATATTCTCAAAAAATTTGAGTTATATATCACTATTGTGAATATCACTCAAAAGTGATATTTTCAATAAAAAATTTTATTATAATTCTTTTTTGATTACTGAAATATAATGAAAACATACACATCTGTGCAAAATAAAACAAATCGTTAAATCAAAACATTTCTGCTATTGTATTATTATAAAACTTTTACCCGTGATACCACCATATGGCAATGCGGATGCCGATAAAATGCTATCAGGCATAGCCCCGTTATGCCCCATACCGTGAAGGCAAGCGGTATGGGGATATACAATGCTCCGAAGCCAATCAGCAGGTTAATAAAAAGCAACGCCGTAATTACAAATTCATAAAGTTTCAGTTTTTTGGAAGTATTTTCTATCAGAAATGTTTTCATCATATTTTCCGTTCAGTTAAAACATGAAACAATCGTTTCTAATCAAATCGGCAGAGCCGGAGCCAGTATCGGAGCAAACATACACGAAGCACAATATGCCCACGGCAAACCGGACTTTATCGCAAAACTGCAAATCGCCCTCAAAGAAGCCAACGAAACGAGTTACTGGCTGGAACTTCTGCTGAAAACAAATTATATTGATGAAGCAAACTATCAGGAATTGAATAGTGACTGTTCCCAAATCAGGGTGATGCTGATAAAATCCATCAATACGGCCAAAGGTGATGAAAAATGAAAAAAGAATCTCATCATAAATTACGGTTTGAATTGCTCAACAGTAATGGTGAAAAAATTGGCATAAAACAATTTTTGAGATTACTTTATATAGCGTTATCAATATTTGCTATATCGGTAATCGTTGTTTATA